>NZ_CP102830.1:1911818-2230454 GCF_024730785.1 Pseudomonas sp. LS44
AGTGTCCTTTCTCCGCTGAGAATTTCACGTAGATCCTCGTTCAGGAGTTCTTCTGCTGCAGCAAGCGGAACGGCGGGGAGGGACCTTTCCTCGGCCTCGTCGAGGGCGATCGCCCGACGAAGGAGCTCATCCACAGAGAGGTGGTGATTTCTGGCTTTTTGAGTGATCGTCACACGATCTGCGGGGGGGGGAGGGATTGAGTCAGAAACTTGAGCGTCACGAACCAGTCTCCCCAACAATAGCGGCCCTGATGAGTGTAGAACAGAGATGACTGGGGCGCAGCTTGCTCGCGCTATACAAGCTTGGAGGTCGTGGTTTAAGTGCTACGTGACAACGTGTTTGTCACCGAGCCAAGTCTCGTTTTTCTCATTTACGGGCCCAGTCTGCGCTCCGCCACTGGGCCCCCAGCCAGTGCTTGCCATCTTTATCCATACTCCAAGGATTGGAGAACTCTCGCGGATGGTGTGCTTCTGAGTTTGGGGCTGTGGCTAGGCGCTGGTTTTCGGCGCGGCGGAGCGCGCGGTGCCAGAGGGCTTTGTCCTCGGCCTCGCTGGTCGCTGTGGTATAGCCGACAATAGGGTTTTTTCTTCTGCTCCTACTCATTACTCCGCTCTCAGGGGGGGCGTTATCGCTGTTCAGCGCGCAGCCGATCAGTTTATCGGGGGGGTAGCTCGGTCGAAAAGTGATTTTTTGCGAGATGTTGCGCAGTTCAAGCATGGAAGATCAGTTTCTGGTGGGCTTTGCATTCCAGTTCCACCTGGCCGGGCTCGCGCATGGGAGAATCCGCTCCTACTTCAAAACGGTGGAAAACAAGCGTTATGCATCGCGACGATATTGCCCGGCTCAATGCAAAGCGCATCTGCCATGAGTGCATTGGTGAGGAATACCTGTCCAATGAAGTGTCCGTCACTGGAGAAGCTGCAAAATGTAGTTACTGCGACCAGACAATGGTCGCATGGTCACTCGGGCAGCTGGCGAAGCGAGTTGAGATAGCCTTCGACCACCATTTCACTCGAACGTCGGTCGAGCCGGACTACTTGCAGCGGCACATGATGGCCGATCGAGAGTCTAGCTATGAATGGTTTCGCGAAGGGGATACTACCGTCGAAGCCTTTGAAGGGGCTGCGGAAGTCGCCTCAGAGGTGGCGAAGGATGTGCAGGTAATCCTTGAAGACAAGCATGCTTGTTACGATCCGTCAGAATGGGATGGCGAGACCGAATTTTCAGCCGAGTGCCACTACGAAGAGAAGGGAGCCACCGACGAAGCGTGGCAAGAAGACTGGCGCAATTTCGAGCAATGCATCCAGAAAGAGGCTCGATTCTTCAGCCGAAGTGCCGCCGTCCACCTGGCCGAGGTGTTTGGCCACATCGACTCGCTCAAAACGAGTAATAATCAGCCGCTGGTAGTTGACGCCGGACCGTATTTTGACCTGAATTGTCTCTATCGTGCTCGTGTCTTCCAGTCAGAGGATCCGCTCCTGAAGGCCCTCTGCCGGCCAGACCAGGAACTCGGCCCTCCGCCAGCGCGCCTCGCCACCGCCGGCCGAATGAATGCCCAAGGCATTTCGGTTTTCTATGGTGCGACAAGCATGCAGTCTGCAATCGCAGAAGTTCGTCCTCCCGTGGGAAGTCGAGTGGTTGTCGCCAGGTTCAACATCCAGCGGCCACTGCGCCTCCTCGACCTCACTGCGCTGGAATATGCGCATGACACCGGTAGCATCTTTGATCTCACCCTAAAAGACCGACTCGAGCGGGTCGCGTTTCTGCGATCGGTTGGAAAACGGATGACCCGTGCAGTCATGCCAGACGATCAAGCCCTGGACTATCTTGCTACTCAGGCGATTGCCGACTTCCTGGCAACAGAAAACGAGCCGGCGCTCGATGGAATAATTTTTCAGTCAGCACAGGCAAAAGAGGGGCGTAATGTCGTGCTGTTCCACAAGGCTTCTAAAGTTGAGGCCATGTCGATCCCCCAAAATACCGAGATATCTGCGAGCGCTGGACACCATAGTGATGAGGGGTATGAGGTCGATTACTCGGTCTGGGAGACGGTAACAAAGGCGATCAAGGATGATGCTCTTGGGCACAGGCAGCATCTGGATCCGGATAATCTGTTGTGGTTTGATCCCGCCGACGTTCGAAGCCTTGAGCCTCGCGAAGCTACCCTTAGCGTCGATCTAGGCTCGGTGGAAGTCCATTCCGTGGATTGGGTCCAAGTTCATTGCACTGCCTTCTCGGTTTCTCGCCATCGATATGAACAGTCAACAAGCAAGGTCAATGACTTTTAGAGGTTGACCGCGCTGGTGGCGCCGTGGCGGAACGTCAATCTGTTTGGACTGCTGCTGTGTAAGGATATTATTGCCGCCCCCGCAGGCTTTTAAAATCCAATGGTTTCCTCACCGGATCCTTACACGAAAACCTCACTGTATTTGTGAACATCAACGGAACAAAAATTGACTTCTTCACTTCGTGGCTGTGTAAGGAGTCATCCGGTAGCTGGTAGCCACGTTAAATCGAATAGGGTCCAGCTATCCCGGTATTCCTAAGACTTCGACGATCGACACTCCGGGGCTGACAACTCGTTTGCTTGTAATGCCCCGGATGTTCAGTTCGTGTATGCCCGCTTACTGCACTCTGTTCTTAGTCGGGCACCTGTAGTTCAAGATTCGGGGTCTGGATGGTTCCCAAACAGGGTTTCGTCATCATCCTCAGTGATTGCCCACTCGCCGAAGCCCGGGTGCGTCCTGTAACGCTCAGCAAGGGCTATATGGCGTTCTGCAGTAGTGTGGGTGTGGTCTGGGCTGATCGTTGATTCTGCGTGCTGTGCAGGCGCTGTAGAGCTGCTTGTAACTTCACAAGACGCCGGCCGGAGCTGTTGGACAAGCTCTCTGCGAAACCACTCTGGCTCGCTTGCAGCAAGCTGCTTGTATTGAGCCCCTTGTTGGCGTCGCCGAAGTCTCCTTTCTTTCCTCTGCGCGGAATGCTGTGCGATTAGCTGGAGTAGCTCTGGGCACGCCTCTGCCTTGATCAGAGGTCCAAGCAGTCCACTGAGATCAGCCTTCAGCTGGTTCGATGTTGGAAGGCTTCGTAGCCAGCGCATGACCTCTAGGTATAGATGCTCTCCGGCTCGGCTGGCTGCTTTGCTGGAGAAGACTGCACGGCTACCAAGATGATTTTCACGAGGAAGCGTTTTGCAGCAGTAGCCACCCCAGCCCCCGGGTTTGGTGATCGGTCTTATGTCCACGGCTTGGTTATTGAAAATCTCCACGTAGTCCGATGCGAACGCTTTTACCAACGCGGAATGAAGCTTTGGTCGGTGGTGGGCTGGACATTGGAACACCGCGTGGAAGTGGAGCTCAGGATTACAACTTTGCCGGTCCATTGCCTCTTCGAGAACCAGAGCAAAGCTAGTGGCCAGGTCAGCCGACCGCAATGTGTCCCGGAGCTTTCTACCTATGTAAACAGACACTCCTCTGGAGGCGACCAGCGCACTTGCTGCAGTTTCTGAGCCGACGTTGCAGGTCACAGCAATGGAGTCCCGATTTGAGCCGACCGCAGCAATCTTGAAGATCTGTTTCAGCTGCTCCGGGAGTGCTCGCCATCTTGGAAGGTTTAGGGCTGCGATGTGTTTGTGTGCTGTGATCTGGTTGTGGAGGCTTTCTATCTGTAGTTGTTGTAGCTCCTCCTCACTGTCTTTTCCTGAGAGTGAATGAGTTAAGTAGTTATCTATAACTACGCTGAGCTGCTGATGACGCAGGTATAGGTCGATCAGGGCCCCGATGTTTGCTGGCGTTGCACGGTATTTACGGTTTCTTCTTGCGAGCCGCTGGCCGTGTGATGTGTGCATGGTAGGGATAGGCATGGTCATTTCTGGAGCGACGAGGTAGTGGGGCTGTGGATTGCATTATTGGCCGCTCGTGTTGGCGCAAGCCGTTCCATCTGCCACTGCTCGATAGCAACGGAGTCCCAAGCGACCGCCCGAAGCCCGAGCTTTAGAGCTTGCGGAAATGCACCCGTTTTCATGAGGTTGTAGATGTGGGATCGCTTGAAGCCGGTGACCAGCTCGACCTCAGGGAGCCGCAGGAAGCGGCGCGAGTAACTAACTGCTGAGTGATGTGTGGGAAGGTTGGAAAGGGTTGTCATGGACAGGAACCTTAGCGCTCGATGGCGCATGAATGATGTCCTGGCGAATTCAACCCTCTGATCGGCGGGAGGTCAGTCCAACTGGATTTCGGATTTATCCAGTCGGATTTTTGAGGATCCTGGTGGCGGTGTTTTTGCCGATTTCCTTACCTTGTTCGCTGTGCCAAACAAGGCTCGCAGCGTTGTCTCTCCCAACCCATGCACATGGCCGAACCGGGTGTTCAAATCCTTGATGATTCGGTCTTGGTTGTATGCCGGTCTGGCCTGGTCCTTCAGCATCTCCACTAGGGCGGAGATAATGACCAGGTGATTCATGTGCATGTCGCTCGATCCAGCTACCGATCCGCCTTTCAACTGATCGAGCTCGGCTCGCTTGAACAGGACTCGAAGTTCCTGTCTGTCTGTGGTCATTGTCCATGCAACGTCACGGAGGCGAGAGTCTTCGGGGTCGGGAGAAGGCAGAACATCTCCTTGCAGCAGCAGCGAGATCGACCTTTTTCCATGAACAAGGTCGTCTGGGTTGAGCACGGCATAGTGGCCGCTGCCGTAAACAACATGTTCTGGATCATCTGCCATCACGCCTTTGTCGCCTTTGAGGCGGACGTAGGCGAGGAAGCGCCCTTCGACGCAAAGACTCATCATGTCTTCCCGGGTTAGGTCCTTGTTGGCCACCTGGAGCCATTTAAGGGCTTGCGTGGGAGATAGCCATTCGAGGTTAGTTAGATTGATTGCCATGTAGTGATCCGGATGGGGTTGTTTTACTGAGTTCGGGGTAGCAGCAGGTGCGGTGTTGTCATGCGTGCTTGAGCGTGACGACATTACTGTTTTCTTCCTGCGTGATTCTTTCAAGGTAGGCACCGAGCCGTTGCCAGGCATCTGCCATCTCTGCCGCATAGCTGTGCCGTTGATAGATGCGCTTCACCTTGTTTTCTTCCGTGTGATTCAGGCATCGCTCGGCGACTTCAGGTAACACGCCCATCACTGTCATGAGCGTGGCTCCGGTGCGCCGCAGGTCGTGCGGAGTCCATTTGCCGGCAGGTAAGAGGAGGGCATGGGCCATTGCGCTGCGGTTGCTCATGATTCTTTGGCCGGGCTTTCGCTGCCTGTCTCCAATCTGCTTAGTGACGGTCTTCGAGCACACCGACGCGGTTCCATCTGTGTTCGGATAGCACCAAGGCGATGTGCCTGTGACTTCACGCAGAAGTTGGAATTGGCCCAAGGTAAAGTCAGAGAGCGCTATCACATGAGCCTTCTTGTTCTTGCTGTTCTCAGGTGGGATCCGCCAGGTCCGCTTGTCCAGGTCTATGTGCTCCCACCGTGAAGCCAGAAGCTCTCCGATCCGGCAGCATGTCGAAAGGGCAATCCAGATGGCGGCTTGTGAGGTGGCCAGAAGGCCAGCAGCCGGAACTTGCTTTGCTAAGGCTCGAATTTCGTCTTCGCTGAGGACACGATCTCGCTCGACATCCTTGCCGCCGATTTTGGCTTTACGGATGCTCGCGGTTGGATCGTTTTCGATCAGATCGCGATCGACTGCGAAGCGAAACATCTGACGTATCAGCGAGAAGATGAGCTTCGCCATGCGATTGACTCCGCGGGCGAGCAATTTATCGGTCACTTCGGTGATGTGACCTTTGCGCACGTCTTCGACGGCCAGGTGACCAATCAAGGGCAACACGTCTTTACGGAACATGCGTCGCACTTCGGCACCACCGTCCTTTCGGTTAATCAGGTCAACACGGGTCCAGTGGTCGAAAAGGTCGTTAACCGTTTTGCGGGCCGCTTGGCGGGCCAAGTCTGCTTCGAACGCTGCCTTTTCTGATTCGAGCCTTGCGATTTCGGCTGCTCTTGCAGCCTTGCGGGCAGCTTCTTCGGCCTCTATATGCTCACGTAGGTCAGTAACTCCGCTCAGATAAAGCTCTGTCAGCTCCCGGGCGCGCAGGCGGGCAGATTTGAGCGTCAGTCCAGAGGTTCCATCGCGATCATATGACCCGATCGGGAGACGTATCCTCGCGCCGGTCGAGTCGGTATATCGGTAGTAGAAGAGACGCTCGCCATTGGGCCGGATGCGGGCCATGAAACGGCCGTGGCCTTTTGGGGCGGATTCGTTGAGCCAGATGTCCCGGGGGCCGGGTTTGATGCTCATCTGTCTGTCGGTGATGTCTGCCATTTTTCCGCCCGTATCAATACAATTTCCGGTGACCGTTTGGTGACCGTTTGTGCGTGGATTTGGGCGTAGGCTACGAGATGACAGTGGAAGCTAAAATAAGGCATTACTGAAGTAGAAACAATAAGTTGCGATGTTCTTATGGTTCTCCGTGGATTGCCTTGGAAGAGCTTTTACCATTATGGGGTGCAAGGGGTAGAGTGTTCGAATCACTCCGTCCCGACCATTTACCTCAATGACTTAGGCCAGTTCGGAAACGACTGGCCTTTTTCATGTCTGCGATTTGGTGGTTCTGGTGACCGTTTGGGGTTCGTTCCATTTCCCGCTACATGGACGACGACCAACAAGAGAAATATCAGCAATGCTTTTGTCTGCGGGAATGACCGTGGGAGCGCGGGGGGGTTATTTTTCGGCAGGAAGTAGTCGTGAGCTGTAACGGAGCCAGTCGAGACGGACTCCCGAACGTTGCGGGAAATAAAAAGCCCGCTCAGCATGAGCTGCGCGGGCTTGAAGGCTTACGCCAAACGTGGCGTTTACAGACTGTAGTTGACCAGCTCGCGGGCGATCAGCAGGCGCTGGATTTCGCTGGAGCCTTCGTAGATCTGGGTGATGCGCGCGTCGCGGTAGTATTTTTCCACTGGATAATCTTCCAAATAGCCGTAGCCGCCGTGGATCTGGATCGCTTTCGAGCACACCTTCTCGGCCATCTCCGAGGCGAACAATTTGGCCTGCGAGGCTTCGGAAAGGCAGGGCAGGCCGGCGCTTTTCAGGCGCGCCGCGTGTAGTACCAGCAGGCGCGTGGCGTTCAGGCTGGTGTGCATGTCGGCGAGCAGGTTCGACACGCTCTGGTGCTCGATGATCGGCTTGCCGAATTGGGTGCGCTCGCGGGCATAACCCAGCGCCGCTTCAAAGGCCGCGCGGGCGATGCCGAGGGCTTGGGCGGCGATGCCAATGCGTCCGCCTTCGAGGTTCGACAGGGCGATGGCCAGACCCTTGCCACGCTCGCCGAGCAGGTTATCGGCGGGAATTGTGCAATCGTTCAGGGTCACTGCGCAGGTGTCGGAGGCCTTGATACCCATCTTGTGTTCGCGGCGCTCGACGACGAAACCGGGGTTGTCGGTCGGTACCAGAAAGGCTGAAAGGCCTTTCTTGCCCAGCTCCGGATCGGTAACGGCGAAGACGATGGCCAGCTTGGCGCGCTGGCCGTTGGTGACGAACTGCTTGGCGCCGTTGAGCACCCACTGGCCGTCGCGCAGTTCGGCACGGGTGCGCAGGTTGTGCGCTTCGGAGCCGGCGTGGGGTTCGGTCAGGCAGAAGCAGCCGATGGCCTGGCCAGCGGCCAAGGCCGGTAACCAGGCCTGTTTCTGCGCCTGGCTGCCATAGCGCAGGACCGGCCCGCAGCCGACCGAGTTGTGCACACTCATCAGGGTGCCCACGGCGCCATCGGCCGCGGAGATTTCTTCCACTGCCAGCGCATAGGCGACGTAATCGACGTACGAGCCGCCCCATTCTTCCGGGACGACCATGCCCAGCAGGCCCAAGTCGCCCATTTGCGCGATCAGCGCGTCGTCGATCCAGCCGGCTTTTTCCCACGCCTGGGTCTTGGGGGCGATTTCGCTGCGGGCGAAGTCGCGGGCCATGTCGCGGATCATGCGTTGTTCTTCGCTCAGTTCGAGGTCGTGCATGGTTATCTCTCTTGTTCCAGGGCGGTACGCCGGGCTTTGCCAGCGGTGGGTTTGAAACCGCAGAAGAAGGCGTCGACCTGCGCACGGTCGACTTGCTCCAGAGTGGGCGGATTCCAGCGTGGTGTCTTGTCCTTATCGACGATCAGCGCGCGCACGCCTTCCATGATGTCGCCCTTGGCGAACCATTGGCGGTCCAGATGTAATTCCAGATCGAAACAATCGGCAAGCGATAGCTGGCGGCCGCGGCGCAGCATCTCCAGAGTCACGCTCATCGCCAGCGGCGAGCGGCTGTCGAGGAGCTTGACGGTTTTCTCGGCCCAGTCGCGGTATTCCGGACGGTTTTCCGCCACCAGCGCAGCGCGGATCGCCGGCAGATCGGCATGGGCGAAATGTTCGTCGATGGCCCGGCGCAGGGCTTTTAGTTCGGCGCCGGGCAATTGGCTGCTGGCCAGCGTGGAGAGCAGGGTGCGTAGGGATTCCTGCGGGTGAGTGGTCCAGCTCAGGTGATCGAGGCAGCGATCGAACTCGGCGAACAATTCGCTGGGCAGGCACCAGTCCGCCAGCCGTGTATACAGCGCATCGGCTGCGCGGATCTGCATGCCGGTGATACCCAGGTAAGTCCCTAGCTGACCCGACAGACGCGAGAGGAAGTAACTGCCGCCGACATCGGGGAAATAACCGATGCCGGTTTCCGGCATGCCCATCTTCACTCGCTCGCTGACCACACGCAGACTGGCGCCTTGGACCAGGCCCATGCCACCGCCGAGGACGAAGCCGTCCATCAAGGCGAGGAGCGGTTTGCGATAGGCGTGGATGTATTGATCGAGCGCGTATTCCTCCTCGAAAAACTGCGTGTGCAAGGTGTCGCCGGCCCGATAGCTATCGTACAGCGCGCGGATATCGCCGCCGGCGCAGAAGGCTTTCTCGCCGCTGGCGCGCAGCACCACGGCGAGCACCTGCGGGTCCTCTTCCCAGTCGTGCAATTGCTGGGAGAGGGCGCGGATCATCGGCAGGGTCAGGGCGTTGAGTCCGCTGGGCCGGTTCAGCGTCAGGTGGCCGATGCGGTTGCGCACCTCAGCCAGAATGACGGCATCGCTATCGCTCATTGTTCAGCTCTCTTTGCGGTACAGGTTGATGATCGCTGAGAAGTCCAACGCGCCGTGGCCTTGTTGGCTGAAGCCCTGATACAGTTGCTGCGCCAAGGCGCCGAGCATCACCGGTTGGCGGGCCTGCTTGGCCGATTCGGTGGCCAGGCCGAGATCTTTGAGCATCAGGTCGGTGCCGAAGCCGCCGCTGTAACTGCGAGCTGCGGGCACGTTGTCCATCACGCCGGGGAACGGGTTGTAGGTGTCGGCACTCCAGCAGCGGCCACTGGACGTGTTGATCACCCCGGCCAGCACGCTGGCGTCCATGCCCAGCGCCACGCCAAGGGCCATGGCCTCGGCGACGCCGATCATCGAGATACCCAGCAGCATGTTGTTGGCGACTTTGGCCACTTGGCCGTTGCCGGCGCCGCCGCAGTGCACGATGTTCTTGCCCATCGCGGCGAGAACCGGTTGGGCGTGTTCGAAGTCGGCCAGATCGCCGCCAACCATAAAGGTCAGCGTGCCGGCTGCAGCGCCGCCCGTGCCACCGGACACCGGCGCATCGAGCATCGGGTTGCCCTGGGCGATGGCGGCCTTGGCCACTTCGCGGGCGCTGAGCGGATCGATGGTTGACGAGTCGATCAGCAGCACGCCTTCGCGCACGTTGGCGAGCAGGCCGTCATCGCCGAGGTAGACGCTCTTCACATGAGCGGCGGCCGGCAGCATGGTGATGATCAGTTTCACGTCGCTCTGCGCCAGTGCCGCGGGGGAAGTGGCGGCGGTGGCGCCGGCTTCGACCAGCCCGGAGACGGCTGTGGCGAACAGATCGAAAACGGTCAGCGCGTGGCCGGCCTTGAGGAGATTGCGGGCCATAGGGGCGCCCATGTTGCCGAGACCGATAAAGCCGATATGCATGGTGACGTCCTTATTGTGGAACGGCGGTAAAGCTCCCCTCGCCCCGCAGGGGAGGGGACAAAACCCTCAGTGCGTAGCCCGGATGCAATCCGGGGATAACCGGCAACTCCGCCCCCGGATTGCATCCGGGCTACGGCAGCCTCGTAGGGTGGATGGCCACCCCGCGGAAGAACCGCGCAGCGTTTTCCACCCTCACCACGTTTAACGATGCTTGAACTGCGCCGGGCGTTTCTCGACGAAGGCGGCCATGCCTTCCTTCTGGTCGCTGGTGGCGAACACCGCATGGAAGATCCGTCGCTCGAACCGCAGACCTTCGCTGAGGCTGCCCTCGAAGGCGCGGTTGACGCTTTCCTTGACCATCATCACCGCAGGCAGCGATTTCGCGGCGATGCCGGCGGCGACCTTGAGGGTTTCTTCGAGCAGGCTGTCGGCCGGGATCACACGGGCGACCAAGCCGGCGCGTTCGGCGTCCTCGGCAGTCAGCTGGCGGCCAGTCAGGCACAATTCCATGGCCTTGGATTTGCCCAGTGCGTGAGTCAGGCGCTGGGTGCCACCGATCGCCGGCAGCACGCCAAGGGTGATTTCCGGCAGGCCAAAACGGGCGTTGTCGGCGGCATAGATGAAGTCGCACATCAGCGCCAGTTCGCAGCCACCGCCCAGCGCGTAACCGGCCACGGCGGCGATGATCGGCTTACGGCGGTTGGCGATGCGGTCGGCGGCGGCGAAGAAGTCGTCCAGGTAGATCTGCGGAAAGGTCAGCTCGGCCATTTCCTTGATGTCGGCACCGGCGGCGAAGGCTTTCTGCGAGCCAGTCAGGACAATGCAGCCAATGCTCGGGTCGGTTTCCAGACGATCCAGCGCCTGGTTGAGTTCGGCGATCAGCTGGCCGTTCAGGGCGTTGAGCGCCTTGGGCCGGTTTAGGGTGATCAGGCCGACGCGCTCGCGGATGTCCAGCAGAAGGGTTTCAAATTCCATGGTGCAAACTCCAGAAAAAGCCAGGTACAAGTCAGGTGTTGCATGGTCTGGCGTAGGGTGGGTTAGCCAAAGGCGTAACCCACCGACCGGCCGTCAGGCTGGCAATCGCGATGCCTTGCGACATGGATGGTGGGTTACGCCGCTATGCGGCTAACCCACCCTACGAAGCTGTGCGTCGGCCTGGCGGATCATTTCAGGGTGATGGTGGTGTTCACCGCGCCACCGACTTCGTTTTCGTCGAACCAGCGCTGGGTGACGGTTTTGGTCTGGGTGTAGAACTGCACGACCTGTTTGCCGTACGGGCCGAGGTCGCCGAGTTTCGAGCCGCGCGAGCCGGTGAAGGAGAACATTGGTACCGGTACCGGGATTGGCACGTTGATGCCGACCTGGCCGACGTCGATTTCTTCCTGGAAGTGCCGCGCGGCGGCACCGGAGCGGGTGAAGATCGCGGTGCCGTTGCCATTCGGGTTGGCGTTGATCAGCTCGATGGCTTCATCCATGGTCTCCGCGTGCATCACGCACAGCACCGGGCCGAAGATTTCTTCCTTGTAGATGCTCATCTCGGAAGTGACGCCGGCGAAAATGGTCGGGCCAACGAAGTTACCGCGCTCGTAGCCGGCGACACTTGGGTTGCGTCCATCCAGCGCCAGGCTCGCGCCTTCGTCGACGCCACGTTCGATCAGGCTGCTGACCCGGTCGAGCGCCGCGCAGGAAACCAGCGGGCCGACATCGGTGCCCGGCTCCACGCCGGCACTGATTTTCAAGGTTTTGGCTTTCTCGGCCAGCTCCGGCAGCCAGCTCTGCGCTTCGCCGACCAGCACCACCACCGACAGCGCCATGCAGCGCTGGCCAGCGGCACCGAAGGCGGCGCCGGCGAGATTGTTGAGGGTCTGCTCTTTGTGGGCGTCGGGCATGACGATCGCGTGGTTCTTCGCGCCCATCATGCACTGCACGCGCTTACCGGCCTGGCTGGCGCGGTGGTAGACGTGGGTGCCGACCTTGGTCGAGCCGACGAAGGACACGGCCTTGATGTCCGGGTGATCGCAGATCAGGTTGACCGCGTCGGCACCGCCGTGGATGACGTTGAGCACGCCGGCCGGCAGACCGGCTTCCAGCGCCAATTCGGCGAGGCGCATGGTCACCATCGGATCCTGCTCGGACGGCTTGAGGACGAAGGTGTTGCCGGTGGCGATGGCCATCGGGAACATCCACAGCGGGATCATCGCCGGGAAGTTGAACGGGGTGATGCCGGCGCACACGCCCAGTGGTTGCATCAAGGTGTAGGTGTCGACGCCGCCAGCAACGTTGTTGGCCAGCTCGCCGAGCTGCAGGTTGCCGATCCCGGCGGCGTGCTCGACCACTTCCAGGCCGCGAAACACATCGCCTTCAGCGTCGGCCAGGGTCTTGCCCTGTTCGGCGGTGAGGATCGCCGCGAGCTCTTTCATGTGGTCGCGGATCAGCTGCTGATACTTGAGGAAGATGCGCGCCCGCGTGCCAATCGCCGTCTTGCGCCAGGTTTTGAACGCTTGCTTGGCACTGGCCACGGCGGCGTGCATTTCGTCGTCGGTGGCGAACGGCACGCGGGCCAGGACTTCCTGGGTGGCCGGGTTGACCACGTCGCGCCAGTGGCTGGTCTTCGATTCGACCAGTTGTCCGTCGATCAGCAGTTTGACGGTGGGGACGCTTGGTGCAGAAGGCGTGTTCATGTGTCCGGTCTCCGACAGGCAGTGGGGGGATAAGCCCGAGGGCATGCCTTCGAGCGCGCTTATCTTTATCCTAGCAGTGCGTTTTTGTGGGTATCAATTCGAGTAAATGCATTGTTAGTCTGCATTTTTGCAGATCGATAGGTGGCGAATGGACTGGGACAACCTGCGGTATTTCCTCGAGCTTTCCCGCACGCGCAAGCTGACAGCCGCCGCGCGCCGCCTGGCAGTCGACCACACCACCGTAGCCCGCCGTGTGCAGGCGCTGGAGAAGAGCCTCGGCGTGCAGCTGTTCAGCCGCGAGGCCTCGGGTTACAGCCTGACGGAGGCGGGGAGTACGCTGCTGCCGCAAGCCGAGGCGATGGAAAGTGCCTTTTCAGCTATCGAGCAGGCGCGTGAAGACCAGAAGGAAAACCTTTCCGGGCACGTGCGGATCGGTGTGACCGAGGGTTACGGTTCGGTGATGCTGGCGCCGCAGTTGGCCGAGTTCACCCAGCGCCATCCGAATCTGGGCATCGACCTGTTGGCCGTGCCGCGAATGGTGCATTTGTCGCGTCGCGAGGCGGACATCGTGATCACCCTTGAGCGACCGGAGCGCGGCCCGTTCATCATCACCCGGCTGACCAACTACGTGCTGCGGCTGTACGCCTCCGTCGACTACCTGGAGCGGCATGCGCCGATTCGCAGCCGCGACGATCTGCGCGAGCACGGTTTCGTCAGCTATATCGATGACCTGCTGTACAGCAAGGAACTCCTCAACCTCGACGAAATCGGCAAGCCGCGACGGGTCGCGCTGCGCAGCACCAGCATTCTTGCGCAGCAACAGGCGACCGCTGCCGGCGCGGGGATTGCCATCCTGCCGGCGTTTTCGGCCGATCCAGATCCGCGGCTGGTCTGCGTGCTGGGCGATGAGGTGGAGTTCACCCGGACGTTCTGGATGCTCATGCCGATCGAGCTAAAAGACATCGCGCGGATGAAGGCGACCTGGAACTTCCTCCGCGAAATGGCCGGCAATAGTCAGGCGGTGTTGATGGGTGAGCGGGTCGCGACGGAGTAGATGCGTGATTAGGCTTGGTGGGGTGGCGCGCTTCGCTATATAGTTTTTGATATAGCGATATGCTGGTTTGATTCCGAGCCGTCAAAACCCACTAAAAAGGAGTTTTTCATGCGTCGTCATTTCCTGGCGTTGGTTGCCGCCATTGGTTGTTTTGCCCAAGTGGCAACCGCCGATGAGGTTCAGGTCGCGGTCGCGGCAAATTTCACCGCGCCGATTCAGGCGATGGCCAGTGACTTCGAAAAACACTCCGGGCACAAGCTGGTGACGGCGTTCGGCGCGACGGGGCAGTTCTACGCACAGATCAAGAATGGCGCGCCGTTCGAGGTATTTCTGGCCGCCGACGACAGCACCCCGGCAAAGCTCGAACAGGAAGGCGAAACCGTCGCCAGTTCGCGCTTTACCTATGCGATCGGCACGCTGGCCCTATGGTCGGCCAAAGCCGGATATGTGGATGGCAAAGGCGAGGTGTTGAAGCAAAACACTTTCCAACATCTGGCCATCGCCAACCCCAAAACCGCGCCCTACGGGCTGGCTGCCACCGAGGTGCTGGCCAAGCTGGGCCTGACGCAAGCACTGGCCGGCAAGCTGGTGGAAGGGCAGAACATCACGCAGGCGCACCAGTTCGTCTCCAGCGGCAATGCCGAGTTGGGTTTCGTTGCCTTGTCGCAGGTCTATAAGGATGGCCAGATCACCAATGGTTCCGCCTGGATCGTGCCGGCCACGCTGCATCAGCCGATCCGTCAGGACGCGGTACTGCTCAACAAGGGCAAGGACAATCCGGCGGCCAAGGCATTCCTGGAGTACCTGCGCGGGCCGAATGCCGCTAAGGTGATCCGCTCCTACGGCTATGAGCTTTGAGAGCTGATCGATGGGTCTGAGCGCTGCTGATTTCGCCGCAATCTGGCTGACTATCCAGCTGGCCACGCTGACCACGGTGTTACTGCTGGTGCTGGGTACGCCCATCGCCTGGTGGCTGGCGCGCACCTCGTCACGCTGGAAAGGCCCGGTGGGCGCGCTGGTGGCACTGCCGCTGGTGCTGCCACCGACGGTGATCGGCTTCTATCTGCTGGTCAGCATGGGCCCGCACGGCCCGATCGGACAGCTTACGCAAAGTTTGGGACTCGGCACCTTGCCATTCACCTTCGCCGGCCTGGTGATCGGTTCGATGATCTATTCGCTGCCCTTTGTCGTGCAGCCACTGCATAACGCTTTCGCCACCATTGGCGCGCGTCCGCTGGAAGTCGCGGCGACCTTGCGAGCCGGGCCGTGGGACAGCTTTTTCTCGGTGGTCTTGCCGCTCGCCAAGCCGGGCATCATCACCGCCAGCGTGCTCGGTTTTGCCCACACGGTGGGTGAGTTCGGGGTGGTGCTGATGATCGGCGGCAACATTCCCGATAAAACCCGCGTGGTCTCGGTGCAGATCTACGATCACGTCGAGGCCATGGAATACGCCCAGGCACACTGGCTGGCGGCAGGCATGCTGGTGTTTTCGTTCCTGGTGCTGCTGGCGCTGTATTCCGGCAAACGCATGAGGCCGGGATGGAATTGATGAATGACGTGAGCGCGAAGCATGGCGACGAGCAGATCGAGGCGCGTTTTCGTCTGAGCCATGGGGATTTCACTCTGGATGTCGATCTGAGCTTGCCGGGACGCGGTGTCACGGCGCTGTTCGGCCCCTCGGGCTCGGGGAAAACCAGTGTGTTGCGTTGCCTGGCCGGGCTTGAGCGCGCACCAGGCTATCTGCGCATCAATGGGCAGGTCTGGCAGGACAGCGAGCGGCGCCTGTTCACGCCGCCGCATCGTCGCGCGCTGGGTTACGTGTTTCAGGAGTCCAGTCTGTTTCCCCATCTCTCGGTGCGCGGCAATTTGAATTACGGCTACACCCGCATCGCCGCTGCGCAGCGCCGCGTGCATCTCGATCAGGCGGTGGAATTGCTCGGGATTGCTCATCTGCTCGAGCGCCTGCCCGAGCGCTTGTCGGGTGGTGAGCGGCAGCGGGTCGGCATCGCCCGGGCCTTGCTCACCAGCCCGCGACTGCTGCTGATGGACGAGCCTTTGGCGGCGCTCGATCACAAGTTGAAGGGCGAGATCCTTCCCTATCTGGAGCGTCTGCACGACGAACTGGATATCCCGATTCTGTACGTCACCCATTCGCCGGACGAGGTGGCGCGCCTGGCCGACCACCTGGTGCTACTCGAACAGGGCGCGGTGCTGGCCAGCGGTCCGCTCGGGGAAACTCTGGCGCGTCTGGATCTGCCCACTGCGCTTGGCGACGATGCCGGGGTGGTCATCGAGGGTCAGGTCAGTGCCTACGACTCGGCGTATGACTTGCTCAGCGTGCATCTGCCGGGGAGTCAGCAGACTTTGCGTGTAGCCCATCCGGCGATGCCGCTCGGGCGCCGGCTGCGTTGTAAGGTGCAGGCGCGGGATGTCAGCCTCAGCCTGCAGTGCCAGCAACACAGCAGCATTCTCAATCTGCTGCCGGCGGTGGTCATGGAGGAAATACCCGCCGCCAGTGGCGCGCATGTGCTGGTGCGGCTGGACGTGGACGGCACGCCACTGTTGGCGCGGATTACCCGCTATTCGCGCGACCAGCTTGGTCTGCAAGTTGGGCAACGGTTATGGGCGCAGGTGAAGTCGGTCGCGTTGCTGGCTTAAGTCCTTCATCTCTCCCGGCAGGAGAGATGAAAAACCCGTTGCCCGGATGTAATCCGGGAGCGATCCCATCGATCAAAACCGCGCGATCAAGATGCAGGCGCGGTCGCCGGCGCTTCTCCCACGCGTTGCTCATCCCAACCGCCACCCAGCGCCTTGTACAGATTGACCTCGCGGGCCAGCTGCGCCAGGCGATCGATGATCAGCGATTGCTCGGAGCTGAACAGCAGGCGCTGGGCGTCGAGGAAGGTCAGGTTGCTGTCGATGCCAGTGCGGTAGCGCTTCTCGGCCAGGCGATAGTAATTCTGGCTGGCCTCGACCAGATCGCGCTGCGCCTGCAGTTGCTGCCGGTAGGTGGCGCGTGCGGTGAGGCCATCGGCGACTTCCTGGAAGGCGGTCTGGATGGTTTTCTCGTACTGCGCCACCTGGATGCTCTTCACCACCTCGGTGTAGTCGAGGTTGGCGCGCAGGGCGCCGGCATTGAAAATCGGCAGGCTGATCTGCGGGCGGAACAGCCAGGTTCCCGACCCCGCATCGAACATGCCGGACAGGTCCGGACTCAGCGTTCCGGCATCGGCGGTCAGGCTGATGCTGGGGAAGAACGCCGCCCGCGCCGCGCCGATGTTGGCGTTGGCTGACTTCAGCTGATGCTCGGCTGCGAGGATGTCCGGGCGGCGCTGCAACAACTCCGAAGGTAAGCCAGCCGGCAGATCGCCGAGTAGCTTGGCGTTCAGATCGAGTGGCTGGCCCAGGTCATCCGGTAGCGCATGGCCGAGCAGCAGGATCAGGCCGTTACGGTCTTGGGCGACCAGGCGCTGGTACTGGCTCAGCCGCACCCGCGCGGTTTCCACCGAAGTGCGTGCCTGACTGACGTTCAGCGCCGAGGCCACGCCGACTTCATTGCTGCGTTGGGTGAGGGCGAGGGTACGTTCGTAAGTGGCCAGGGTTTCCTGGGTGAGCTGCAACAGGTCCAGATCGGCTTGCCAGCTCAGATAAGCGTTGGCCACGCTGGCGATCAGGCTGATCTGCGTGCCCCGCTGTGCTTCTGCGCTGGCGAAATATTGCTCCAGCGCCGCATCCCGCAGGCTACGCAGGCGGCCGAACATGTCCAACTCCCAGGCGCTGACGCCGATGGTCGCCGAGTATTGGCTGGTGATGGTCGAATCACCGGTCTGCGACAGGCTGGCCGGCACGCGCTGACGGCTTGCGCCACCGTCCACCGAAACCGCTGGATACAGCTCGGCACGCTGAATGCGGTACTGCGCCTGGAAGGCCTCGACGTTCAGCGCCGCGGTGCGCAGGTCGCGGTTGTTGGTGAGGGCGATTTCGATCAGCTGCTGCAGCGCCGGGTCATGGAAAAACTCCCGCCAGCCTTGCAGCGCGTCCGCATTGCCGGCGATTTCCGCGGCCGAGGGATAGGCCTCGCCCTGTGGCCAGGCAGTGGCGATTGGCGCCTCTGGGCGCTCATAGTCCGGGATCAGCGAGCAGCCACCGAGGATGATCGAGGCGACGGCGAGGGACAGTAACGACTTGCTCATTCGACCACCTCCTGTTCGCTGGTGACGGGTCTGGGTTTGCGCTTGAACATCGACGTGACCATGACGAAGAACAGCGGCACACCGAAGATCGCCAGCACCGTCGCGGTGATCATGCCGCCGATCACGCCGGTACCGATGGCGTGCTGGCTGCCCGCGCCGGCACCATTGGAAATGGCCAGTGGCAGTACGCCGAGGACGAACGCCAGCGAGGTCATGATGATTGGCCGCAGACGCATGCGGCAGGCTTCGATGGCCGCCTCGGGGAGGCTCTTGCCCTGTTCGTAGAGTTCCTTGGCGAACTCGACGATGAGGATCGCGTTCTTCGCCGCGAGGCCGACCGTGGTCAGCAGGCCGACCTGGAAGAACACGTCGTTGGACAGGCCGCGACCGTAGGTGGCGAGCAGTGCGCCGATCACCCCGAGTGGCACTACCAGCATCACCGAGAAGGGGATCGACCAGCTCTCGTAGAGTGCCGCCAGGCAGAGGAATACCACCAGCAGCGAGATGGCGTACAGCGCTGGGGCTTGGGCGCCGGACAGCCGCTCCTCATAGGACAGGCCGCTCCACGAGTAGCCGATTCCTGGCGGCAGTTGGGCAATGATCTCCTCGATCGCCTGCATCGCTTCGCCGGAACTGCGCCCGGCTGCCGGTTTGCCCTGGATCTGCAGCGCCGGCACGCCATTGAAGCGCGACAGCTTGGGCGAACCGTAGATCCATTTGCCGCTGGCGAAGGCGGCGAACGGCACCATCGTGCCCTTGTCGTTGCGCACGTACCACTTCTCCAGGTCTTCCGGTCCCATCCGCGCGGCGGCTTCGCCCTGCAGATAGACCTTCTTGACCCGGCCCTGGTCGATGAAGTCGTTGGCATAGCTGGCGCCCCAGGCGATCGACAGGGTGCTGTTGATCTCGGCCAGCGACAGGCCGAGGGCGCGGGCGCGCTCGTCGTCGATCTGCAACTGGTACTGCGGCTCGTCGTCCAGGCCGTTGGCGCGTACGTCGGAGAGCACCGGATTCTTCCGGGCCAGCTGGATGAGCTGATCGCGGGCGGCCATCAGCGCGTCGTGACCGCTCCCGGAGCGGTCCTGCAGGTAGAAGTCGAAACCGGTGGCGTTGCCTAGTTCCATCACTGCTGGCGGGGCGAAGGAGGACACCCGGGCATCGATCAGATTGTTGAAGTATTTTTTGGCGCGGTCGGCCACGGAGAACACGTCCTGGCCGGCGCTAGTGCGTTCTTCCCAGGGCCTGAGCATGATGAAGGCCATGCCCGAGCTCTGGCCGCGGCCGGCGAAGCTGAAGCCGTTGACGGTGAACACCGAGTTGACGTTGTTTTTCTCGTCTTCCAGCAAATACTGGCGCATATCGTCGAGCACGTCCTGGGTGCGGATCGAGCTGGAGCCGGCCGGCGTCTGCACTTGGGCGAACAGCACCCCCTGGTCCTCTTCCGGGAGGAACGAGGTGGGGATGCGGGCGAACAGCCAGACCATGCCGACCAGAATCACCACGTAGGCCAGCAGGTACGGCGCCTTGCGCTTGAGCATGCCGGCGACGCCGCGTTCATAACTTTGCACGCTGCGCTCGAAGCTACGGTTGAACCAGCCGAAGAAGCCGCCGTGATGGTGATGCTCACCCTTGTGGATCGGCTTGAGCATGGTGGCGCACAAGGCAGGGGTGAAGATCAGTGCGACTAGTACCGAGAGGCCCATGGCCGAGACGATGGTGATCGAGAACTGCCGGTAGATCACCCCGGTGGAGCCGCCGAAGAACGCCATGGGCAGCAGGACCGCCGACAGCACCAGGGCGATACCGACCAGCGCGCCCTGGATCTGGCCCATCGACTTGCGTGTCGCCTCGCGGGGTGACAGGCCTTCCTCGGTCATCACCCGTTCGACGTTTTCCACGACCACGATGGCGTCGTCGACCAATAGGCCGATGGCCAGGACCATGCCGAACATGGTCAGGGTATTGATGGTGAAGCCTGCGGCCGCCAGCACGCCGAAGGTGCCGAGCAAGACCACTGGCACCGCCAGGGTCGGGATCAGTGTGGCGCGGAAGTTCTGCAGGAACAGGTACATCACCAGGAATACCAGGATGATGGCTTCGCCGAGGGTCTTGACCACTTCGTAGATCGACGCCGATACCACCGGAGTGGTGTCGTAGGGCAGCACCACCTCCATGCCGGCAGGGAAGAACGGCTTGAGCTCGTCGAGGGTAGTGCGGATCGCCTTGGCGGTGTCCAGCGCATTGGCACCGGTGGCCAGCTTGATCGCCAGACCTGAAGCCGGCATGCCGTTGTACTGGGCGCTGATGGCATAGTTCTCGCCACCCAGCTCGACCTTGGCGACATCGCTGAGGCGTACCTGCGAGCCGTCGGTATTGACCTTGAGGAGGATCTGGCGGAATTGTTCGGGCGTCTGCAGGCGGGTCTTGCCGATGATGGTGGCGTTCAGTTGCTGTCCCGGCTCGGCCGGCAGGCCGCCGAACTGGCCGGAGGAGATTTGCACGTTCTGCGCCTGGATGGCGGTGCGCACGTCGATCGGCGTCAGCTTGAAGTTGTTGAGCTTGGCCGGGTCGAGCCAGATGCGCATGGCGTACTGCGCGCCGAATACCTGGAAGTCGCCGACGCCCTTGGTCCGCGAGATCGGGTCCTGGATGTTGGCGACGATGTAGTTGGCCAGATCGTTCTTGCCCATGCTGCCATCTTTGGACACCACGCCGATAACCATCAGGAAGTTCTTCACCGCCTTGGTTACGCGGATGCCCTGCTGCTGGACCTCTTGCGGCAACAGTGGGGTGGCCAGCTGCAGCTTGTTCTGCACCTGTACCTGGGCGGTATCGGGGCTGGTGCCCTGCTCGAAGGTGGCGGTGATGGTCATGCTGCCGTCGGAGTTGCTGTCCGAGGTGATGTAACGCAGGTTGTCGATGCCGTTGAGCTGCTGTTCGATCACCTGCGCCACGGTGTCCTGCACGGTCTGTGCGGAAGCGCCCGGGTAGTTGACCTGAATGGCGATCGCCGGTGGGGCGATGCTCGGGTACTGCTGAATTGGCAGATTGAGGATCGACAGGGTGCCGGCGAGCATGATCACCAGGGCGATCACCCAAGCGAAGATCGGCCGGTCGATAAAGAATTTCGACATGGTACGTTCCTCAGCGCGGGGTGGCGGCTGCTGTCTTGACGTTACTGGCGGCCTTGACGTGGACCTTGTCGCCCGGACGCACGTGCTGCAGACCCTCGGTGATCAGCTGGTCGCCGCTGTTGAGGCCGGAGCTGACCAGCCACTGGTTGCCGACGGTGTGCTCGGCTTGCAGGTCGCGGCGCTCGACCACGCCGTCGGCGTTGACCACCAGCGCAGTCGGTTCGCCACGCACGTTACGGGTGATGCCTTGTTGTGGGGCGAGAATGGCTTGCTCTTTAACGCCCTGGAGCAACTGCGCATGGACGAACATGCCCGGCAGCAAATCATGGGTGGGGTTAGGGAATACCGCACGCAGGACCACCGAGCCGGTGCCGGGGTCTACCGAGACTTCGGAAAACTCCAGCGTGCCTTCATGCCCATAGAGGCTGCCGTCCTCGAGCACCAGCTTGACCTTGGCGCCGTGCTTACCGATTTTTTGCAGGTTGCCGCTGGCCAGTTCTTTGCGCAGACGGAGGATGTCCTTGGACGATTGAGTGACGTCGACATAAATGGGATCAAGCTGCTGGATGGTCGCCATCGCTTCGCTCTGGCCAACGTTCACCAGCGCGCCTTCGCTCACCGCCGAGCGGCCGATGCGTCCGGAAATCGGTGCGAGCACCTTGGTGTAGCGCAGGTTGATCTGCGCGCTTTCCAGAGCGGCCTCGTCGCGCAGACGGGCGGCCTCGGCTTCGTCATATTCCTGCTTGCTGACGGCCTGGTCGGCGACCAGCTCTTTATAGCGACCGGCCAATGCCTGGGCCGACTTGAAGGCTGCCTGCGCGCTCTTGAACGTCGCCTGATAGGTGGCTGGGTCGATCTGGTAGAGTTGCTGCCCGGCCTTGACCTCGCTACCCTCGCTGAACAGACGCTTGAGAATGATGCCGTTGACCTGCGGACGTACTTCGGCGATTCGGTAGGCGCTGGCCCGGCCCGGTAATTCGCTGGTCTGCGCGAACACCTGGGGTTGCAGGGTAATGACCCCGACCGTCGGCGTTTCATGTGGCTGTGCAGTGTTTTGCTTGTCGCAGCCGCTGAGCAAAAGGGCGGCCAACGTGGCAGTAACCAGAGCGGTGAGGGCTGGCTTGAAGGGCATGGGAAATGTCTCGATTGCTACGCGCTCTGGGCGCGAAAAACATGAAAGTACGAAGAAAAAACGACAAATAAGCAGACTGCAAAAGATACTTACATTCAGTACTGTCTGTAAACGCTTTTGATCGGCTAAATGCCACTACAAGTCATGTGGGTGGGCCGAGAAATAAAGAGCCGCAGTGGCTGGATATGAATGTCGATGCGCCAGAAAAAAACGTGCGGTGGGACCGGGACGAAATTCTGAAGAAATGGCCGGCCAGCCACTTGATTTGCAGCCTGGGAGGATCATTCCGCACCCATTAAACCGGTGCAATGCTCGGTCGGGTGCGGATAGACGAGTGGTGCGGAAATTACGCCTGGAACGGCGATTTGCTAAGGATTACGCCAGTTTCCGCAACATACTGTTGCCAATGCTCAAGCAGCGCAGCCAGTTTTTCCGGCTGCGACTGGGCAAGATCATGGATTTCGCCCGGATCGCTAGCCAAGTCATACAGCTGCCAGGTTTCCGGGCCGACCGGTGCGGGGATGTACACGGCTTTCAGATCACCTTGGCGGATTGCGCGCATGCCGAACAATTCCCAGCCAGTGACAGTGTGCTCGTTGTGAACCTGCTCGGTCTCGCCGCTCAAATAGCCCAGCCAGGATTTGCCGCGCACCTCGGCCACGTCGCGGCCGCGCCAGCGCTTCCCGGGGTGGCGTACGCCAGCCAGATCAAGAATCGTCGGCGTGATATCCATCACCGTGCCGAAGTCATGGCTGATCTGTCCCTGGCGATGCACCTGCGGGTAGCGGATCAGCGCCGGCACGCGGATGCCGCCCTGGGTGGTGAAGGCCTTGAACAGCCGCGACGGTGCAGTCGCCGCCTGCGCCCAGCGCGGGCCGTACCAGACGTAGGAGTTGGCGCGGCCGATGTTGTCCAGGCTGTTGTCGTAGTGCTGGTTGAGGAAGCTCATCAGCTCGGGACCGAATTTCGGAAAGGCCTCGAGCAGCGCGCCCTCGGCACCGTTGTCGGACATGAACAGGATGAAGGTGTTGTCCAGCTGACCTTGCTGGCGCAGATAGTCCAGAACCCGGCCGATGTTCCAATCCATGCGCTCGACCATCGCCGCGTACACCTCCATGGCTCGGGCCGAGCGCTGGCGCTTGTCGTCGTCGAGCTGCGCCCACTCCTGGCTGAGGGTGACGATCGGGTGGGCCTCGACCTGCTCGTCGATCAAGCCCAAGGCCTTCAGGCGAGTCAGTCGCTCCAGGCGCAATACTTCCGGGCCGGCGTCGTAGCGGCCGCGATAGCTGTCGACCAGTTCGGCGGGGGCCTGCAGAGGCCAGTGCGGCGCGGAGAATGGCAGGTAGGCGAAGAACGGCCGGCTCTGGTCGCGTTCCTTGAGGTACTGCAGCAGCTTGTCGCCGAAGGCATCGGAGGAATAGAAGTCGGCGGGCAACTCGTCGATGAACTGGTCGTCCTCAACGTACAGCGCCGGCGTGGATTTCAGCAGGCCGGGCGTGGACTCGTCGTAGGGCGGCTCATACCCATAGTGGTTGGCGGCGCCGGGCAGCAGCGCGAAGGAGCGCTCGAAGCCACGCGCGTGCGGTGCCAACTCGGCGGTCAGGCCGAGGTGCCACTTGCCGCTCATCAGCGTCTGGTAGCCGGCCTCGCGCAACAGCTCGGGCAGGGCGACTACGCGATCGTTAAGGTGCCCCTCGTAGCCGGGCTTGCCGATCAGCTCCGGGGTTAGCGCTTCGGCCATGGTGCCCAGCCCGGCGATGTGATGGTCGGTGCCGGTGAGCAGCATCGAGCGGGTTGGCGAGCAGGTCGGCGCGGTATGGAAATCGGTCAGCCGTAGACCGCTGGTGGCCAGGGCGTCGAGGTTAGGGGTGCGAATCTCGCCGCCGAAGGCACCGATATCAGAGAAACCGAGGTCGTCGGCGAGAATGATCAGGAAGTTGGGACGGTGCGGCATGGGGGCTCCGGAGTGAGTGGTTGACTGGACCCCCGCGTAGGCGGGGGCCAATGAACAAGCGGATTAATAGGCGATGTACGCCAGCGGCAGGTCCTCGACACGCGGAGGCGGAGCGCGGAGCTCGCCGTTGCCGGTCAGTTCGTGGAGCAGCTCTTCGCGCAGCAGGTGGAAATCGAAGCTGGCGCGGTTGCGCGGGTGCGGCAGGTCGATATCGACGATGCGTTTGATCCGTCCGGGGCGTGGCTCGAGGACTACCACGCGGTCGGCGAGGAAAATCGCTTCCTCAACGTCATGGGTGACCAGCAGGGTGGTGATCCCGGCACGCGCGCGGATCGCCAGCAGTTCCTCCTGCATCTGCTGCCGGGTTAGCGCGTCAAGGGCGCCAAACGGCTCGTCGAGCAGAAGGATGCGCGGACTGGCGACCAGCCCGCGGGCGATTGCCACGCGCTGCGCCATGCCGCCGGAAAGCTGGTGCGGGTAGGCGCGTTGAAAGCCGTGCAGACCGACCAGTTGCACCAGCTGCTCGACGCGGCGGAAGCTTTCGGCCTGGGTCAGGCCTTCGTTGACCAGGCCGAGGGCGATGTTCTGTTCCACGTTCAGCCAGGGAAACAGGCGGTGCTCCTGAAACACGATGCCGCGCTCGCCACCGATGCCGGTCACAGACTCGCCGTCGACCTGAATATCGCCACTGAACTCGGTATCCAGGCCGACCAGCAGGCGCAGCAGGGTGGATTTGCCGCAGCCGCTGGAGCCGACGATGGCAATCGATTCACCTTCGCGCACGTCGAGGTCGAAATCGCGGATGACTTCCAGCCTGTCACCGTCGACGGCGAACTGTTTGCTCACCTGGCGGAAACGGACAATGGGTGTGTCGACGGTCAGGCGGGTCAGCGAATTCATGCGTTTCTCCAGCGCGTGGCACGCGCTTCGATGCGTTGTCCGAGGGTGTTGAGCAGGGCGCCGGTGAGGCCGACCAGGAGCATGCCGGCCATCACCAGGTCCATGCGGAAGAGCTGTTGGGCGCCGAGCATCAGCGTGCCGATCCCCGCGCCGGCGGGCATGAAGTATTCGGCGCCGATGGTGCCCAGCCAGGCGTAGATCAGCCCCAGGCGCAGGCCGGCGAAGATCGCCGGGGCGGCGCCGGGGAGGATCAGCAGGCGCAGGCGTTGCCAGAGGTTCAGGCGCAGGGTCCGCGCCGCCTCGGCGAGCTGCGCCGAAAGGCCGGCGACGCCGCGCTGGGTGGCAATAAACAGCGGGAAGAATGCGGCGAGGCCGACGAACGCCAGCTTGGCGGCCTCGCCTAGGCCGAACCAGGCGGTCAGTAGCGGCACCCAGGCAAAGATTGCCACCTGGCGGAACGCGCCCAAGCTCGGGCCAAACAGGCGCTCCGCCGGGCGCGACAGGCCGAGAAGCAGGCCGCCGAGAACGCCGAGGCTGCCGCCCAGTGCCAGGCCGAGAACGGTGCGGCTCAGGCTTTCCGCCATGGCGCCCGGCAGGCTGCCATCCACCAGACCTTGCCAGGTGGTCAGCCACACACTACTGGGGGCGACGAGGATATTGCTGTCCAGCCACTCGCGTTGGCTGGCCAGCTGCCATAGGCCCAGCAGCGCCAGCGGCAGCAACCATGGCTGGACGCGTTGCCAGGCCGAGCCGGCCGGCCGTCGACGGAACGCGGCCGTGGGTGGATGCGGCCAGTGCACCAGGGAATGCTCGAGCCGATTGATGCCGCGATCGAGCAGCACACCGACGACGCCGATCACCAGAATGCAGACGAATACGATGTCCAGCATGAACAATTGCCGGCCCCAGACCATCAGGAAGCCGAGGCCTTCGCTGGACGCGAGCAGTTCGACCGCCAGTAGCGACGACCAGCCGGTGGCCAGTGCGATCCGCAATCCGGCGAGAAAAGCTGGCAGGGCCGCCGGGATGGTCAGTCGCCACAGCCGCAGGCGTGGCGACAGGCGCAGTACGGCGGCGGCCTCGCGCAATTTGGGCTGCGCATCGCGCACGCCGACCAGGGTGTGCAGGGTGATCGGCACCACCACGGCCTTGACCAGCACCACCAGCTTGAGCGCCTCGCCGATGCCGAACAGCAGCATGAACAGCGGGATCCAGGCCAGGGTCGGGATCTGCGCCAGCGCGGCGAAGGTCGGGTAGATCAGCCGCTCGGCCCGCGCACTGGCGCCCAGCCAACCGCCCAGCACGGCGCCGCTGGCAATGCCGAGAAGCAAGCCGACGGCGAGGCGCTGCAGGCTGATGCCAAGGTTGAACCACAGCTCGCCGTGCGCCAGTTCCAGAGCGCTTTGCCAGACCAGTTGCGGTGCCGGAAGGATCTGCTCCGACATCCAGCCAAAGTTACTGGCCAGCCACCACAGCAGTGCCAGGCTAGCCGGCACCAGCCAGGGCAGCAGGGCGGCGCTGCGCCGAGACCAGGCCGCATTATCTAGCGGCCGTGCATGCGTGGTTGAAGGCGAAGTCCAGGTAGTGGCCATAACGACGGGTTCCGAACAGGAAAGAGGGCCAGTTATTGGCCTATTGATAGTGCTTTATGGAATATAAGTTCCAATATTTATATGAATAAACCGTGGTTGGCAGTCGCATCGCAAATGCCTTCGTGGAATATTTTTTATGCCCGTGGCGCATGTTGTGCGCCAGCCCGCGGCCTGTCTTGTTTAGCTCTCTTAGTTATTAAAAAATGAATTAATAGTATTTATGAGAATGTCTGGGCTGTGCCTTATTCATCGCCAAACGGACGGCTAAGCCGCCATCGCTATGGATATCGCCCAAGGAGTCGCCTCAATGAAAACCCTCGCCAATTCACTGTTCGGATTGTTCGCCTCGCCGATTTTGCTGGGCTTGCTGGGCACCTTCCCCTTGGTCGCCTCGGCCACCACGCAGCCGGTCAAGGAAATCCGTATCGCCGTGCCCGATCTCAGTGCCGGCGCCGGTCACAGCGGTGGCGGTGTGGTGGATGTGTTGCGCGACCAGCAGCTGCTGGAAAAAGCGTTCGCCGACCAGGGCATCCATATTCAGTGGAATTTCTTCAAGGGCGCCGGCCCGGTCATCAATGAAGCCTTCGCCAACGGTCAGGTGGACTTCGCCTACCTGGGCGATCTGGCGGCGATCATCGGCAAATCCAGCGGCACCGATACCCGGCTGCTCAGCGGCATCGCCCGCAATATCAAGAGTTACCTGGGTGTGGTGCCGGGCAGCGGGATCACCGACCTGCAAAGCCTCAAGGGCAAGCGCGTGGCGCTGTTTCGCGGTACCGCCAACCAGCTCTCGTTCGATGCGGCGATTGCCAGCCAGGGCTTGAGCGAGAAGGACTTCAAAGTCATCAACCTCGATTTCAACGCCTCTACCGCGGCCCTGGTGGCCAGGCAGGTGGACGCCTCGTGGGGGTTTTCCAATCTCAACGCGTTGCGCGCGCGCAACCTGATCGAAATTCCCCTGAGCACCAACGACCTCGGCGACGCCGGCAGCATGCAGAGCGTGCTGCTTGGCGCCGGGGCCTTCGTCGATGCCCATCCGGAACTGGTCACCCGCCTGCTGGCGGCGCAGGAGCAGGCGCTGCAATGGTTGGTCGAGGAAGATAACAAGGACGCTTACATCCAGCTGGTTTCGCAACTGGCCAGCTATCCACCGGTGATCCTGCAGGCGGACTACAAGGATCAGAAACTCGCTGCGCTGTTCAGCTCGGACCTGGATGTGGCATTCCTCGCCCATCTGCAGAAATCGGTGGATCTCGCCGGCGAACTGCGCCTGATCCGCAAGCCGTTTACGGTCAAGGACTGGGCGCAGCCGGAGTTCCTCGAGGCCGCCACCCGCGACCAGCCGCACGCCGCCAGCGCCCAGGCCGCTCGCTGAAGTCTTCGACCTGCCGGCCAGGCGAGCGCCACTGTGCCATCAGAGTTCCTCACCCCGGCGCAGGCCGGGGTCCAGGGGGGAATTGCGGGTCACTCGCGCGGGCAGCTGGATAGCGGCCTGCGCCGGCATGACGGGAATATGCTGACTTGGGCCAGCTACCCTCGCCAGTCAGTGCGTAGCGCTGGCCCGTTGCGCGCCGAAGCGCTGGCGAAACCAGTCGTCGAGCATGGCCTTTTCGGCATATAGCCGATCACTGCTGTGCATGCTGCGGCCGGGGCGCTGCAGGTAGAACATGTCGTTTACCTGCTGGTCCTGGCTGGCAACGGTTTTGCCGTCCTGCTTGAGTTCGTAATGCAGCTTGATGCTCGGCCAAGTGATGTCACGCATGAAACGCACATTGTAGGCATTGCCGTGCCATGGCTCGTAGCGGCCGGCCAGGTCGATGTCGAGGATGTCGATATGCAAGGTTTGCCCGGCAGGCAGATAGCGGCTGCCTAGCTCTTGCAAGTGAACGTCGAGCGCCTTCATGACGAAGGCGTCGGCACCGCGTTCATAGCCGGAACTGCGCAGGCTGGCGTCGCGAAACTTCTCCGGATGCTGATAGCTGACGTCGACCGCGCTCGCGGCTGCCAGCGCCGTGGATAAACCGACCAAAACGACGCCGATGAGGCAGAGGGTGAAAGTTGGGGTTGGACGCATCGCACACCTCCTGACGCGGCATTGACCGCGCCTGCCTATCAGTCTACGCCGCTGGTCAGTGGTGGATTTCACCCTGACCAGCGGCGACTTTGATCCCGGTCTGCGCTGCACCAGCCTGATCGACCTCGATCAGCGTTTCGATCATCGCCCGCGCCGCCGACGAGAGGCGGAAGCCGGTGCGGCTGACGATGCCGCAGCGCGCGAACATGCCATCGAGATTGTGCGGCAGATTGCGAAAGCGCAGATGGATCAGCTCGCCCTGGGCGATGGCCTTGCGGTACGCCTCTTCGGTGCCGATGCCAATTGCATCGGTCTGCCGGACGATGCGCTGCAAGGTGAGGTAATTCTCGACTTCGATACTGGGGGAGAAGTCGATGCGGCCGCTGAGGTTGGCCAGCACTTTGCGCACCCCGGGCGGGATCTGCGAGGCGGCCAATGGATAGCTGAACATGTCGTTGGTCGACAGGCTTTCCTTGGTCAGTAGCGGGTGGCCGGGACGGCAGTAGAACACTCCGCGCTTAACGGTCAGCGGCTGGGTCTGGAAGCTTGGATCGGCCTCGAAGTGGCGGATGTCGGCGATGAAGAATTCGATCTCGTCGCGGCCTAGGGCGCGCCCGAGTTTTTCCCAGCTGTCGACGATGAATGTGGTGCGCACCTTCGGATGGCGGTTGACGAAACTGGCTACCGCATCGGGCACCAGCGCCACGGCCGGTGCCGGGCCGCAGCCAAAGCGCAGTTCGCCGGCGTCGAGCTTGGTCATCTGGTTGATTTCGTGAACCAGATTGCTCGCACCCTGGACCAGGCGCAAGGCGTGCTGGAGCACCAGCTGACCCTCCGGGGTGGGGCGCAAGTCCTTGTTGGCGCGGTCCACCAGTTGGCAGCCGAACTCTTGCTCGAGGCCCTGAATGCTGCGGCTGAACGCGGGTTGAGTGATGCCGATGGCATCGGCTGCGCGGACAAAACTGCGGTATTCGAGCAGGGCGATGAAGTAACGCAATTGTCGTAAATCCATGATGCTTTCCTGGCATAGAAAAAATAGGCCGAAGGTATTTGCCCGGTCCGTGGTGTGGGTTTTAAATGCAAGCTCTTATTCCGTCAACGAAGCATATAAATGTTTGTTAGATCGATAGAGAATAAGTTTATGGCCGTCAGCCACAGGGGAAAAACCATGGGCACCATCGCTAACCAACCAATCAGGCAATACCGCAGCGCCATCGCGCGCATGTGTCGCTGCTAACTCCTCGAGGCGCCTCCGCTGGTTGAAGCGGTAAATCGCGCCCGTCACACCACGCATTTTTTCGCTGCCAGGTTTGCTGGTAAGGGTTCGTATTGCCTGGCGTTTGCCGCCGGGCTGGGGATGAAAAGGAAGCACCATGAGTCCGCAACGCACACAGAACGATCAACGTTTTCGAGCACGCATCAGCAAGCCACTGGCCGTAAGCCGCCTTGCTGCTCCGGATTACGCGCTGACCCTGTTGCTGGCCCTCGGCGGGCTGTTCAACAGCAACGCTGCGCTGGCGCAGGACGTGAAAAAAACCAGCGCCCAGACCGAACAAACCGAGGCGCAGACCGACGAGGCGAAGTTGGAGAAAGTGACCGTCACGGCGCGGCGCCGCGAGGAAAACGTGCAGGATGTTCCGACGCCGATCACCACGGTCAGTGGTGCCACCCTCGAGCAGCAAAAGGTCTACCGGGTTCAGGACCTGCAGCAGATCCTGCCCAGCGTCAACGTCGCCTACATCCATGCGCGGCAGTCGAGCATCGCGGTGCGCGGTATCGGCAACAACCCGGCCAGCGATGGCCTGGAAGGCAGCGCCGGCATCTATCTCGACAACATCTATCTCGGCCGTCCGGGCATGGCGGTATTCGACCTGCTCGATGTGGAGCAGCTGGAGTTGCTGCGTGGCCCGCAAGGCACGCTGTTCGGCAAGAACACCACGGCCGGGGTGATCAACATCACCACCCGCAAGCCGACCTTCACTCCCGAGCGCAGTGTGGAAATTTCCGGTGGCGAGCGTGGCTACTTTCAGGGCAAGGGCACCGTCTCTGGCCCGCTGACCGAGACTTTGGCCGGGCGCCTGTCCGCCTACCGCACCCGTGAAGACGGCTACATCGACAACCAGCACGACGACCGCACCTTCATCGGTGGCGAACGGGAAGGGGCGCGCGGTCAGTTGCTGTTTGAGCCGAATGAAGACTTCAACCTGCGCTGGATAACCGATTACAACCAGGAAAAATCCACCAACGGGGTTTGGGCGCTGTACGGCGTTTCCGATCGTTTCCGCGAGCGCGCCGCGCTGATCGGCGGCAATCCGCAGTACGACCCGAAGAAGCGCGAAGTGAACATCGACTCCGACCAGGCGGTGAACGTCTGGCAGGGCGGCACGTCGCTGGAGGCCAACTGGACCCTCGGCAGCGGCCATACCTTTACTTCGATCAGCGGCTACCGCTACTGGCACTTCGTTCCGCTGAACGACACCGACCTGACCGACGCCCCGGCGCTGATCCACGGCGGTGTTGAGGTCCATGACCGGCAGTTTTCCCAGGAATTCCGCCTGGCTTCGCCCACCGGCGGCGCCTTCGACTATGTGGTTGGCGCCTACCTGTTCAACCAGAACCTCGGCAACAAGACCGTGCAGGAGTTTGGCCCGCTGGCGGACCTCTTCCTCACCGGGGTGAATCGCAACATCTTCAACAACGCCACCAGCCAGACCAACGGCAAGATCGAGACCGACAGCTACGCGCTGTTCGCCCAAGGCAACTGGCACCTGACTGACCGTCTGGACTTCACTGCGGGTGTGCGTGGTACCTACGAGGAGAAGCAGGCCCGCGTGCACCGCTTCGACCCCTCGGGCGGAGCGCCGCTGACCGGCCCGCTCGCCGCCGCCCGCCGCAACCAGATGGGCAGCCTCGACACCGGCGACTTCGGCTTGCACAACGCCGCGCCGTCCGGGCTGCTGAGCCTCAGCTACAAGATCACCGACGGGCTGCTCGGCTACGCCAGCCTGGCGCATGGCGAGAAGTCCGGCGGGGTCAACCTGGTGGCGCCATCGGCCGGCTTCGGCAGCGACTCGCTGGTGGTCGGCCCGGAGCGTGCCAACGATGCCGAGCTGGGCTTCAAGAGCACCCAGCTGGACGGCCGCCTGCTGTTCAACGCCAACCTGTTCTGGACTGGCATCCACGGCTACCAGGCCACCACCCTGACCACCAACGGCAGTTCGCTGACCCCGGTCTCGGTGCTCGCCAACGCCGGCAGCGTGCGTTCCCGCGGCGTGGAGTTCGAGACCAGCTACCTGCCGTTTCAGGGGCTGACCCTGAACTTCAACGGCTCCTACAACGACGTCACCTACCTGTCGTTCAAGGACGCGCCATGCCCCGGCGAGGTCAGCACGGTTAACCCGACGGCGGTCTGCGACCTGACTGGCGAACGGGTGGTCGGCGCCTCGAAGTGGATTGGCAACTTCAACGGTGAGTACCAGTGGCGCCTGGGCAACGGCCTGCAGCCCTACGTCACGGCCGGCTATTCCTACCGCTCCGAGGCGGAGGGGACGCTGGATAACTCCGACCTGTCGAAAATCGATGGCTACGGCCTGGTCAACGCTTCGATCGGCGTGCGCGCCGACGTCGGCGAGGGCCAGCTGGACGCCTCCGCGTGGATCAAGAACGCCACCGACAAGGACTACTACCTGACTGCGTTCGCCTTCAGCAACGGCGCCTACACCGCGTCCGTCGGCCAACCGCGCACCGCTGGCGTGAGCCTGCGCTACGACTTCTGACCGGGTCACGATTGACCGGGTCACGAGCTGATCGAGTCACGATCTGACCGGCTGCCGCGCAGCCAAATCCTCAAGGAGAAACACCATGAGCAATGCCGCATTAGCCGTAGAACAGAGCATCACCAGCCAACTGGCCGTCCTCGATATCCATCGGGTCGCCGGGCGCATCGGCGCCGAGATTCGCGGTGTGAAACTGGCCGGCGACCTCGACGCCGCCACCGTCGCCGCCATCCAGCAGGCGCTGGTGACCCACAAGGTGATCTTCTTCCGCGACCAGACCCATCTCGACGATCAGGGCCAGGAAGCCTTCGCCAATCTGCTCGGCGAGCCGGTCGCGCACCCGACCGTACCGGTGCGCGCCGGCACCGCCTATGTGCTCGAACTGGACGGCGCCGAAGGGCGGCGGGCCAACTCCTGGCACACCGACGTGACCTTCGTCGATGCCTATCCGAAAGCCTCGATCCTGCGTTCGGTGGTGGCCGCCACAGCCGGTGGTGACACCGTGTGGGCGAATACCGCCAGTGCTTACAACGATCTGCCCAGCGAGCTGCGTGAGCTGGCCGACAAGCTCTGGGCAGTGCACAGCAACGAGTACGACTACGCCTCGGCAAAACTCAGCGTCGACCCGGCGCGTCTGGAGGAGTACCGCCAGATCTTCGCCTCCACCGTCTACGAGACCGAGCACCCGGTGGTCCGCGTGCACCCGGTCAGCGGCGAACGCACGCTGCTCCTCGGGCATTTCGTCAAACGCTTGAAAGGCCTGTCGCAGAGCGATTCGGCGCAGCTGTTCAATGTCCTGCAAAACCATGTCATCCGCCTGGAAAACACCGTGCGCTGGCGCTGGCGCGAAGCTGACGTGGCGATCTGGGACAACCGCGCCACCCAGCATTACGCGGTCGACGACTACGGCGACCAGGGCCGCGTGGTGCGCCGTGTGACCTTGGCCGGCGACGTGCCGGTGAGCATCGACGGCAAGCGCAGCCAGACCGTGCGCAAAGGTTGATGCATATTTTCTACCGATACCATTGATGAGAGACGAACCATGAGCCAATCCGCTGCCGCGCTTCTTCAGGAGCCGGAAACTTTCGCCATCACCCCGCTGGATGCGCCACTCGGCGCCCGGGTCAGCGGCCTCGATGCCCGCCAGCCGCTAACCGCCACGCAAATCGTCGCGCTCAAGCAGGCGCTGCGCGATCACCACATTCTGGTGTTCAGCCAACAGCACCTCGACGATCGCCAGTTCCTCGATTTCTCCACCTATTTCGGTGCGGTGTTCCAGCCGCCCGCGGATATTCCGGTGCTGTCCTCCGGCACCGATGGCAAGGCGCCAGAGATCGTGCGCGTGGCCAATCAAGATGAGGGCGAGCTGGGAAGTTTCGCGCTGCCGGCGCATACCGATCACCACTGGACGCCGGTGCCGTCGTCGGGCTCCCTGCTATATGCCCTGGAAGTGCCGTCCAAAGGTGGCGACACCAGCTGGTACAACCTGGCGCTGGCCTATGAAACGCTCGACGAGGAGACCAAGCGCGAAATCGATGACTTGCGGCTGATCAACTACAACCCGTTCATCCGCATCCGTGCGGGCGGCTATGGCGGCGCACATGTCAGCTATCGCACGCCGGATATCGAACCGATCCAGGGCACCGAGCACCCGCTGGTGCGTGTGCATCCGGAGAGCGGCAAGCGCCTGCTTTATCTCAGCGTCTCCACCGAGGTGGAAATCCCCGGTTACGACCCGGAGCGCGGCAAGGCGCTAATCGCCCGCCTGCGCGAGCACATCAGCCAGCCGCGCTTCTACTACACCCACCGCTGGCAAGTGGGGGACATCGTCTACTGGGACAACCAGGCGACCCTGCACGCGCGGACTGCCTTCGATCCCCGCGAACGACGCAACCTCAAGCGCATCAGCCTGGCGGGCAGCCGCCCGTTCTGAGTAGTGCAAAAACCTCTCCAGCCCCAGCAGTTCGCGCTGTTCGGGGCTTTTTACTGACTGGAGAGGCGGGGAGACTGGCGCGCGTTTCAGCTCGCTCATGCCTTTGAGGCATTTTTACTATGCGTTGTGCGCTTTTCACTAAATAAATACGTTTAAAAACAATATGTTAGAGTTTTTATATTCCTTTAAGGAATTATAAAATTAATAAAGATTACTTTATGGGATAAGAACGGCCGTAGATCATCTCCTCAACCGCGGTAACCGCTCTGCACTGGACCTTTCAGCGCGATATGGCGGTTGCTAGCGGAATGCATCAGGATTTTCGAGGAGCAAGTCGATGGGCAATGCACAAAGCACGGCCAGCACTCAGGGATTGTTCTGGCGAGAAACGCCCAGCGCCGATCTGCTGGACCTGGGTCGCCCGCATCGCCAACCGCTGGGCCGCGATCGCCAGCATCACGTAAGGCCAAAGGGCGCGCTTAGCCGCCGGGAAGGCGTGCTGCTCGGGGCATTTGCCCTGGTGTTGCATGGTGCGCTGATTTACTGGCTGGCTCAGCGTCCAGCCCCGGTCCTGCCAGAAGTGCCGGTGGAGATTCCGCCGATGACCATCGAGTTCGCCAGCCCGGCACCGCCGGTGGTAGAGCCGCCACCGCCCGAGCCGATCGTACAGCCGGTCGAGCCACCACCACCGCCGGTGGAGGAGCTGGCGGTCAAACCGCCCCCCAAGCCGTTGCCGAAACTCAAACCCAAGCCTGTTCCGCCACCGCCGAAAGCGGCACCGAAACCTGTTGAGCCGGCACCCGCGGCCAAGGAAGTGGCAGCACCGACGCCGCCGCCACCCGCGGCCGTACCGGTCACGCCGCCGACTGCCAACGCCGGTTACCTGCGCAATCCCGCGCCGGAATACCCGTCGCTGGCCCAACGCCGCGGCTGGGAAGGTACGGTACTGCTGCGGGTCCATGTGCTGGCAAACGGTAAGCCGAGCGAAATCCAGCTGCAGACCTCCAGTGGCCGCGAGTCGCTCGATGAGGCCGCGGTGCGCGCAGTCAAGCGCTGGAGCTTCGTCCCCGCCAAGCGCGGCGATGTGGCCCAGGACGGCTGGGTCAGCGTGCCGATTGATTTCCGCCTGCATTGATTGAACACACCGACATTTTTTTGCTGAACAGAGAGAGCCCGACATGAACCTATTGGCATCACCCCTCGAATCCATCGAACACGCGGTCATCTGGCTGCTGATCGGCTTTTCCGTCCTGACCTGGGGCTTGGCGCTGCTCAAGGGCGTGCAGTTCGGTCGCCTGAAAGGCCAGGATCGCAAGTTCCAGAAGCTCTTCTGGGGCGCCTCCAGCCTGGATGGCGCTGCCGAGCTGGTCACCACTCAACCCGGCGCGGTCTCGCGTGTGGCGCAAGCCGGCTTTGGCGCCATCCGCATTCAGGACAACGGTCAAGGCGACCTGAGCCAGGCAATTAATCATCAGGATCGCCTCGAGCGCGCCTTGCGTCAGCAGATCCAGCGTGAGCGCCGCTCTTTGGAAAGCGGTCTGGCAGTGGTCGCATCGATTGGCTCGACATCGCCGTTTATCGGGCTGTTCGGCACCGTGTGGGGCATCATGGAAGCGCTAAAAGGCATTAGCGCGGCGGGTTCGGCGAGTCTGGAAACGGTAGCTGGACCGATTGGCGCGGCGCTGGTGGCAACCGGTGTCGGGATCGCCGTCGCTGTGCCCGCGGTGCTGGTTTACAACTACTTCCTGCGTCGTCTGAAGCTCTCCGCCGCAGATCTCGACGACTTCGCCCATGACTTTTACAGCTTGGCCCAGAAGAGCGCCTTCAAGCTGATCCAATTGCCCGCCGCGAAAGCTGCCGCCAGCCCGACAAAAGTGAAGGAGGCGTCCTGATATGGCCTTTTCCACTCAAGACAGCGACGAAGTGCTTAGCGAAATCAATGTCACGCCACTGGTCGATGTGATGCTGGTGCTATTGGTGGTGTTCATCGTTACCGCACCGCTGTTGACCAATTCGATTCACATCAACCTGCCAAAAACCGAGGCCGTCGCCCCGGCTGATCAGAAAGATCCTCTGGTGGTGAGTATCGATGGCGACGGCAAGCTGTTCATTAATAAGGACGAAATTCAGGCGCAGGCATTGCAGGGCAACCTGGAAAGCGCCAAAGCCAAAGATGCTGAACTGCGCGTGCAGTTGCAGGCCGACGACGGGGTGGACTACGGCGTGGTGGCCAAAGCGATGGCATCCATCGAGCGTGCAGGCATCACAAAACTGGCGGTAATCACAGCGCGATGATTGAGCTTGACCCAAGGTCGGGTCCGCTCTGTATTTCTGGCCACTCTTCTTTAGGCAGGGGAAGAGTGGCCTTTTTTATGATTGCAATAATGGCCGTGAATATAAGAAATCGCCGCGTGAACTATTCCTTCAGCCGGGTTGAGATGCTGACTGCCTTATATAAGATGGGGCGGGAGTTGTACTTACGATATCGGGCGGCAGTGAAATACCAAGCAAGTCGCAACTCTAGGAATTTTTGCTGAACTTCGCCGTTTGCTCACCTTCAGACTTGTGTGCGGCGTATTCGCTGAGTCTTTTTCGTCGCACTCAGGTTGCGGGAGAATTTGCAAGTGGCCGGTAGGCGGCGAAAAATCTTGTTTGGCGTGGCTCGCCATAACGAAATTTGTCTACTACTTTGAGGTAGGTTCACGTGTTCTACAGCAACTCGTACTACATCTAACTGGGGATTTTACGGATGAAATTGAAAAACACCTTAGGCGTTGTCATTGGCTCACTGGTCGGAAGTCTTTCGCTCGGCGCACTGGCCCAAGGCCAAGGTGCCGTTGAGGCGGAAATTTTCGGCAATCGTTATTTCACTGACACTACTCGCGGGTACAACGGCGACGAAGGTAACCTGCTCGGTGGTTCGCTCGGTTACTTCCTGACCGAAGATGTCGAACTGGCCCTGTCCTATGGGCAGTACCACGACATTCGCACCGATGTGACCAACAAAGACATCAAGGGTGACAATGGCGCCCTGACTGCTCTGTATCACTTCGGTCAACCTGGCCCAGGCCTGCGTCCGTACGTTTCCGCAGGTGTCGGCCACCAGAGCATTGGCCAGGAAGCCAGCGGACGTGACCGCACCACTCAAGGCATTCTCGGTGCCGGCCTGAAGTACTACTTCACCGAGCATTTCTATGCCCGTGGTGGCGTAGATGGCCTCTACAACTTCGACCGCGGTGATTCCGAGTGGATGGCCGGTGTTGGTGTCGGTGTGAACTTCGGTGGTGCTCAACCGGTACCGCCAGCCGAGCCGGTTGCCGAAGTTTGCGCCGACAGTGACAACGATGGCGTGTGCGATAACGTCGACAAGTGCCCGGACACCCCGGCCAACGTCACCGTTGACGCCGATGGTTGCCCGGCTGCTGCCGAGAATGTGCGTGTCGAGTTGGACGTGAAATTCGATTTCGACAAGTCCAAAGTAAAAGAAGAAAGCTACGGCGATATCAAAAACCTGGCTGACTTCATGACCCAGTACCCGTCGACCACCACCACCGTGGAAGGTCACACCGACTCCGTTGGTACTGACGCCTACAACCAGAAACTGTCCGAGCGCCGTGCCAACGCGGTTAAAGACGTGCTGGTCAACCAGTACAGTGTCGGCGGCGAGCGCATCGAGTCGGTTGGTTACGGCGAGTCCCGCCCAGTGGCCGATAACGCCACCTCGGAAGGCCGTGCGGTCAACCGTCGCGTAGAAGCTGAAGTGGAAGCCCAACCTAAATAATTAGGTTGAGTTTCACGCAAAGAAAAACCCGGCCTCGGCCGGGTTTTTCTTTGGAAGAAGGATAGGGAGCTCGAGCTTTGCTCCTCTTTACAGCGAGGCAAAAAAAACCGGCCTGGTGCGGCCGGTTGAGGTGCTCCACAGGAGAAAGGGTTCAGGCGCTTTGCGCCAGTGCCAGGTGCTGAACGCTCTCTGCCACCTCGCCGATCACCAGGATCGCCGGGCTTTTCAGTTGAAATGCCGATGCATCGCCAACCATTCGTTGCAGACTACTGCGACATTCCCGCTGCACGGGCAATGAGGCATTTTCGATCATGGCCACGGGCATATCTGCACGCATACCACCGGCCAACAGGCTGTCGCGCACCTCGCCGAGCTTGGCCACGCCCATGTACACCACCAGAGTGGTGCCGCCCTGGGCCAGGGCCTGCCAGTTGAGGCTGCTGTCGTCCTGAGTATGAGCGGTGACCAGGGTCACACCCCGGGCTACGCCGCGTAGGGTCAGGGGAATGCCACAATTGGTGGCGCCAGCCAGGCCAGCGGTGATGCCGTTGACCATCTCGCACTCGACACCGTGAGCGGCGAGCCAATCGGCTTCTTCGCTGCCGCGACCAAAGATGCACGGATCGCCACCTTTCAGACGCACAACGCATTTTCCTTGGCGGGCATAGCGCAGCATTAGGCGATGGATGAATGCCTGCGGCGTGGAGCGACAGCCGCCGCGTTTGCCGACCGGCACCACCCGTGCATCCGGGCAATGTTCCAGCACCGCCGGGTTGACCAGATCGTCGATCATCACGACGTCTGCCTGGCGCAAGGCCTTGACCGCTTTGAGGGTCAGCAAATCCGGATCACCTGGGCCTGCGCCCACCAGCCAGACTTTTGCGTTCATAGCGACATCTCCTCGTAGGGTGGGCAACCGCGAAGCGTTGCCCACCGACTTGTTCTGGTGGAAAACGCTGCGCGGTTTTCCACCCTACGGTTGTTGTTCAGGCGGTTTCTGCCACCGGCTGTTGCGCCAGCAGTCGTTTGATTTCCGGGACACAGGAGCCGCAGCTGGTGCCGCATTTCAGCTCGCGTTTGAGACCGTCGAGATCGAGGCCGCGGGCGATGCCGGCGCAGACTGCGCCCTCACTGACGTTCAGACAGTTGCACAGGGTCTTGCTGGCTTTCTGCCCGCTCGCCGAGCCCGGTGGGGTAGCCAGCGGCGCGAGCAGCCAGCGACGTAGGTTGGTGTCGGCTTTGCCTTCACTCCACAGGCCTTTCAGCCAGTCGCGGGCGGCGGTTTCGCCGGCCAGACGAATCGCAGTGATGCGCCCATCTTCGATGCGCACGCGTTTGCCGACGGTGCGCCGTGGGTCGTCATACGCCAGCACCGGACCTTCGTTAACGCCGAGCAACTCATCAATGCGTGTCAGCAGCTCTGCTTCCGGCGCCATCGCGTTGGCGGCCTTGATCAGTAGGGCGGGGCGTTCGCGGCCGGTGAGAGTCAGGTTGGCGTAGGCGAACTCCTCGAACAGCGGGCGCAGCGCGGCGAAACGCTTTTGCACGTCACCCTCGACCAAGGCGAACAGCTGCCAGGGCAGTTCGACTTTCTCCACCTCGACGCCGGCGTGCTTGAGCTCCGGCTGCTTGGACAGTGGGTCGAACGCCGGCATGGTCAGCACATTGGTGCCGAGACCCTTGAGGAAACGGTTGCCCCAGTGCATCGGCAGGTAGGCTTGGCCAGGCCGGATCGCCTCATCGCTCTGCACTGGAATGACCAAGCTGCCACGGCGGCTGCGCACTTTGATCAGGTCGCCGTCCTGCAGTCGGCGTAGGCGCATTTCATCCGGATGCAGGCTGAGCGCGGCTTCGGGAGCGTGGCCGAACAGCCGGGCGGCGGTGCCGGTGCGGCTCATGCCGTGCCACTGGTCGCGCAGTCGACCGGTATTGAGGGTCAGCGGGAAGCGCGCTTCGCGGCGCTCCTTGGGCCCGCAATAGGCCTCGGCGATAAAGCGCGCGCGACCGTTCCCGGTGGGAAAACGGCCATCGCTGTACAGCCGTGGCGTGCCGGTGCTGGCGCCGGCTGGGAACGGCCATTGCTGCGGGCCCTGGGCGTCGAGGAGGGCATAGCTGACGCCCGAATAGTCCAAGTCACGGCCGCCGGTGAGCGGCTTGTACTCCTCGAACAGCGCTTCGGCGTTGACGAAGTCGAACAGGCTAGGTTGGCCTGGACGCAGGCGCTGCTCCAGGCGGCGGGCGAAGTCGCTGGTGATCGCCCAGTCCGGACGTGCTTCGGCGGGCGCCGGCACCGCACGGCGCACATGGCTGATACGGCGCTCGGAGTTGGTCACCGTGCCTTCTTTCTCGCCCCAGCTGGCGGCGGGCAGCAGCAGGTCGGCGTAATGGCAGGTCTCGGTGGTGAAGAAGGCTTCCTGCACGACCACGAACGGGCAGGCGGACAGCGCTTCGTGGACCTTGGTTTGGTCAGGCAGCGACTGCGCGGGGTTGGTGCAGGCGATCCACAACGCTTTGATCTTGCCGTCGCGTACCGCATCGAACAGTTCGATAGCGGTCAGCCCGGTGCTTTGCGGTAGCGCGTCGACGCCCCAGTAGCCGGCGACTTCGCTGCGATGTTCGGCATTGGCGGCGTCGCGGTGGCCGGGCAGCAGGTTGCTCAGGCTGCCGGTTTCACGACCGCCCATGGCGTTCGGCTGGCCGGTCAGCGAGAAGGGGCCGCTGCCGATGCGGCCGATTTGCCCGGTGGCTAAGTGCAGGTTGATCAGCGCGCTGTTCTTGGCGCTGCCGGCGCTGGACTGGTTGAGGCCCATGCACCACAGCGAGAGGAAGGAGGGTGCCTTGCCGATTATCTCGGCGCAGGCCTGCAAGCTGCCCACGGAGATGCCGCAAATATCGGCCACGGTAGAAGGCGTGTAGTCGCGCACCAATTTCTTCAGTTCGTCGAAGCCCTCGGTGTGGGCGTCGATGTAGTTCCGGTCGATCCAGCCTTCCCACATCAGGATGTGGAGGATGCCGTGGAACAGCGCGACGTCGGTGCCGGGCAGGATCGCCAGGTGCAGGTCGGCCAGATCGCAGGTGTCGGTGCGTCGCGGGTCGACGACGATAACGCGCATGTCCGGGCGCTGTGCCTTGGCGGCTTCCAGGCGGCGGAACAGGATCGGGTGCGCGTAGGCCATGTTGCTGCCAACAATCAGCACGCAATCGCTCTGCTCGATGTCTTCATAGGAGCAGGGCGGGGCGTCGGCGCCGAGGCTGCGCTTGTAGCCGACCACTGCCGAAGACATGCACAGCCGCGAATTGCTGTCGATGTTGTTGGTGCCGACCAGCGCCCGGGCGAGCTTGTTGAAGGCGTAATAGTCCTCTGTCAGCAACTGGCCGGAGACGTAGAAGGAGACGCTGTCTGGGCCATGCTCACGGATGGTTTCGGCGAATACATTGGCGGCGTGCTCGAGGGCGCTGTCCCAGTCGGTACGCGCGCGGGCCAGGCCTTTACCCAGGCGCAGCTCGGGGTACAGGCCGCGGGCATCCAGATCGCCGGTCAGATGCAGGGTTGAGCCCTTGCTGCACAGCTTGCCGAAGTTGGCCGGATGCGCTGGATCACCCTGCACGCCGAGAATGCGTTCGCCGTCGTGCTCGATCAGCACGCCGCAGCCGACGCCGCAGTAGCAGCAGGTCGAGGCGGTGGTCTGGGTCATTGTCAGGACCTTCCGGCGACGCGCCCGGCGACGCGCCCGGCGTCCGCCAGGCTGCCGGCGCCGAACATCAGGTAATCGCGGATCTCAGCGATGTTGGCCTTCTCGCGCACCTGCTCGAAATACCAGCCACCGTCGACGGTGTCGCCATACAGGCAGGCGCCGACCAACTGATCGTCCTTGATCACCAGCTTCTTGTAGACGCTGCCAATGGGATCCCAGAGGGTGATGGTCTCGGTGCCGGCGCCGCCGATGAAGTCGCCGGCGGAGAACAGGTCGATCCCGGTGACTTTCAGCTTGGTCGAGGTCACCGAGCCCTTGTAGCTGGCGAAGCCGAACTGGGCCAGGTGGTTGGCGCAAACTTTGGCCTGATCGAACAAGGGCGCCACTAGGCCGTAGGCGATGCCGCGGTGGCTGGCGCATTCGCCGAGCGCGTAAATACGCGGGTCATAGGTCTGCATGGTGTCGTTGACCAGGATGCCGCGGTTGCAGGGAATTCCGGATTTTTCCGCCAGTTCGGTATTTGGGCGGATGCCGGCGGCCATCACCACCAGGTCGGCGGGGATCACATCGCCGCTCTTGAACTGCACGGCGCAGACACGGCCGTCGCCGTTGTCCATCAGCTCTTCGGTCTGCTCGTTGAGGCGGAAGTGGATACCGCGCGACTCCAGCGCGCTTTGCAGCAGCTTGCCGGCGGTCTTGTCCAGCTGACGCTCGAGCAGCCAGTCGGACAGGTGCACCACGGTGACCTGCATGCCGCGTTGTCTGAGGCCATTGGCCGCTTCTAGACCGAGCAGGCCACCGCCGATGACCACTGCGTGGCTATGGGTCTTGGCGATTTCCATCATCATCTGCGTGTCGGCGATGTCGCGGTAGCCGATCACACCGTCCAGCCTATTGCCGGGCACTGGCAGGATGAACGGGTTGGAGCCCGTGGCGATGAGCAGGCGGTCGTATTCGGCTTCCGTACCGTCTGCAGCGATGACCTTGCGTGCCTTGCGGTCGATCTTCACTACCTTGCGGCCGAGCAGCAGCTTGATGTTGTTGTCCGCATACCAGTTGAGGTCGTTGAGCACGATGTCCTCGAAGCTCTGCTCGCCGGCCAATACCGGTGAAAGCAGGATGCGGTTGTAGTTCGGGTGCGGCTCAGCGCCGAACACGGTGATGTCATACATGTCCGGGGCGAGCTTGAGCAGCTCTTCCAAGGTGCGAACCCCAGCCATGCCATTACCGATGAGGACCAACTTGAGCTTTTTCATGCACGTTCTCCGGCACAAAAACCGCGGAAACAAAAAAGGCGCCCTGCCGGTTACCCAGCAAGGACGCCTTTGTCCAATCCCGTTCTTCGGGAAGCGTCCCCCTCGCCGTTGAGGGGGATGCTTTATGTGATAGTCGGAGTCGTTATTGCAGAGGGCGTGCCAAGTCGCACTAACGCCGGTTTTCCATGGGCTTGACGGGTTTATCAGGGCGCTGGAGGGGGAAGTCGCACTGCTTTAAAGCGAATTGGTGCCGATCTGGTGCGTCGCTGCGTCGGGATTGGGCATTCGTAGGATGGGTTGAGCGCAGCGATACCCATCAATTCGTCGCGATGGGTATCGCCAGCTCAACCCATCCTATGGGCTGCACCGCAACAAGGCGAAACGACGCCGTTGTGGTGCGCGCTTACTTCAGTGTCTTGGCCTGTGCCGCGGTCCACTCGATCAGTTGCTGGGCCAACTGGTCGCTGGCCTGGCCGAAGGCATTTACCACCGCGGGCACCGCGGCATCCTGGCTCGCCTGGCGGATCACGAAGCTGCGGCTGGCGATGATGCGCTGGGTGGCATCGCGCACCAGGCGGGCGTCGAGACGAATCACAACCTGCGGTTTGCCGTTGACGTACTCGCTCTGGAAGGCCATCAGGTTGCCGACCAGACTCAGGTCGGCCTGCACATGCTGTTCGTCGCTGCTCACGGCGGCGAAGCGGCCGTCGTTCTGGAAGCTTTCCAACAGCCGGTCGCGCAACAGCGCGGTGGTCTGATTGCTCCAGCGGGCGCCCTTATAGGTGCTGATCTCGCTGCCTTGTGGCACCACGGCGATGCGCGTGCTGTCGAGCAGCAGGCTGGCCTGCGGGCGGCTGATGCTCAGCGATTGCGGCACCGCGCCGCGGTTGGCCGGTGCCTGGGCGGCGCCGTGCGGCAGCAGGTAGGTCTGCACTGTCTCGGCTTGCGGCAGCAGCGAGCAGCTAGTCAGCAGCGTGGCCGAGGCCAGGCCGAGGCTGCGGAGAAGGGCGCTGGTCATGGCTGAAACTCCTTGGTCTGTTGGCGATCCAGCAGCAAGCTGCTCGGGTTGTCGGACAGGCGCTGGGTCATCTGCCGCAGCGAGGCCAGGGCGTTGCGCAGCTCGATCACCGCCGGGCCGATTTCGCTGAGACCCTGGATGCCGCCGTTCAACGAGTCCTTGTTGCTGTTGAGCATCTGTTCAAGACCGGCGCTGGTACGGTCCAGCGAGGCCATGGTCTGCGCCGCGCTGTCCATCACGCTGCGTCCCTGTTTATCGAGCAGGCCGTTGGTGTTGCGCATCAGCTCGCCAGTCTGTTGCAGCATGCTGCTGGCCTCGCGGCTGACTTGCGCGAGCTGCTGCAGGGTCTGCTGGATCTCGCCGCGCTGCCCGGCCACTGTGCTGGTGACCTGCTCGATGTTCTCGAGGGTACTGCTGACCCGGTCGATGTTCTCGCTGGAGAACATACGGTTAGCATTGGCGATCAGGCGGTTGATGTTGGTGACCATGTCCTCGCCGTTTTCCAGCAGGCGCGAGAGTGGCGAGGGGTCGGCGACGATGATCGCTGGCTTGTCATGCTGGGTAGCCAGGAATTGGCTTTTCGGCGTGCCGCCGTACAGTTGGATCACCGAGCCGCCGGTGATGCTGGTCAGGGCGAGGCGGGCGTGGGTGTTTTCCTTGATGGGCGTGTCACCGGCCACGCGGATGCGTGCCTGGACCTGGCGCGGGTCTTTGGGGTCGAGGCGCAGGCGGATCACATCGCCGACCTTGATGCCGCTGTATTGCACGCTGCTGCCGACGGACAGGCCGCTGACCGCCTCCTTGAACACCACGTCATACAGCTTGAACTCGCGGTCGACGCTGGACTTGCCCATCCACAGGGCGAACAGCAGCGCGCTGCCCACCGCTAGCACGGTGAACAGGCCGATCAGGATGTGATGCGCACGGGTTTCCATCAGGCTTTCTCCTGGTTCGCAGCGTCTTGCGCCGCGCGGCCACGTGGGCCGTGAAAGTATTCGCGTATCCAGGCGTCGTCGGTGTCTTCGACCACGGCCAGGGTGTCGGCGATCAGTACGCGTTTCTGCGACAGCACGGCGACGCGGTCGCAGATGCTGTACAGCGTGTCGAGGTCGTGGGTGACCAGGAACACGCTGAGGCCTAGTGCATCGCGCAGGGTGAGGATCAGTTGATCGAAGGCCGCCGCGCCGATCGGGTCGAGGCCGGCAGTCGGTTCGTCGAGGAACAGGATTTCCGGATCGAGGGCGATTGCCCGCGCCAGCGCGGCGCGCTTGATCATGCCGCCGGACAGCGAGTCTGGGTACTTGTCACCGGCATCGGCGGGCAACCCGGCGAGGCCGACTTTGACGCGGGCCAGCTGTTCCGCATCGGGGCGGGCGAGGCCAGCGTGCTCAATCAGCGGCAGGGCGATGTTCTCGATCACGGTCAGCGAGGAGAACAACGCGCCGCGCTGGAACAGCACGCCGAAGCGCCGTTCGATCTGCGAGCGGCGTTCCGGCGGAGCGTCCAGCAGGCTTTCGCCGAACACCTGGATGCTGCCGGCCGCCGGCCGCAGCAGCCCGACGATGCTGCGCAGCAGCACCGACTTACCGGTCCCGGAGCCGCCGACCACGCCGAGGATCTCGCCGCGGCGGATCTCCAGGTCAAGATTCTCATGCACCACCTGCGGGCCGAAGCGATTGACCAGACCGCGTACTTCGACCAGCGCTTCGCCACTCACCAGCCCATCTCCATGAAGAACATCGCCGCCACCGCATCGAGGAGGATCACCACGAAGATCGACTGCACCACCGCCGAGGTGGTGTGGTCACCCACTGACTTGGCGCTGCCGCCGGATTTGAAGCCTTCCAGGCAGCCGATGATGGCAATGATGAAGGCGAAGAACGGCGCCTTGACCATGCCGATGAGGAAGTGCTGCACGGGAATCTCGGTCTGCAGCACGTTAAGGAACATGGTGGGCGAGATGTCCAGCTGTAAGGCGCTGACCACCGCGCCGCCGGTGATGCCGCAGAGCATGGCGATGAAGGTCAGGATCGGCAGGCTGATCATCATCGCCAACATGCGCGGCAGCACCAGCAGCACCATCGGGTCGAGGCCGAGTACGCGGATGGCGTCGATTTCCTCGTTGGCCTTCATCGAACCGATCTGCGCGGTAAAGGCGCTGGCGGTGCGGCCGGCCATGAGGATGGCGGTGAGCAGCACGCCGAACTCACGGAGGAAGGAGAACGCCACCAGGTGCACGGTGTAGATGGTCGCGCCGAAGTTGGCCAGCACCGTGGCGCCGAGGAACGCCACCACCGCGCCGACCATGAAGGTCAGTAGGGCGATGATCGGGATGGCGTCCAGGCCGGTCTGCTCGATATGTGCGACCAGCGAGGTGACCCGCCAGCGGCTCGGGCGGAACAGGCTGCGCATCAATGCTTGCAGGGTCATGCCGATAAAGCCGAGCAAGGCCAGCACCTGCTGACCGAACTCGCTGACGGCACAACCGATACGTGCCAACACGTCGCCGTACCGGTAGTCGCGGGTGCGGGGAGGGGCCTGCGGGTTGTCAGCCAGGGCCTTGCCCACGGTCTCCAGCAAGGCTCGGCGTTCGGCGCTCAGGCCCTGCGCCACTTCGTTCAGCCGAGTCGCGCCGAGCAACTCGCCGAGCAGCGCCGCGCCGGCGGTGTCCAGTTGGCCGATCCCGGCGAAATCGATCTGCTCGATCTCGATCTCGACCACGGCCTCGCGCGGTACACGCTTGATCTGGGTTTGCAGGTCAACGAAGTGAGCCAGCGTCCAGTCGCCCAGGACGCGTAGTCGCGGCGGACTTCCCGTGTCGATTGCGATGGTGCCGTTTGGCGTTGCAGTCATCGGAGTTCCTGAGGGCAGAGGGAAGTAACGATATACGCGGCGACAGCACGCTAGCGCAAGGTGGTGTCTTTTGAACAGTTGCCGGATGTTGCCGTGTGTTTGTTGCAAAAGGTCGATACTTGCGCGCAATAAGCTAACGTTAGGGTCAACTTCTGAAGGATCAGCCATGCAGACGAAAGCTATTGCCAACCACTTGTATCCGGTAGTACTCGACTCGAGTGATGTGTGCCACCGTTTCTATCCATCCGCCTTGTCTCTGACCATCCGTCGTCTGCTAATCGGTGCCACGTTAGCGCCGGCAATGCTGATGCCCCTGTCGGCTGATGCGCAGACCTGCCCTACCACCCCGACTCAAACGTCTACCGTCAATGTCTCTTCAAACACCACCCTGAACGACGGCACCTATATTTCTACGACCGCTGCGACTCCTGCCATCAACGTCACCGCCGGGACACTGATTCTGAATGCAGGAAGCGGGGCTATCTGCGTCCAAAGCGTAAACGGCAATGCGCTCAACATTAGTGGTGGAGCGCTGCTAGTACCCAAGGGCGCGAACGTTGGTACGTCCCGTTTTGGAACGGCACTGCTGGTCTCGAACGGTACGGCCACTCTCTCGGATCTGACCATAGAAAATACAGGTGTAGGGAGCAGCGGAGGGCATGGCATCCTGGCCAATCCTGGAGCCACGATTACGCTGGACAGCGGCAACTCCATCCGCTTCTCAAGTAGCCATGCCATGGGAATAGGCGTCAATACCGGCGGCAAGGTGACGGCGACGGAAGTTGTTCCCATCACGGCGGGCCGAACCGATGGTGTCGGCGTGTACGGCGTCTATCTTCAGGGGGCAGGCAGTAGCGTTTCGATGCCAGCGAGCTCAACGGTCACAGTAAACGGAAGCCAAAGCGTTGGGGTTGCTTCGGTCGGAGCGACCCTTGCTCCCGGCCATATCGGCCCTGGCCTCTCCATCACCCTGAATAGTGGCACTTTTGTCCCAAACTCTAATACAGGCATTCTGGCTACCACGGGGGGTAGCGTCGCGCTGGAAAGTGTCACCGTCCAAGGCCCCAACGTTGGAGCCGGGGCGTGGGCGCAAGGTGCCGATAGCCGAGTCGTCTTGTCTGGAAAGAGTGATATCACCGTCTCGACGGCCGCTCATCCGGCCTTCAGCACAGTGGGCATTTGGACCCCTACGGGCACCCCGATCATGAGTGGTTTTTCTGCCTTTTCATCGGCGGCAGGCCTGCTCGTTACGAGCGACCCGAGGGTTGCCAGTACGAGCGGCGGGAGCCTTGCCAGTACGGGCACCTCGGTTTCGGTAATAGCTTCACCCAGTTCCGGGCAGCAGCCGGCCGCCGGCGTGCATGCCGCCAAGGGGACGATCGACCTGACCAGCAACGTGATCAATACGGTTGGTACAGGCTCCTTCGGATTCCGAGTGGAGATCGGAGAGATCACCGCACGCAACACGCAAGTAACCACGTCGGGTGGCGGTGTTGCGATGTACATCAACCATGGGCTCGGCACGATCGACCTGACAGACACGACCGTAAAGGCGAATGGCCCGGGCACGACCGGTTTGTATTCAGTGAATGGCACAACGGGTGATACCAACCGAGTCAATATCTCGGGCGGTGGGTTGAGCAGTGAACAGGAAGTCGCCATCGGGGCACGCGGCCCACTCACAGTCAACGTATCCAAGGGCGCGACTGTATTCGGTGGACAGGCATTGGTAGCTGCTCTTGACCAGCGCACCTCTTATCCCCAGCCCACCACGATACAACTCAACGCATCGCAATCCAGCGTCCTCACAGGTAATGCCTTCGGTGCACCGGCAAGCACGGTGAATATTGACCTGGCGACCGGGTCCCACTGGACTGGCGCGGCGCCTGCTACGGCACCAACATTGGCGGCTTCTCTTAGGGAGCCGTTGCCACCGGAACCACTCCCTACTCCTTCAGCGCCCACAGCCACTTCCGCGCCTATTACCAACGTCTCCATCGACGCCACCAGCACCTGGACGGTGACCGGCGACTCCACATTGAGCCAACAACTGAGCAACACCGGCTTGGTCGACTTCGCGTTGCCGGTCGGTGGCGTGTTCAAAACGGTGACCACTCGGGACTATGTGGCAGGCAGCGGGACCATCGCCCTGAATACGTACCTCGGCGACGACAGCTCGCCTTCGGACAAGCTCGTCATCGATGGCGGTACGACCACCAATACCAGCCAGTTGCTCATCCGCAACGCGGCGGATGCCTCGGGAGCATTGGGAGGCGGGGCGCTCACCACCGGCAACGGCATCCTGGTGGTGGACGCCACCAATGGCGGCACCACCGCAGCCAGCGCCTTTGAGCTGTCCGGGCGGGTGGTTGCCGGCCCGTACGAATACGCGCTACAGCGCTCCAGCACCGATGGCAGCAACGAACAGGCCTGGTACCTGCGCTCGAGCGAGGTGCCTACGCCTCCAAGCCCGCCAGCTCCACCAAGTCCGCCTTCACCTCCAGCTCCGCCAAGCCCTCCGGCGCCGCCCGCACCGCCCGCACCGACGCCCAGATACCGTGCGGAAACCTCGCTGTATTCCGCGGTGCCGGCGCTGGCGCTGGTCTACAGCCGCGCCATCATCGACACCCTGCACGAGCGGGTGGGCGAGGAGCGCCGTCTGGCCGGAGCGCCGTTGCCGGCGGACAGCGAGGAAACCTACGGCCCCTCGCTGGGCTGGGGGCGGGCGATCTATCGGCACGGTGAGCAGGAACGTGGCGATGCCGGGCCGTTAGGCGAGACGCCTGAATACGACTACGACCTCAACGCTTTCCAGGTTGGTCTGGATCTGTACCGCAGCGAAGACACCGACGGCAGCACCAACCAGGCCGGCCTGTCGTTGGCCATCGGCACGATCGACGGCGGCATCGAACACTACAACGGCGCCGATGCCGGCGACGACACGCTGCGTGCCTACAGCCTCGGCGGTTACTGGACGCACTTCGGTCCCGAAGGCTGGTATCTGGATGGCGTGTTGCAGCTCAACCGCTTCGACATCGAAGCCCAACCGGACAGCCTGGGCAAACTGGACAGCGATGGCTGGGGCTATACGGCCTCGCTGGAAGGCGGCTACCCATTCCAGATCGACAAGGACCTGTACATCGAACCGCAGGCGCAGGTGATCTACAGCTCTGTCGATCTAGACGACAGCCACGACATCGCCGCCGACGTGCGCTTCGAGGATGTCGAGTCGCTGATCGGCCGGGTCGGGGTACGCCTGGACAAGGACTGGTATCGCGAGGCGAAGAACGGCGAAGTGCTGCGTACCAGCCTGTGGGTGCGGCCGAGCGTATGGCACGAGTTCAAGGGCGACCCGCAGACCGAGTTCTCCTCGGCACGCGGTTTCGTGCCGTTCGATGCTGATCTGGGTGGTAGCTGGGGTGAAGTCAACGCAGGGCTGGACTGGCAGGCCGGCGCGGACACCAGCTTCTATGTATCTGTCGGCTACCAGAAGGCTGTCGACGGCGACAACCACAGCTACGAAGGCATGCTTGGGGTGAAGGTGGCGTTTTGAGCGACTGCTGGGCCTGGCTCTTCAGATTCGTAGCGATCAATAACAAGGAGTTTCTGAATCATGCTGATGATTTCACTCAAGTCCACCTCGGCACGCTTGTTGGCCCACCCACTGCCATTGGCACTCGCCATCAGTGTGGCGATACCGCAGTTGTCGCAGGCGCAGACGGTCATCCCCAGCTCAACTACGACCGTGCAACTGCAGGGGGTAAGTCCCACGGATGCGGAGGTCTTGTTGCCGGCAGGTAACAGCGTCAACACCGCCGCCGGCAACGGTATCGAAGGCGATACGAGTCAGGACTGGAAACTGTCCAATCAGGGCACGATCAGCGGCGCGAGCCATGGAGTTTTCCTGCAGTCAGCCAGCGGTAATGCAAGCTTCGACAACGCAGGCAATGTGAGTGGCGGCAGTGGTAGCGATGACGCTGCGGTGTTCTTTTCAGGTGGCGGAAGCCTCACGCAGGCTGCTGGTGGAACGCTGAACGGCACTCATGGGGCAGTCTTCGATGGCGGCTCGGTGGCCGGCAGCAATGCCGGCAATATTACGGCGGGGGGGAACGGCTTGTGGCTGCGCAACGGTGCCAGCGGCAGTTTCGTGAACAGCGGCCGGGTCGAGACGTCGACGAGAGCGGTCTATGTCACAGATGGGGGTTCGCTCGAGCTGACGGGTGTAGGGAGCCTAGTGGCCAGCGGTACGGGAGTGGCGGGTGTTTTTTCCGACAAGGGCTCAAACGTCGTAATGCGCGGAGGAAACATCACGGTCTCGGGTGACAACAGCAAGGGGCTACTGTCGTCCTGGCGGGGCGCGTCGCTATCTGCGAGCGACGTGCAGATCAATGTCACGGGAAACAACATGGCTATTGGTGCTTTCGCCGCAGGCACTGGCGACGGTGTAGACAGCCTCACGCTGAGCGGCGGTTCGATCAACGTGCAGGGGAGTGGGGCATTCGGTCTGGCGGCCAGTAATTACGATGTACTGACTGCCAACAATGTGGCCATCAGTGTTTCGGGTCTCAATTCAGGGGGGGCAACTTCTCAAGATTATTCCCAGATGACTCTTAATGGTGGGTCTATAACGACTACCGGAGAGGGCGCTGAAGGGCTATTGGTGTATGGCGTCCCGGCTCCCGCGAGCGTTGGCCGCCTTCCGACTTCCCCCTCTCCTGGGTTGGTTCCAGTGCCTCTGAACGCTGTGCAGGGACAGCCAGGTGCGAGCATCGTGTCCAACCGGATCACCATCAGCACCTCCGGCGCTAATGCGCACGGAGCAATCCTGCGAGACAGCGGAGCGGTCACGCTCACTGACAGCCGTCTCAGCACAAGCGGTGCGGGTGCGGCGGCGATTGTGTCCGAAAAAGGCGATCAGTCGAATGGCGTCAATACCGTGGCTATTGAGCGAAGCACTATCACTTCCGGGCTCGCTGCGGGGATATCTGTGACGGACAGTACGCTCAACATGACCCTGGACAACTCCTCCTTGAGTGGCGGGACAGCGCTGTACCAGGTGGCGAGCACGGGCACGTTGAACCTATTGGCCAGGAGTTCAACGCTTACAGGCGCAGCCTTGACCGATGCTGGCGGTATCGCGAACGTCACGCTGGTGGACAGCACCTGGAACTTCTCCAACGCTCCGGTTGATGGGGTCTTCAATACCTTGCGGGTGAACAGTTACACCGGCGCCGGCACCCTGGCCCTGAACACCGTGCTCGCCGGAGACGGCTCGCCCTCGGACAAGTTGCTGATCGACGGCGGTACGGCGACCGGCAGCAGCCAGCTGCAAATCAAGAATGCCGGTGGGGCAGGTGAGCTCACCACTGGCAACGGCATCCTGGTAGTGGACACCATCAACGGTGGCACCACTGCGGCCGATGCTTTCGCGCTGTCCGGGCGGGTGGTTGCCGGCCCGTACGAGTACACCCTGCAGCGCTCCAGCATCGAGGGTAGCCTGCAGCGCTCCAGCACTGACGGCAGCAACGAACAGGCCTGGTACTTGCGCTCAAGCGAGACGCCCACGCCGCCTTCGCCTCCAAGCCCGCCTTCACCTCCAGCTCCGCCAAGCCCGCCGTCACCTCCGGCGCCGCCCGCGCCTCCTGCACCTCCGAGGCCCAACTATCGCCCGGAAACCTCGTTGTACACCGCGGTGCCGGCACTGGCGCTGGTCTATAGCCGCGCCATCATCGACACCCTGCACGAGCGGGTTGGCGAGGAGCGTCGTCTGGCCGGAGCGCCGTTGCCGGCGGACAACCAAGAAGCCTACGGCCCCTCGCTGGGCTGGGGCCGGGCGATCTACCGGCACGGTGAGCAGGAGCGCAGCCATAGCGGGCCGTTCGGCGAGACGCCGGAATACGACTACGACCTCAGCGCCTTCCAGGTCGGTCTGGACCTGTACCGCAGCGAAGCCACCGACGGCAGTACCAATCAGGCTGGCCTGTCGCTGGCCATTGGCACGATCGACGGTAGCATCGAGCACTACAACGGCGCTGATGCCGGTGACGACACGCTGCGTGCCTACAGCCTCGGCGGCTACTGGACGCACTTCGGCCCCGCAGGCTGGTATCTGGACGGCGTGCTGCAACTCAACCGCTTCGACATCGAAGCCAAGCCGGACAGCATGGGCAAGCTGGATACCGACGGCTGGGGTTACACCGCCTCGCTGGAAGGTGGCTATCCGTTCCAGATCGACAAGGACCTGTATATCGAACCGCAGGCACAGGTGATCTACAGCTCCGTCGATCTAGACGACAGCCACGACATCGCCGCCGACGTGCGCTTCAAGGATGTCGAGTCGTTGATCGGCCGGGCCGGCGTGCGTCTGGACAAGGACTGGTACCGCGAGGCGATGAACGGCGAGGTGTTGCGCACCAGCCTGTGGGTGCGGCCAAGCGTGTGGCACGAGTTCAAGGGCGACCCAAAAACCGAGTTCTCCTCGGCGCGCGGTTTCGTGCCGTTCGATGCTGATCTGGGTGGTAGTTGGGGCGAAGTCAACGTCGGTTTGGACTGGCAGGCCGGCGCGGACACCAGCTTCTACGTGTCCGCCGGTTACCAGAAGGCTGTCGACGGGGACAACCACAGCTACGAAGGCATGCTGGGGGTGAAGGTGGCCTTTTAGACCAGTAACCCCAGCAGCAATGCCAGGTTAAGCGCCAGTGATACCAGCGCGACGCCACGCCAGACTTTCAGTGGTTCGCGCTCCAGCAGTGGGCGGGGGCGAACGCTAATGGCTTGGCGTTCGCCCTGCTCGAGTACCAGCAGCCATTCCTCGGCGGTTTCGAAGCGCTGGGCGGGGTCGGCGGCCACTGCACGATTCAGGCAGTCATCCAGCCAAGTGGGCAAGTCGGGACGATAACGGCTAGCCGGAATTGGTTGGCCAAAGCGCGGGTGCTGGAAGGCCTCGATCTCCCCGTAGGGATAATGCCCGGTGAGCAGGTAGTAGAACGTCACGCCGGCTGCGTAGATATCCTGTTGCGGGCTGGGCGCGGCGCCGGCGAACGCTTCTGGGGCGATATAGCTGGGGGTTCCCGGCAGGCTGTGATCCTCATCGCGAGACAAGCCGGGGCAATAGGCGAGGCCGAAATCCAAAACGCGCAATTCGCCATCGTCGCCCCACAGCAGGTTTTCGGGCTTGATGTCGCGGTGCAGGATATTGCGTCGGTGCAGCATGCCCAGGGCCTTGAGCAGACGCGGGGCGATGTCCAGCCATTCCGGCAGGCCCAGCGCACCGCTCAGTCGACGGTGTTCGGCCAGGGTTTGTCCGGGATATTCGCGTTGCAGGTAGTACAAATGCTGGCGCTGCGGCAGCGGATGCACTTCGGGAAAGTGGCGGCCGGCGACCCGGCGCAGGAACCATTCTTCCAGCAGCAGCGCCGAGCCGGCTTGCGGCTCGTCCTGACGATTGGCGGGAAGGGTTTTCAACAGCCAGCGCCGTGCCTGGGCATCGCGCACCCGATAGACCAGCGACTGGCGTGTCTCGCTGATCAGCCGCTCGACCTGCCAGCCTTCGAACTCCTGGCCATCGCGCAGCTTCGGCGCTAGCGGCCATTGATCGAGCTGGGCGAGGGTATCGCCGAGCGCGCTTTCCGGCAGGTCGCCAACTTCCACCAGCAAGGCGCTGGCATTGTCTTGGCTGCCGGCCAGATGCGCGGCGCTGACCAGTGCCTGGCAGATGGCGGCGGGTTCATTGGCATCCTGCAAAATCTGCTGGATGCGGTTGTCGCCAAGGGTCGCCCAAACGCCGTCGCTGACCAGCAGAAAATGCTCGCCGGCGCGCAGTTCGCCGTCCAGATAATCCACGACCAGATGTTGATCCAGGCCCAGCGCGCGCTTGAGCACGTGTTGCATGCCCGGCTGATCCCAGACGTGATCTTCGCTGATACGCTCCAATTGACCGTCATGCCAGCGGTAGGCGCGGCAGTCGCCGACGTGCGCGAGGGTGAAACGTCGTCCGCGCAGCACCAGTGCGGTGAGGGTGGTGAGTAGCGGCTGGCCCCCGCCATTGGCGCGTAGCCAGCGGTTGTGGGCCAACAGCAGTCGTTCCAGGGATTGCGCCACCGCCCAGGTTTCCGGGGTGGCATAGTAATCGAGGGCCAGTGCCTGCAGCGTTGCCCGAGCCGCCAGACCGCCATCGGCACACTGGCTGACGCCGTCAGCGAGGGCGAACAGAGAGCCTTTGCTCGCCGCCAGGGCTGGCGTCGGGGTGACTACCCGCAGGGCGTCCTGGTTTTCTTCCCGCGGGCCGATGGCGCTGGCTTCGCCGAAACGCAGTTGCAAAGTCATGGAGGGTCCGTGGTGATCGAGGGTTGGACGTAGGATGGGTTGAGCGCAGCGATACCCATCCTACAAATAAGTCAGACGCGCGCGGCGGTGACGGCAGCCGAGCCCCAGGTGGTTCTCCAGCGCTGTTTCACGCCATACAGGCCGAACCAGGCCAGCACGCCAAGGCTGGCGAACAGCCACAGGCCGAGCTGGTAATCGCCGGTCTGCTGCTTGATGGCGCCGAGTCCTGCGGTCAGGCAGAAGCCGCCAATGCCGCCGGCCATGCCGATCAAACCGGTCATGACACCGATCTCGCGGCGAAAGCGCTGTGGGACCAGCTGGAACACTGCGCCGTTGCCGGCACCCAGGCTGAGCATCGCCACCACGAACAGCGCCAGCGCGACGAAAGAACTGGAGATATGGAAGCCCACCGCCGCGATGCAGATAGCGGCCACCGTATACACCGCCAGCAGGGTGCGAATCCCGCCGATGCGGTCGGCGAACGCGCCGCCCAACGGACGCATCAGGCTACCGGCGAAGACGCAAGCAGCGGTGTAGTAGCCGGCGGTGACTGGGGCCAGACCGTATTGATCATGGAAGTAGCCGGGCAGGGTGCTGGCCAGGCCGAGGAAGCCACCGAAGGTCACGCTGTAGAAAAACATGAACCACCAGCTGTCGCGGTCGCCCAGCGCCTTAAGGTAATCGGCTACCGACTTGGGTGCCGGGCGCTCGGGAGCGTTGCGTGCCGTACTGGCGAAGATCACCAGGGTTAGCACCAGCGGGATCAGCGCCAGCCCGAACACATTGTTCCAGCCAAACAACGCGGCCAGGCCAGGCGCGAACAGGGCGGCCAGCACGGTGCCAGAGTTCCCAGCACCGGCGATGCCCAGCGCCTTGCCCTGATGCTGCAGTGGATACCATTGCGAGGCCAGCGGCAGGGCGACGGCGAAAGAAGCGCCCGCCATACCGAGGAACAGGCCGAGCAGCAGGGCTTGCTCATAGCTGTGAACACCCAGCTGCCAGGCGCCAAACAGGGCACCGATGACGATGACCTGGCCGAAAATGCCGGCACTTTTCGGTGAGGTGCGATCAGCCAGCAAACCCATCAGAAAGCGCAGCAGCGCACCGGCGAGAATCGGCGTGGCGACCATCAGTGCTCGCTGCTGGGTGGTCAAACCGAGGTCGGCGGCGATCTGCACGCCCAGCGGTCCAAGCACGTACCAGACCATGAAACTCATGTCGAAATAGAGAAACGCAGCGAACAACGTTGGCGTATGCCCGGCCTTCCAAAAACTCGTATTCATCTGACACCTCTATCCGTTCGTAGGGCCCAGCGGTTGCGCATACCGATTCGTCACCGTATGGCAACCGCCAGGAAGGCAGGTGCTTGTGGCACTTGCCCGTGGCCGAAGCCACAGCGGTTATGAATAACAAGCGGAGCACCGGATCACGGTCGCTCCACAGACTCCAATCACTGGAGCCGAAACGAAAAAACGCCGCAGCACGAATCGCCAACGAGTAGCGAAAGGTGTAGCGACGTCTTTGTCGTATGTGGAGGCAACCGCCGTTGGCTACCTGTGCCTGCTCCTGAGCAAGAGCCGGGCCAAGTTCTAGAAGGCTTGAATTATCGGGCGTTCCGAGGTGTGAGGAGGGCGGAGTTGATGCAAAAGGGCGCGGTGCGAGCTGCAGTTGCGCCGAGTTGGGGCGGCGAGAATCTGGTCTGGTAAACGCCCTCTCCCGGTGTATGGGAGAGGGTCAAACGTTTAGCTCACCCAGTTGATGTGAGCTGGTAGCCCGGCGCGTACGTGCTCGGGAATCGGGGTGACTTTCTTGGCCTTGTAGTCGAAGAACACGAAGCCGGCTTTGGCCATCGCGATCAGTTTGCCGTCCGCCGGGCGAGTGACGCGGAAGATGATGTCGCCACCGTACTTGTTCAGATCCATCAGACCGAGGTCGAAGCGCAGCGTGTCGCGGGCGAAGGCTTCCGCCTTGTAGGTGGTGGCCAAGTCGGTGGCCACATAGCCGATCCCGTTCGCGTCCCGACCTTCGCTGATCCGTGCCTCGTAGAGGAAGCGTGCTCGCGCCTCGGAAATCATCGAGATCATGTTGTCGTTGCCCAGATGACCACCGCCATTAATGTCGGTGGTCCGCACGCTCATCATGGTGTGGTAGTAGAAAAGGTGCTCGGGAAACTCAAGGGTCAGACGGGCCATGCTCGATCTCACTGCGTTTGTAATAACTGAGGCAGCGATTTTAGCCGGCCCGGTTCCGCCTTGGCGGCGTCTAAACGGACGAAATTAACGGTTTGCTGCCTTATTGGTGCGCCGCATTCAGCCAGTAGAAGGTCACCTTGCCACCTTCTGTGCTCGGCCCGTAGTTGTCCTGCACGTAAGCGCCCGCCTTGAAATACAGCAGCTGTTTGCCCCAATAGCCGCTGATGGGTTGGTAATGCGAGCCACCATCGCCGTCGCTGCTAGTCACGCGGATGCCCAGGTTGCCGCTGGGAGTCAGGCGCAGGTCGTAGCCAAAGCGCTCGCCCAGCTGGATGTTTTCGGCGATCAGAATGTTCTGCACAGTCTTGTCACCCGGACGTTTACGCAGCAATGCCTCAATCCGCCCGATACCGTTGTAGTAGTGGTATTGCAGCTTGAGCAATGGGTCGTTCTGGCTGCCGGGCTGGTCTTTGCTGTGGATCTGGCCGATGACGATTTTGTTCTTGCTCGGCACTTTTTCGACCCGCAGGACCGCGCTCAAATAGTTGTCCGCCTGGGCGTACGGCCAGTTGCTGAACGTACCATCGGCTTGGCTTTCGCGCAGTTCGCTGCGCGGGTAGATGGCATCGGCACTGTGGCTGCCGGTAACCGGCGCCCAGAACGTCACGCTGCCATCGGAATTCTGGCGAAAGTACTGGCTGCTGTAGCCATTGTTCAATCGCGCGGTGCTGATGTCGGTGGCGGCCGTCTGGCCAGGGACGCTGAGTACCCAAGTGCTGAGATCAATCACAGATGATCCTTACTAATTATCAGGAGAGAATTAAAGCTCCTATTGGTTGCGTGATCGCCGGGTAAGTTCAAAATAGTCTGACGAACGGATTGGCGGCGGGATGCCATTAAGTCGCGAGGGTGATTAAGTGGGGATTAGAGTGGTGGAGATATTTGTAGGGCGAAACGTTTTATATCGGAGTTTTTATTAGTGGAACATCCCTGTTCAACTATGGGTGAGACTTACTTATCGATGATTAAGTGCGAGCGCTTCGGCATGTTCCATACGGGCTTGCCCTTCGGTCTTGCGTCGGGAAGTTTTCCAGTCGATCAGCAAAATCATCATGGTGAAACCCGCGGCAATTAATAGCGGATATGCTACCAAGAGCTCTTGCATGCTGTACTTCCATGCCAGGGGGCGGCCAACACCGAGCATGGCAGCGTACAACCAGGATACGGCGGAAACGGTGCCGGCAAACACGGCCAAGGTCCGGGTGTTGACATCCAGTTTAAGGATGCAACCAGCCTTGTTCATGGCTGGCATGACAAGGTTGTGCAGCACATATCCATTGATGGTGAGCAGCACCACAATAAGAATCTTGGCTTGTAATTTGGGGTTGAGGAAATATTCCTGACCTTTGATTGAGGCGTCCAATCCAATAATCATCAGGCCGGTAATCCACAGGGCGCCGAGCGCAATGAGTACTGTGGTTTTGAGTTGGGCAAGGTGATGTGGATCCTGCTGGGAAGAATCATCGGTGATTAATCTTTTTATCATCGTAAAGTCGCTAACAATAACCATGCCAAGGGCTACGCAGCAAGCAATAAGATGTGAATATACGAGCGCTAAACGAATCAGCTCCATGGTTACTTCCTGCTTGGGCAGGGAAGTAAGGAAAGACAAAATTTCCATGGGAAACCTCTTTGTATCGGTTGGTTTTAGTTTGATGCTTTGTGCATCATTATTTCGCCATTCCTTCGGGGCTGTAACTTTTTCATAATCTGGCGATTATGTTTTCGTGTTTTCACAGGGAAAAAGATTCCTCGGCGCAATGATTTGCGCTGTAAGCAATATTTCTCCAAGGGGAAGCGCGAAAATGTCCGTGAGTAACAGCGCTGACGCTGCGTACTCAGGTATCGACTGAGAGGCCAGAATACCGATTTTGTTCCGACTTTGGTCTTAATGGCACCTATAAAATCGACGAGCGGAAAATTTCATGCCAGATTTTTCTGATGCCGAACTGATTGTCTTCCCCACGCTAGAGGGCCCCAAGCGGTGTTTCCTGGGCATGCGGTCAAGTAGGAAAAAAGAGCCGGATACGAGCGTTTTTTGGCGTCGTTTTTTGGAGCGATCGTTCTATTTTGGTGGGGATTTGGCGGTAAAAAGAGTGTGATTGGTCTGTATTGGTCCTTTTGATTTCCCCGAAAAAGAGGGGTGGGATCAACGAGAGCACTTAGAAGCGATATGCCGCATCCAATCCTGCGTACCAGTTCCGACTAGGCGCCGGTTCGTAGTAGCGGCCGTTACCATCGGCGACGATGACTGAGCCGATATATTGCCGGTCCAAGAGGTTGTCCAGACGTAGCGTTTGACCGAAGGTCCAGTGGTCGAGGCGCTGTTCGAGGCGGGTACGCCAGTTGAATACCGCGTAGCTCGGCGCGGGCTTGGCTCGGTTGCTGTCGTCCACATAGACCTGGCTGCGATACACGCCTTCCACCGCGCTGTTGAGGCCCTCGCGTGGTTGCCAGAGCAGTTCGCCATACAGCGTGGTGCCAGGCACGCCGGGTAGATGCTTGCCCTTGTCGACTGGCTGACCATTGCTGAGGAAATCATCGTCGTACCTGGCATCCAGCCGGGTATAGGCGAGATAACCGCGCCAGCGCTCGTTCAACTGAGTGTCCAGTGCCAGTTCGAAACCACGGCGCAGGGTGCGAGCGGCGTTCTGATAAGTCGTGCGCCCACCAAACGAAGAGGCGACCACCAGCTCGTCGTCGGTATGAATCTCAAACAGCGCCGCGTTCAGCCGGGTATTTTCGCCAAACAGTGCCTTCAGGCCGATTTCATATTGGCGACTGGTCGAAGGTTGCAGGTCAAGATTGAAGCCGCCGCCACCAGGGGAGTAGGCCAGTTCGGTGGTGGTGGGGGTTTCGAAGCCCTTGCCGGCGCTGATGTAGCCATGCAGGTCAGCCGTGAAGGCGTACATCAGGCCAATGGCCGGGGTGTTCTGCTGGTAGGTCCGGCTGCCGCTGTCGTCGCCGTTGGCGAGAAAGCGGTCGCTGACTTCTGCCTCGACGCGGTTATGGCGCACGCCGGCCTGCAAGGTCCAGTCGCCCAGGCTCCAGTTGGCCTGCAGGTAGGGATCGAGGCTGGTGATGGTGTCGATTTCGTCGCGGCGCAGGTTGCCTTTCACGCCCAGTTGGTCGCCGACGAAGTTCTCGTAACCCTGGCGGTCGTCCTCGCTGCGGTCGTAATCCAGACCGAGTACCCACTCGAACTCGCCCGGCACGGCCTCGACCGGTTGCAGCCAGCGCAGGCTGCCGCCGTGGAACTCGCGGTCGAAGTCGATCACGCCGCCGGCCTGGCGGATGGAGGCCAGCTGCACCGTGCGGGGGATCGACTGGTACTGCACGACGCGCCGGGTCCCAGCATACAGTGTGCCTTGTATGCGGGCGCCGCCGCTCGCATCGCCGAGATCGCGCTCGTAGTTAAGGCCGAGCTGCCGATGGTCGATGCTCTTGCGCGTGTCGAATTGCAGCGCTGCTGGCGCCACGGAGCGCGGGTCGGCCTGGTAGGCATCCCAACTCAGACCCAGCGGATCGTCGCTTTGCTGGTTGAGGTCGTTGTAGATCAGCGCCAGACGGTTGTCGTCGTCGGGATTGAGATTCAGCTTGGCGAAGTTCTGCTCGCGTCGGGTGGCGCTGTGGTCGCGATAGCCGTCGGTGTCGAGGCGTGAACTGTCGATGATGAAGCCGGCCTGCCGATTGCCACCTTCGGCGCTCAGACGTTGCTTGTTCAGCCCGTCGCTATCGTACGCGGTACCGGCGGAAATTTGCGGCGGACCTTCGCCGTCCCGCGAGAACAGCTGGATCACGCCACCAGCGTTGCTGCCATACATGGTCGCCATCGGCCCGCGCAGAACTTCGATGCGCTCGGCGGTATCGAGGTCGAAGGTCGCCGCCTGGCCCTGGCCGTCCGGCGTACTGGCCGGAATACCGTCGGCGATCAGCTTGATGCCGCGCACCCCGAAGGTCGACCGGGCGCCGAAACCGCGCGAGGAAATCTGCAAGTCCTGGGCGTAGTTCTGGCGGTTCTGCACCACCAGCCCCGGGACCCGTTGCAGCACCTCCGAGACGTTGATGCCCGGCTGGCCGTCGCTGATCTGCCGGCGATCCAGGCTGTCGACTGAGAACGGCAGGTCGAAGTCGGCCGCCTCGCTGCGCGAGCCGCTGACCACCAGCGGTTGCAGGTTGACGTCGGTAGCGGCGCTGGTGAGTGGAACGATTAGCAGGCTGGACAGCAACGGCAAACGATGTGGCATCGATTACTGCGCCTGGGCCGGGCTGACACGCCAGATCACGTTGCCGACGTCATCGGCCACCAACAATGCGCCTTGCTTGTCGATCACTACGCCGACCGGCCGGCCCTGCGCCTGGTCTTCGGCATTCAGGAAGCCGGACAGTACGTCGACCGGTTGGCCGTGCGGCTGGCCGTTGACGAATGGCACGAAGATCACCTTGTAGCCGCTGTGCGGGTCGCGGTTCCACGAGCCGTGCTGGCCGACGAAAAGGCCCTGCTGGAACTGCGCCGGCAGGCGGGTGCCTTCGGCGAAGGCGATGCCCAGCGAGGCGGTATGCGGACCGAGGGCGTAGTCCGGGACGATGGCCTTGGCCACCAGTTCGGGTTTCTGTGGCTGCACGCGCTCGTCGACGTGCTGACCGAAGTAGCTGTACGGCCAGCCGTAGAAGCCGCCGTCGCGCACCGAGGTGATGTAGTCGGGTACCAGGTCGCTGCCGATCTCGTCGCGCTCGTTGACTGCGGTCCACAGCGCGCCGGTGCTCGGTTCCCAGTCCAGACCGTTGGGGTTGCGCAGGCCGCTGGCGAAGATGCGCTGCTGGCCGCTGGCGCGGTCGAACTCCCAGATCGCCGCGCGACCTTCCTCAATGTCCATGCCGTTCTCGCCGACGTTGCTGTTGGAACCGACGGTGACGTACAGCTTGCTGCCGTCCTTGCTGGCGATAACGTTCTTGGTCCAGTGGTGGTTGAGCCCGGCCGGCAGGTCGATCACCTTGCTGGCGGCGGCGCTGATCTCGGTGTCGCCGTCTTTGTACGGGAAGCGCACCAGTGCATCGGCATTGGCGACGTACAGCTCGTTGCCAACCAGGGTCATGCCGAAGGGCGAGTTGAGGTCCTTGAGGAAGGTGCTGCGGGTTTCCGCCACGCCGTCGTGGTCGGCGTCGCGCAGCAGGGTGATGCGGTTGGCGCTGGGCACACCGGCGCCGGCCTTGGCCATGATCTTGCCGGCGACCCAGTCCTTCACCCCGCTGGTTTCCCGCGCCGGGGCGTTGCTCTCTGCCACCAGCACGTCACCGTTGGGTAGCACGTAGAGCCAGCGCGGGTGATCGAGGCCCTTGGCCAACGCATTGACCTGGGTGCCGGACGCCGCCACCGGGGCGGCGCCTTCGGCCCAGCCCACCGCCTTGGCGACGTTGACTGTGGGCAGCAGGGTCTTGTTCGGCTCCGGCAGCTTCGGATTCGGACCGGTACCGTCCATCACCGACAGGGTGGCGCTTTCGCCATGGGCGGCGAGGCTGGCGGCGAGGAGGGTGAGCGGGAGCAGGCGGCTGATCATCACGAAGTTCCTTTTGTGGCTGGGACTGCTAGGAGGACGGCGGTTCAGTACGGATGACGAGTGTGCCATTCGTCGGCGCAAAGCACAGTCCACAAATCCGAAAATGCGCATGCAAGAAAACGGAAAAGCCCGCACAAGGCGGGCTTTTCTGACCGAGTCTGAGGCTCAGCTGGCAGGTGCTTTGCCTTTCCCCGGGGGCGCCGGGGGTAGCAGGCCGTCGGCGCGGAACATGCCCTTGATACCGCGGATCGCCTGTCGGATGCGGTCCTGGTTCTCGATCAGGGCGAAGCGCACATGGTCATCGCCGTAGTCGCCGAAACCGATCCCCGGCGAAACGCAGACCTTGGCCTCGGCCAGCAGCTTCTTGGCGAACTCCAGCGACCCCAGATGGGCATAGGACTCGGGAATCTTCGCCCAGACGTACATCGACGCCTTGGGGTTCTCGACCATCCAGCCAATCTCGTGCAGGCCCTTGACCATCACGTTACGGCGCTGGCGGTACTGCTCGGCGATGTCGCGCACGCACTGCTGGTCGCCTTCCAGCGCGGCGATGGCGGCGACTTGCAGCGGGGTGAAGGTGCCGTAGTCGTGGTAGCTCTTGATCCGCGCCAGGGCGCTGACCAGTTCCTTGTTGCCGACCATGAAGCCGACCCGCCAGCCGGCCATGTTGTAGCTCTTCGACAGGGTGAAGAACTCCACGGCGATGTCCTTGGCGCCCGGCACCTGCATGATCGACGGCGCTTTCCAGCCGTCGTAGACGATGTCGGCGTAGGCCAGGTCGTGGATCACCAGCACGTCGTACTGTTTGGCCAGGGCCACCACGCGTTCGAAGAAGTCCAGCTCGACGCACTGCGCGGTCGGGTTGGAGGGGAAGCCGAGGATCATCATCTTCGGCTTGGGAATACTTTCGCGAATCGCCCGCTCCAGCTCGGCGAAGAAATCCACGCCGGGCACCAACGGCACCGAGCGCACCTGGGCGCCGGCGATCACCGCGCCATAGATGTGGATCGGATAGCTGGGGTTGGGCACCAGCACGGTGTCGCCATGGTCGAGGGTGGCCAGCATCAGGTGCGCCAGGCCTTCCTTGGAGCCGATGGTGACGATGGCTTCGCTTTCCGGGTCGATCTCCACCTCGTAGCGCTCGGCGTACCAGCGCGAGATGGCGCGACGCAGGCGCGGGATGCCGCGCGAGGTGGAGTAACCGTGGGTGTCTTCGCGCTGGGCGACGGTGCAGAGCTTCTCGACGATGTGCGGTGGGGTGGCACCGTCAGGGTTGCCCATGCTGAGGTCGATGATGTCCTCGCCACGGCGGCGGGCGGCCATCTTCAGCTCGGCGGTGATGTTGAAAACGTAGGGGGGGAGACGATCGATGCGCGCAAAGCGGCGCGAAGGCTGGTCAGCCATGCTTTCCTCGGATACGTAAGCGCCCGGAACCGTCCGAGCGACGTTGGCCACTGCGATGGCCAGTGGCGAAGATAAGCGGGCGCGGGGGCTTCTGTCGAGAGGGCGCTGGCAGCTTATCGCCGCGCCCGGCCCGAGCTACGCGCCGCCGCCGAGCAATTCGTGCATGGAGATGATCTGGTCGGCGACCTGCAGCAGCTTCTGCTGTTTGCTCATGGCCTGACGGCGCATCAGCGTGTAGGCCTCTTCCTCGCTGCACTGGCGCATCTTCATCAGCAGCCCCTTGGCGTGTTCCACACGCTTGCGCTCGGCCAGTTGTGCATCGCGGGCCTGCAGCTCCGCGCGTAAGGCCTGGTCGCTCTCGAAGCGGGCCATGGCGACGTCGAGAATCGGCTTCAGGCGCTGTGCCTGGATGCCTTCGACGATGTAGGCGCTTACCCCGGCGCGGATCGCCTGGCGCATCACGCCGGGGTCCTGTTCGTCGGTGAACATGACGATCGGCCGCGGCTGGTCGCGACTGACCAGCACCACCTGCTCCATGACGTCGCGCCCTGGCGAATCGCTGTCGATCAGCACCACGTCGGGGCGCACGGCGTCGACGCGCGCCGGCAGATCGATGGTCAGGCCGGATTCGTCGATGACTTCGAAGCCGGCCTCGACCAGTGCCGCCTTGAGTCGGCCGACCTTGTTCACGGTGTCGTTGATCAGGAGGATTTTCAGCATGGTGCGTTGACCCGAGAGCGCGGTTGATCGTGCAGGGCGTGCAGGGTGAAGCTGCGGGCGTAGCCGCTAGGGTCGCTGCCGTCCCAGGTTTTTCCGTCGATCAGGGTGGCGCTGCGCATTGGCTCATCCGGCACCTGGATACCCAGTGCGCAGGCGGCGTCGCGGTACAGCGCAATCTGCTGCACGTCCTGGGCCACGCCAAGGTAATCGGGATCGCTGCGCAGCAGGCCCCAGCGGCGGAACTGGGTCATGAACCACATGCCGTCGGACAGATAGGGCATGTTCACCACGCCGTCGCCATGGAAACGCAGTGGGTGGCGATCGTCCCAGCTGTTGCCCAGGCCGTCCGCGTAGTGGCCGAGGAAGCGCGGCTCGATGCTGCTCAACGGCGCGCCGACGTAGTCGCTGCCGCTGAGCAGTTGGGCGGTGCTGCGCTTGTTGGCTTCGCTGGCGTCGATGAACCGGCTGGCCTCAAGGACCGCCATGGTCAACGCGCGGGCGGTGTTGGGGAATTGCTCGACGAACTCGCGGGTGACACCGAGGACCTTCTCTGGGTGGTCGGCCCAGATCATCTGGCTGGTCGCCAGGGTAAAGCCCTGGCCTTCTTCGATGGCCAGCGCGCCCCACGGGCCGCCGGCACAGAAGCCGTCAATCCGGCCGGCCTGTAGATGGGCGACCATCTGCGGTGGCGGCACCACCACGGTGGCGACGTCGTCGAGCGGGTGGATGCCCTGGCTGGCCAGCCAGTAATACAGCCACATGGCGTGGGTGCCGGTGGGGAAGGTCTGGGCGAATGTGAGTTTTGCGCCGTTCTGGTGCACGTGTTTGGCGAGCGCTTTACGGTTGGTCACGCCGGCAGCCTTCAACGCTTGCGACAGATTGATGGCCTGACCGTTCTGGCTCAGTCCCATGAGAATGGCCATCGGCGTGGCGCTGCCGCCAATCCCCAGGTGTGCACCGTAGACCTGGCCATAGAGCATCTGCGCGGCGTCCAAGGCGCCGCTCAGCAGGCGATCGCGCAAGGTGGCCCAGGAGGCCTGACGATGCAGGTTGAGGTTCAGGCCATAGGGTTGGGCGAAGCCTTGCGTGGCCGCGACGATTAGGGAGGCGCAGTCGGTGAGCGGCATGAAGCCCAGGTCCAGAGTGCTCTTTTCCGGTGCGTCAGTGCCGGCGACCCAGGCCAGGGTGTCGTCGCGAGTAGTGCGGTGGTCGCTCATGTGCCCAGTTCCATCCTGTAACGAAAAAGCGTCATTCCTGCCAAGAAGCCAGCGGCCGGAGCGACGCCTTAGTTTGGTGCTGTTCCGCCATTGGAGACAGCTGCAGTAATGGGTTAGCAAGGCATGTGCCATGCGTGCGGGCAGAAAAAAGCCCCGCCGAAGCGGGGCTCTGGAATCGCGAGATTGCTCAGCGTTCGATCATCTGTTTCACGTTGCTTTGCGGGATCTGCTGCTTGCGGCCTTCACCGTCCTCGAACTCCAGCATGCCGGTGTCTTTATCCAGCTCCGGCTTGTCGTCGCTGGTGAGCATCTGCCCATCGGTGGTGGTGATGATGTATTCGCTGGAGCAGCCAGCAAGTGCGGCTGCGCAGAAAATGGCGAAAATCCAATGTTTCATGAACCTACTCCTAGATCGTCCAAGGGGCAGCAAATTGGCGGCCCGCGTGTGCAAGGTAAGTGCTCGCCACAGGGCTAGCAAGCCCGGAAAAAGAAAGAGCCCCGCACTAGGCGGGGCTCTTTTGATGCCAGGTAACGCTTAGGCTTGAACGACCGGGATATTGGCGTTCGCAGCGGCCTCACGGAACTCGGCGATCTGGTCGAAGCTCAGGTAGCGGTAAACGTCGGCAGCCATGCTGTCGATGTCTTTCGCGTAGACCATGTATTCCTCGACGGTCGGCAGCTTACCGGTGATGGCAGCAACAGCCGCCAGCTCCGCCGAGGCGAGGAATACGTCGGCACCATCGCCCAGACGGTTCGGGAAGTTACGGGTCGAAGTCGACACCACGGTGGAGTTGGCAGCTACGCGCGCCTGGTTACCCATGCACAGCGAGCAGCCCGGCATTTCCATGCGCGCGCCGGCTTTACCGTAGATGCCGTAGTAGCCTTCTTCGGTCAGCTGGTGAGCGTCCATCTTGGTCGGCGGCGACAGCCACAGACGAGTCGGGATGCCACCTTTGACTTTCTCGAGCAACTTACCGGCAGCGCGGAAGTGGCCGATGTTGGTCATGCAGGAACCGATGAACACTTCGTCGATCTTCTGACCTTGGACGCTGGACAGCAGACGGGCATCGTCCGGATCGTTCGGCGCGCAGAGCACGGGCTCTTTCACTTCGCTCAGATCGATCTCGATGATCTCGGCGTACTCGGCGTCCTTGTCGGCTTCCATCAGCTGCGGGTTGGCCAGCCAGGCTTCCATCGCTTGGGCGCGACGCTCCATGGTGCGCGCATCGCCGTATCCTTCGCTGATCATCCAGCGCAGCAGGGTGATGTTGGACTGCAGGTACTCGGCAACCGCTTTTTCCGGCAGCTTGATGGTGCAACCTGCAGCAGAGCGCTCGGCCGAGGCGTCAGACAGTTCGAAAGCTTGTTCGACGGTCAGCTCGTCCAGACCTTCGATCTCGAGGATGCGGCCGGAGAAGGCGTTCTTCTTGCCTTTCTTCTCGACGGTCAGCAGGCCCTTCTGGATGGCGTAGTAAGGGATGGCATGGACCAGGTCACGCAGGGTGATGCCTGGTTGCAGTTTGCCCTTGAAGCGCACCAGAACCGATTCCGGCATGTCCAGCGGCATCACGCCAGTCGCGGCAGCGAAGGCGACCAGGCCGGAACCGGCCGGGAAGGAGATACCGATCGGGAAGCGGGTGTGCGAGTCACCACCGGTACCAACGGTATCCGGCAGCAGCATACGGTTCAGCCAGCTGTGGATGATGCCGTCACCCGGACGCAAGGACACGCCACCACGGTTGCGCATGAAATCTGGCAGGGTGTGGTGGGTGGTGACGTCGATCGGCTTCGGATAGGCCGCGGTGTGGCAGAAGGACTGCATCACCAGGTCGGCAGAGAAGCCCAGGCAAGCCAGGTCTTTCAGCTCGTCGCGGGTCATCGGGCCCGTGGTGTCCTGGGAGCCGACGGTGGTCATCTTCGGCTCGCAGTATGTGCCCGGACGCACGCCGGCTACGCCGCACGCCTTGCCGACCATCTTCTGCGCCAGGGTGAAGCCCTTGCTGCTTTCTGCTGGTTGCTCTGGCTTGGCGAACAGATCAGAGGAGGGCAGGCCCAGTTCGGCGCGCGCCTTCTCGGTCAGGCCACGGCCGACGATCAGCGGAATACGGCCGCCAGCACGTACTTCGTCGAGCAGTACTGGGGTCTTCAGTTCGAAGGTGGCCAGAACTTCTTCGGTGTTGTACTTGGTGACTTTACCGGCGTACGGGTAGACGTCGATCACGTCGCCCATGTTCAGGTTGGCAACGTCGAACTCGATCGGCAGGGCGCCGGCATCTTCCATGGTGTTGTAGAAGATGGGAGCGATTTTGTTACCGAAGCAGAAACCGCCAGCGCGCTTGTTCGGCACGTTGGGGATGTCGTCGCCGAAGAACCACAGCACCGAGTTGGTAGCGGATTTACGGGAAGAACCGGTACCGACCACGTCGCCAACGTAGGCAACCGGGAAGCCTTTGGCCTTAACAGCTTCGATCTGCTTCAGCGGACCGGTAACGCCGTGTTCTTGCGGCTCGATGCCGTCGCGGGTCATTTTCAGCATGGCCAGGGCGTGCAGCGGAATGTCCGGGCGCGACCAGGCATCCGGCGCCGGCGACAGGTCGTCGGTGTTGGTTTCGCCAGGAACCTTGAATACGGTCAGGGTAATTTTGTCGGCCAGTGCCGGCTTGTTCTTGAACCACTCGCCCTCGGCCCAGGATTTCAGTACGGCTTGGGCGTTGGCGTTGCCGTTCTTGGCGCGCTCGGCGACATCGTGGAAAGCGTCGAACATCAGCAGGGTGTGCTTCAGCTGTTCGGCAGCGGCGGTCGACAGCTCGGCGCTGTCCAGCAGCTCAATCAGAGTGGCGATGTTGTAACCGCCCTGCATGGTGCCCAGCAGCTCAACGGCATGTTGCTTGTTGATTAGCGGGGAGCTGACTTCGCCTTTGGCAATGGCGGAAAGGAAGCCGGCTTTGACATAAGCGGCTTCGTCCACGCCCGGCGGGATACGGTTGGTGATCAGGTCCAGAAGGACAGACTCTTCACCAGTCGGAGGATTCTTCAGCAGCTCGACCAGGCCTGCAGTTTGTTCGGCGTTCAGCGGCTGAGGGACGATACCCTGAGCGGCACGCTCTTCAATATGTTTGCGATAGGCTTCAAGCACAGTAATTACCCTCATCAGTGGTCCCAAAGGGTGTCCGGGACGCATTCAGGAAACCGCTAAACACATCCGCGCAACAGCTTTATGAGCTGCGAACGATGGTTTCAGTGGCTCCATCCAGAAGCTGTTTTCAAAGTTTTACGCTGCAGGATGAGGGATGGCGCAGGTTCGGAGCTCGAAACCAGCGCCAGTATCTTCCTGGCGGAAACAACTGTGCTCGTGACGCTTTGAAAACAGCTTCCAACGGACATCTACGCCTAAAAGGCGGAGGGATTCTACTGGAAAGGACCGGCAAAGTTAAGCGTAAACCCGCATGGAAACTGAGGTGACCCTGCCTGGGCAACGGGCTAAAATGCCGGCCTGTTCCGCTGCCCATTGCCTATCGATCATGTCCAACCAGCGCATCAAGACTCCCTGTGTAGGCCTTTGCTCTACGGTGTATGGCGATCTGGTCTGCCGTGGCTGCAAGCGCTTTCACCACGAAGTAGTCAACTGGAACGCCTACAGCGAGGAAGAAAAACGCGCGGTCTGGCAGCGTTTGGAGATCCTTCTGGCCCAGGTCATGGAAGCCAAGCTGGATGTATTCGATGCCGCGCGCCTACGCAATCAACTTGAACAGCGCAAAATCCGCTTCGTCCCCGAGCAGTCGCCTTACTGCTGGGCATATCAGCTGATCGCGCGGGGCGCACGGGTGATCAGCCAGTTGGACGCCTATGGGATGGCTCTGCTGCCAGAGTTCCGCGATTGGGCGCTGCCGGAGCTGCGCGATGCCATTGATCGGGAGTTCTTTCTGCTCTCCGAAGCGCATTACGATCGTTACATCGCGCCGCGTTTTCTTCTCGAAGGCATGGAAAAGCGCGTCTGATGCACTGATTAAAGGCATGACAAGGCCGCCTTTGTTGGCGGCTTTGTCATGTTTGGTGCGCGCTTGATCAGTGCTGCGCTACCAGTTCCTCGAGATGGGCAATGATGGCGTCCGGTTTGAGAACCAGCACATCGCTTTCCAGGGTGTCGAGCACTACCTCGGCTGTATTGCCGATCAGTACCCCTGACAGACCGCTGCGGGCAACGGTGCCGATAACCGTCACTGCCGCGCCGAGCTGGTGGGCGATGTAGGGAATCAGCACATCGGCCGGGCCCTCTTCGACATGCAGATGCTGGTCGTCGATTGAATATTCTGTCTGGAAGCCAAGGCACTGCTCGCGATAACGCGATTCGATGGTTTCTTTGAGCTGAAATACCGGGTCGGCGGCCGACAGCATTGGTGACGGATGGGCGGCAATGACGTGCAGATCGGCTTTGGCCAGCGCGGCAATCTCGTGGGCGTGGCTAACGATGCTGGAGTGCAGGGTGCGATGTTCGCTGTCTGAGTTCCCGACATCGACGGCTGCCAAAATCGTCCCGCCAGTCCAGGGTTTTTCGCTTTTCACCATCAATACCGGGCAAGGGCAGTGCCGCAAAAGCTTCCAGTCGTCCGGAGTGAGCAGGGCTTTTTTCAGCGGATTGTCCGGCAGATGCCGCTTTATCACCAGGCCGCAGCCTTCGGCCTGCTGTGCGCTGATGATGGTTTGGTACTCGGTCTCATGCCACGCCTGTTGGCTGGAAACGCTATAGCCGTCGAGTTGGAGGGATGCACTGACTTGGTCAAGGAAGGGAGTGTGGTCGCTTTTTTTATCGCAAATCAGAAGATGCAGATGCGATTGGGTGACGCTGGAAATCAGTTTGGCTCGCTTGATTGCCCAGCCTTCTGACTCGTCGGGTTCCATTAATACAAGAATGCTGCGTATTGCTTGCATGGTCGTCATCTCCCTGGAATCTACTGATTGCACTGTAGTAGGTGTCAGGTTCGTGCGTTTTTGATCTAAATCAACGCACCGCTGGCCGTCCTGGCTTGCATTCGTATAATGGCCCGCCCTGACGTCCTCTGCCAGCGCCACCGTAGCGCCCTCGTGAGCCCATGCAACTGCTTCCGGAAATCGAAAACTTCCTGCTTTGTCCTACGCCAGACGCCTGGATTGCTCAGGCTTTGGCTAATCAGGACTTGCTATTGATCGACCATGCTAATTGCGAGAAAAAGGCTGCATCGACAGCTATTACGCTACTGTTTCGTTACGTCGAAAAGGCCGATTTGCAAGACAAATTGTCTCGATTGGCGCGCGAGGAGTTACGTCATTTCGAGCAGGTGGCTGCGCTGATGAAGAAGCGCGGTGTCCGTTATCGGCCCGTCAGCGCATCGCACTATGCTCAGCGGCTGCACAAACATATGCGCAGTTCAGAGCCGCATAAGTTGATCGACACATTGATTGTTGGGGCCTTCATCGAGGCGCGCTCTTGTGAGCGTTTTTTCCGTTTGGCACCACATCTCGATGAGGAGCTGGGCAAGTTCTATCGCTCGTTGCTCAAGTCAGAGGCGCGGCATTACCAGGGCTATCTGCAGATGGCTCAGGCTTATACCGATGGACCGATCGATGAGCGCATTGCCTATTTTGCCGAGGTGGAGCGAGAGGCGATTCTGACTCCGGATACCGAGTTCCGCTTCCACAGCGGCGCCGCTGCCTGAGTCGATCGATTCAGGCCAGCTCAAACGGCGCTTGGTGAAAACCGCTCGCGTCGACCTGTAGCGCCCAGCCCTGTTTATCCCAGTCGCCTAAGACGATGCGTTGTGCAGCGTTGCCATTGATCTGCAGCGGATGGATGGCGGGGCGGTGCGTATGCCCGTGAATCAGCGTTTTCACCCCGCTGGCGGCCATGATACGCGGCACTTCATCCTGGGTGACGTCGGTGATTTCGCTGGCTTTCATACGCGTTTGCATGCGGCTTTCCTGGCGTAGCTTGCGAGCCAGTTTCTGTCTCGTCGCTAATGGCAAGTGGCGCAAAACCCATAAGGTCAGCGGGTTGCGCAGCCAGCGACGCAGGCGCATGTATGCCGCATCCTGAGTGCACAAGCTGTCGCCATGCATGAGCAATACCGGCTCGCCGTACAGTTGGACGAGACTGGGATCGGTTAACAGTGTGCAGCCTGCTTGGCGGCAAAATTCCGCGCCAATCATGAAGTCACGGTTGCCGTGCATCAGGTAAATCTGCGTGCCGCCATCGCTGAGCAGGCGCAGTGCCTGGGTGATGGAGCGTTGGAAGGGAGTCATGGCGTCGTCGCCAATCCACGCCTCGAAAAAATCGCCAAGGATGTATAGCGCTTCGGCCTGGCTGGCGCGCGCGGCAAGAAAGTGCAGGAGCGCCCGGGTGATATCCGGGCGCTCCTCTTCGAGATGCAGGTCGGAGATCAGCAGGATCAAGCGACGATCTCGGCCTTCTCGATGATTACGTCGTCAACCGGCACGTCCTGGTGGCCGGAGCGCATCGTGGTGGCAACACCTTTGATCTTGTTCACAACATCCATGCCTTCGACGACTTCGCCGAACACGGTGTAGCCCCAGCCCTGAACGGTCGGTGCGCTGTGATCGAGGAAAGTGTTGTCAGAGACGTTGATGAAAAATTGCGCGGAAGCCGAATGCGGTTCCATGGTGCGGGCCATGGCAACGGTGCCGACTTTGTTCGATACGCCGTTGTTGGCTTCATTCTTGATGGATGCGCGAGTGGCTTTTTGTTTCATGCCTGGTTCGAAGCCGCCGCCCTGGATCATGAAGTTGCTGATTACGCGGTGGAAAACGGTGTTGTCGTAATGACCAGCCTTCACATACTCCTCGAAGTTGGCCACGGTTTCCGGCGCTTTGTCGGCGAACAGATTGAGGGTGATGACGCCGTAGTTGGTATGTAGTTTGATCATGATGAAATCGCTCTATCGGAAAAATCGAAGGCCTGTCAGGGGGTTGACTGCTTCGGCTATGATAAGCGCTTTGATTTGACCGGCCTACCCTGAGCCGTGCACCAGCATTATCAAGGACATCATGAGCAAGCCAGAGACTCCCGCCGCAGCAAACTTTCTCCGCCAGATCGTCCAGGCCGACCTTGAGGCCGGCAAGCATGCGAAGGTCATTACACGCTTCCCGCCGGAGCCCAATGGCTACCTGCATATCGGTCATGCCAAATCGATCTGCCTGAACTTCGGTCTGGCCAAGGAGTTTGGCGGCGATTGCCATCTGCGTTTTGACGACACCAATCCGGCCAAGGAAGACCAGGAGTACATCGACGCCATCGAGGCCGATGTGAAATGGCTGGGCTTTGAGTGGGCGGGTTCGGTGCGGTATGCCTCCAATTACTTCGACCAGCTCCATGACTGGGCTGTCGAGCTGATCAAGGCCGGCAAGGCCTATGTGGATGACCTGTCGCCGGAGCAAGCCCGTGAGTACCGCGGCAGTCTGACCGAGCCAGGCAAAAACAGTCCGTTCCGCGAGCGCAGCGTGGAGGAGAGTCTGGACCTGTTCGCGCGCATGAAAGCGGGAGAGTTCCCGGATGGTGTTCGGGCCCTGCGTGCGAAGATCGATATGGCCTCGCCGAACATGAACCTGCGCGACCCGATCCTTTACCGCATCCGCCATGCCCATCACCATCAGACCGGCAACAAGTGGTGCATCTATCCCAGCTATGACTTCACCCATGGTCAGTCGGATGCCATCGAAGGCATCACTCACTCGATCTGCACCCTGGAGTTCGAGGATCACCGCCCGCTCTACGAGTGGTTCCTTGAGCAGCTGCCGGTACCGGCGCAGCCGCGCCAGTACGAATTCGCCCGGCTGAACCTGAACTACACCATCACCAGCAAGCGCAAGCTCAAGCAGCTGGTCGACGAGAAACACGTCAATGGCTGGGACGACCCGCGCATGTCGACGCTGTCGGGTTTCCGTCGGCGCGGCTATACCCCGGCGTCGATCCGCAACTTCTGCGACATGATCGGCGTCAACCGTGCGGGCGGCGTTGTGGATGTGGGCATGCTCGAATTCACCATTCGTGAAGACTTGGACGCTAACGCCGCGCGCGCCATGTGCGTCCTCAAGCCGCTCAAGGTAGTCATCACCAATTACCCGGAAGATCGGGTCGAGCAGCTCGAGCTCTCCCGCCATCCCAAGCAAGATATGGGCATGCGGGTGTTGCCGTTCAGTCGTGAGATCTACATCGATGCGGGTGACTTTGAGGAAACTCCGCCGGCTGGCTACAAGCGCCTTATTCCTGGTGGCGAAGTGCGCCTGCGCGGTAGCTATGTGATTCGCGCCGATGAAGCGATCAAGGATGCCGCCGGCAATATCGTCGAGCTGCGCTGTTCCTATGATGAAGGCACGCTGGGCAAGAACCCCGAAGGCCGCAAGGTCAAAGGCGTGATTCATTGGGTGCCGGCTGCCGAAAGCGTGGAATGCGAAGTGCGCTTGTATGACCGCCTGTTCCGCTCCGCCAACCCGGAAAAGGCGGAGGAGGGCGCTAGCTTCCTCGACAACATCAATCCTGATTCGTTAGTAGTGCTCAAGGGCTGCCGAGCTGAACCGTCACTGGCCAGCGCTGCGGCAGAGGAGCGCTTTCAGTTTGAACGGGAAGGTTATTTCTGCGTCGACAGCAAAGATTCCAAGCCGGATGCCTTGGTGTTCAACCGCACCGTGACGCTGCGTGATTCCTGGGGTCAGTAAATGTCACTTTCCATCTACAACACCCTCAGTAAGACCAAGGACGTTTTCAAACCGCTGGTCGCCAATCAGGTGCGTATGTATGTGTGCGGCATGACCGTGTATGACTTCTGTCATATCGGCCATGCCCGGGTAATGGTGGCGTTCGACGTGGTGACGCGCTGGCTGCGGCATAGCGGGTTCGATGTCACCTACGTGCGGAACATTACCGACATCGACGACAAAATCATCAAGCGCGCCAATGAGAATGGCGAGCCATTCGAGGTGTTGGTCGAGCGCATGATTGCCGCCATGCATGAGGATGAGGCGCGTCTGTCGGTGCTGCGCCCGGACATCGAGCCGCGCGCCACCGGGCATATCGCCGGCATGCACGAGATGATCCAGGTCCTCATCGAGAAGGGCTTCGCCTATGCCCCTGGGAATGGCGATGTCTATTACCGCGTCGGCAAGTTCGTCGGTTACGGCAAACTGTCACGCAAAAAGATCGAAGACCTGAAAATCGGCGCGCGTATCGAAGTCGATGAGATCAAAGAGGATCCACTCGATTTCGTGCTCTGGAAAGGCGTAAAGCCGGGCGAGCCGAGTTGGGAGTCGCCTTGGGGCGCAGGTCGACCTGGCTGGCATATCGAATGTTCGGTGATGTCCACCTGCTGCCTGGGTGAAACCTTCGATATCCACGGCGGCGGCCCGGACCTGGTGTTTCCGCACCATGAGAACGAGATTGCGCAGAGCGAGGCGGCTACCGGCAAGCTCTACGCCAACGCCTGGATGCATGCCGGCGCCGTGCGCGTAGATGGCGAGAAGATGTCCAAGTCGTTGGGCAACTTCTTCACCATCCGTGAAGTGCTGGAGAAGTACCATCCGGAAGTGGTGCGCTACCTGTTGGTCTCTAGTCACTACCGTAGTCCTATCAACTATTCGGAAGACAGCCTGAAAGAGGCTAAGGGAGCGCTGGAGCGCTTCTATCACGCCCTGAAAGGCCTGCCGCAAGCGGCGCCGAGCGGTGGCGAGGGCTTCGTAGCGCGTTTCGCAGCGGCAATGGACGACGACTTCAATACCCCGGAAGCTTGCGCCGTGTTGTTTGAGTTGGCTCGTGAGGTTAATCGCCTGAGGGAGGCCGATCTGCATGCTGCCGCTGGTTTGGCTGCGCGACTACGGGAGCAGGCTGGCTTGCTCGGTGTACTGCAGCTGCAGCCGGACGAGTTTCTCAAGGCTGGCGCCCAAGGCAAGGTTGACGCCGTTGAAGTCGAAGCATTGATCGCGGCGCGCCTGCAGGCCCGTGCCGAGAAGAACTGGGCCGAGTCCGACCGCATCCGTGACCAGATCACTGCGCTTGGGGTGGTGCTGGAGGATGGTAAGGGTGGAACCAGCTGGCGGTTCGCAGAGTGATTGTGCTTCTTAAATAAAAAAGGCCGCTCGATGCGGCCTTTTTTATTTTGTTGGCGCTCTCAGGAATGCAGGTGCTCAGCGGCATGCAGGGTATTTTCCAGCAGGCACGCCCGCGTCATGGGGCCAACCCCACCAGGAACGGGTGTGATCCAGCCGGCGCGGGGTAGGGCGGTCTCATATACGACGTCACCGATCAATTTGCCGTTTTCCTGACGATTGATTCCGACATCAATGACGATTGCGCCTTCTTTGATCCATTCGCCTTTAACTAACCCAGGCTTGCCGGCTGCGACCACCACCAGGTCGGCATTTGCGACGTGAGTGGCCAGGTCGCGCGTGAATCGGTGGGTGACTGTGACTGTGCATCCACCTAGCAGCAGTTCTAGAGCCATTGGGCGACCGACAATATTCGAAGCGCCGACCACAACCGCATTCATGCCGTATAGATTGACGCCAGTGCTCGCAAGCAACGTCATGATGCCCTTTGGGGTGCATGGGCGCAGAAGCGGAATACGCTGAGCCAATCGGCCAATATTGTACGGATGGAAGCCGTCGACATCTTTATCTGGACGGATTCGCTCGAGCAGCAGCGAGGCGTCGAGGTGTTTGGGCAGCGGTAGCTGGACGAGAATGCCGTCGATTGCCGGGTCGTCGTTCAAGCGATCGATTAGCTCGCTTAAATCCTGTTGGCTGGTTGTAGACGGCAAGTCGTACGCCCGGGATATGAAGCCTACCTCTTCGCAGTCCTTACGCTTGTGCGCGACATAAACTTGAGAGGCGGGATCTGTGCCGACGAGAATCACTGCCAGGCCGGGAGCTCGCAAACCGTGGCGACGACGCTCAGCGACACGTTGAGCGATCTGCTGGCGAAGACTGGCGGCGATCGCTTTGCCGTCGATTAATTGTGCGGTCATGCGCGTGCTGAACCATCGAAAGGGAAAGAAAAAGGACGCGCATTCTCGCATGACCTGCGGGATGGGCAAAGGCAGCGCCCTGCCAATTCCCGTAACTCCTTTATCTCGCTGAATTTTTTACGTTTTACAGTTGACGCGGATAGATCACCCCATTAATATTCGCCCCGCTTGTCGAGCACAGCTAGCGCTGGGTTAGAAGGCAGGCGGATTGAAAGTTGATCCGCTAGTGCCAGAGCTTTTAATCTGTGCTTCGCGGTTGAGGTGCTGATGATTAAGTGCCCGTAGCTCAGCTGGATAGAGCATCCGCCTTCTAAGCGGATGGTCGCAGGTTCGAGTCCTGCCGGGTGCGCCATGAGGCTGCTTTGGCGGGTGCGATGTAAGTAAGATGGTGGGCGTAGCTCAGTTGGTAGAGCGCAGGATTGTGATTCCTGTTGTCGTGGGTTCGATTCCCATCGTCCACCCCATTTTTAAGGCGCCAGGTTCTCCGCCTGGCGTCTTGCTTTAGAAGATTTTTGCGGACGTGGTGAAATTGGTAGACACACCAGATTTAGGTTCTGGCGCCGCAAGGTGTGAGAGTTCGAGTCTCTCCGTCCGCACCATCTTTTAGTGCTTTCCCTCCCGTTTTTAACCCGCATTCTGTGGGGTGACTTCTTCGATTTGACCCACTAGAATGCATGCCCTTGATTCTGGGGCTGGAAACGGCCGGCTAACGTCTGTGCAACGAGGAATATCCATGCAAGTTTCTGTTGAAAATACTTCCGCTCTTGAGCGCCGCATGACAATCGGCGTTCCCGCCGAGCGTATCGAGACTGAAGTCAACAAGCGTCTGCAGCAGACTGCGCGCCGTGCAAAGATCCCAGGTTTCCGCCCGGGTAAAGTGCCGATGAGTGTCATCCGCCAGCGTTATGAGGATGCTGCGCGTCAAGAAGCTCTGGGTGATTTGATCCAGGCCACCTTCTACGAAGCCGTCGTTGAGCAGAAATTGAATCCGGCTGGTGCTCCGGCGGTCGAGCCGAAGACCTTCGAAAAAGGCAAGGATCTTGAATACATCGCCATCTTCGAAGTATTCCCTGAGTTCCAGGTTGGCGGTTTCGAGGCTATAGAAGTTGAGCGTCAGCAGGCTGAAGTAAGTGCTGCCGACGTCGACAACATGCTAGAAATCCTGCGCAAACAGAACACTCGCTTCGAGAGCGTTGAGCGTGCCGCGCAAAACGATGACCAGTTGAACATTGATTTCGTCGGCAAAGTCGACGGTGAAGTGTTTGCCGGTGGTTCTGCCAAAGGGACCCAGTTGGTACTTGGTTCTGGTCGGATGATTCCTGGGTTCGAAGAAGGGTTGGTCGGCGCTAAGGCTGGCGAAGAACGCGTCCTCAATCTGACTTTCCCGGCGGATTATCAGAATCTTGAGTTGGCCGGCAAGGCCGCTGAGTTTTCGGTGACAGTCAACAGCATTTCCGAGCCGAAGCTGCCGGAGTTGAATGATGACTTCTTCGCCCTGTTCGGTATCAAGGAAGGCGGTCTCGAAGGCTTCCGTGCTGAAGTCGGTAAGAACATGGAGCGTGAGTTGCGCCAGGCCATCAAGTCCAAGGTGAAGAACCAAGTGATGGACGGATTGGTCGCAGCCAACTCCATTGAGGTTCCGAAAGCCTTGATTGGTAACGAAGTCGACCGCCTTCGCGTTCAGGCTGTCCAGCAGTTCGGCGGCAATATCAAGCCGGATCAGCTTCCTGCCGAGCTGTTCGAAGAGCAGGCTAAGCGCCGAGTTGTGCTGGGTCTGATCGTGGCTGAGGTGGTTAAGCAGTTTGAGCTGAAGCCGGATGAAAATCGCGTTCGCGAGCTGATCCAAGAAATGGCTTCCGCCTATCAAGAGCCGGAGCAGGTTGTAGCCTGGTACTACAAAAACGACCAGCAGATGAACGAAGTGCGTTCGGTTGTGCTGGAAGAGCAAGTTGTAGATACTGTTCTGCAGAAGGCCAAAGTGACCGACAAGCAGGTCTCTTACGAAGAAGCGGTCAAGCCTGCGGATGCTCCGCAAGCGTCCTGATCCTCACCTCGTTCGAGCACCCCATAAGCCAGCCTTCGCGCTGGCTTATGCGTCTTTGAGACATGACTATTAGGGAGTGACCGTTGGACATGTCGCGTAATCTATTCATGCAGCAAATGCCCGAGATCCAAGCCGCTGGTGGCCTGGTGCCTATGGTGGTTGAGCAGTCGGCGCGCGGAGAGCGCGCTTATGACATTTATTCGCGCTTGTTGAAGGAGCGAGTCATTTTCTTGGTGGGCCAAGTCGAAGACTACATGGCTAATCTGGTAGTGGCTCAGCTGCTGTTCCTCGAAGCTGAGAATCCAGATAAAGACATTCATCTTTACATCAATTCTCCCGGTGGTTCAGTCACTGCGGGAATGTCTATTTATGACACCATGCAGTTTATCAAGCCTGACGTTTCCACCATCTGCATCGGGCAGGCATGCAGCATGGGTGCTTTGCTTCTAGCTGGTGGTGCCGCTAATAAGCGTTATTGCCTGCCGCATTCGCGGATGATGATTCACCAGCCACTGGGCGGCTTCCAGGGTCAGGCCTCTGATATCGAAATTCATGCTCGAGAAATTCTCACCATTCGCGAGCGCTTGAACAAGATTCTTGCTGACCACACCGGTCAGCCGATCGAGGTCATTGCCCGCGATACGGATCGAGACAATTTCATGAGTGGCGATGATGCCGTCAAATACGGTCTTATCGATCAGGTTCTCAACAAGCGCCAGCTTTCCGCCTAAGTGCTGCATTGTGTGGGTCACCGCAAGCTGACCCGCTGTGCGGGGTTGAAAACGCCCGCGTTTGCCTTCATCTTGTGTTTCAAGCCTACCGGATTGGATTGATCGAATGACTGACACCCGCAACGGCGAGGACAACGGCAAATTGCTTTATTGCTCCTTCTGCGGCAAAAGCCAGCATGAAGTGCGTAAATTGATTGCCGGGCCCTCGGTCTTTATCTGCGACGAGTGCGTCGACCTGTGTAACGACATCATCCGCGAGGAGGTGCAAGAAGCCCAGGCCGAGAGCAGTGCGCATAAGCTTCCCGCCCCGAAAGAAATCAGCAGTATCTTGGACCAATATGTCATCGGTCAGGAGCGCGCGAAAAAAATTCTGGCAGTAGCGGTATACAACCACTACAAGCGTCTAAATCATCGCGACAAGAAAGATGATGTCGAACTAGGCAAAAGCAATATTTTGCTGATTGGACCGACTGGCTCTGGTAAGACGTTATTGGCTGAAACACTAGCGCGCTTGCTGAATGTGCCATTCACAATTGCCGATGCGACGACTTTGACCGAAGCAGGTTATGTCGGTGAAGACGTTGAAAACATTATTCAGAAACTGCTGCAGAAATGTGATTACGATGTGGAAAAAGCCCAGATGGGTATCGTCTACATTGATGAAATCGATAAGATCTCTCGTAAATCCGATAATCCATCGATTACCCGCGATGTTTCGGGTGAAGGCGTCCAGCAAGCATTGTTGAAGCTGATAGAAGGCACGGTAGCGTCGGTTCCGCCTCAAGGTGGTCGGAAACATCCGCAGCAGGAATTCTTGCAGGTCGATACCCGCAATATTTTGTTTATTTGTGGCGGCGCATTTTCTGGGCTGGAAAAAGTCATTCACGGTCGTTCGACCAAGGGTGGTATTGGTTTTAATGCTGAGGTGCGCAGCACGGATTTGGGTAAAAAAGTTGGCGAATCCTTGCGCCAAGTCGAGCCTGACGACCTGGTCAAATTTGGGTTGATTCCAGAGTTTGTTGGACGTCTGCCTGTCATTGCTACTTTGGACGAGCTCGACGAGGCTGCATTGATGCAGATTCTCACCGAGCCGAAGAATGCGCTGACCAAGCAGTACGCCAAGTTATTTGAAATGGAAGGTGTGGACCTGGAGTTTCGTGCAGATGCTCTGCGCTCTGTCGCTCACAGAGCGCTAGAACGGAAGACTGGTGCCCGAGGTCTGCGCTCGATCCTGGAAGGAGTGCTTCTCGATACTATGTATGACATTCCCTCGCAATCGGATGTCAGCAAGGTAGTGATCGATGAGAGCGTGATTGCCGGAACCTCCAAGCCTTTGCTGATTTATGAGAATACCGATCAACCCGCAAAGGCTGCGCCTGAAGCGTAACACTAGCTACAAAACAAGGGGCCTGCGGGCCCCTTTGTTTTTCCAGCCGAAGCGCTTGTTTTTTCTTGGAGCTACCCCCATCTTAGGTCGAGGGGTACTCCCATCCGTTCACGGCCAGATGGCCGCCGTAGAGCCGAAATCATGAAGACTACAGTCGACTTGCCTCTTTTGCCGTTGCGCGATGTTGTAGTTTATCCGCACATGGTTATTCCACTTTTTGTTGGGCGTGAGAAATCCATAGAGGCATTGGAAGCTGCTATGACAGGAGATAAACAGATCCTGTTAGTCGCGCAGAAAAATCCAGCTGACGACGATCCTGCGGAGGATGCACTCTATCGCGTCGGTACCGTAGCGACGGTACTGCAACTGCTCAAATTGCCGGACGGCACCGTGAAGGTGCTTGTTGAAGGTGAGCAGCGGGGCAGCATCGAACAGTTCAAGACACTGGATGATCATTGCCGTGTCGAAGTCGCACTGATTGATGAGCAGGAAGCGGCTGAGCGTGAATCCGAAGTATTTACGCGCAGCCTGCTAAGTCAGTTCGAGCAATATGTGCAGTTGGGCAAGAAAGTGCCTGCTGAAGTGTTGTCTTCATTGAATAGCATCGATGAGCCTGGCCGATTGGTCGACACAATGGCTGCGCACATGGCCCTTCGAATCGAGCAGAAGCAGGAAATCCTCGAGATTACTGATCTTTCCGCTCGTGTGGAGCATGTGCTTGCTTTGCTGGATGCGGAAATTGACTTGCTCCAAGTCGAAAAACGCATTCGTGGACGCGTCAAAAAGCAGATGGAGCGTAGCCAGCGCGAGTACTACCTGAATGAGCAAATGAAGGCCATTCAGAAGGAGCTTGGCGATGGGGATGAGGGCCACAACGAACTCGAAGATCTAAAGAAGCGGATCGAAGACGCGGGCCTCACGAAGGAAGCCTACGGCAAGGCTCAAGCTGAGCTGAATAAGCTGAAGCAAATGTCGCCAATGTCAGCTGAAGCAACTGTGGTGCGTTCTTATATTGACTGGTTGGTCAATGTTCCATGGAAGGCGGAAAGTAAGGTCCGTTTGGATCTGGCCAAGGCCGAAGAAATCCTCGATGCCGACCACTACGGTCTAGAAGAGGTCAAGGAGCGGATCCTTGAGTACCTCGCTGTGCAGAAACGGGTCAAGAAGGTAAAAGGTCCTGTTCTGTGTCTAGTGGGTCCTCCCGGCGTCGGGAAGACTTCGTTGGCCGAATCGATTGCCCATGCCACCAATCGAAAATTCGTGCGTATGGCGCTGGGTGGCGTGCGGGACGAGGCTGAAATTCGTGGCCACCGTCGTACCTACATTGGCTCTATGCCTGGTCGTTTGATTCAAAAAATGACCAAGGTTGGCGTTCGCAACCCGCTCTTCCTGCTCGATGAAATCGACAAAATGGGCCAGGACATGCGTGGCGATCCAGCCTCGGCACTGCTGGAAGTGCTCGATCCTGAACAGAATCACAACTTCAACGATCATTATCTGGAAGTTGACTACGACCTGTCGGATGTAATGTTCCTGTGTACTGCGAACTCCATGAATATCCCGGCCCCGTTGCTGGATCGCATGGAAGTGATCCGTCTGCCTGGTTATACCGAAGACGAGAAAATTAACATTGCTGTTAAGTACCTCGCGCCGAAGCAAACTCAGGCTAATGGCTTGAAGAAAGGCGAGTTGGAGTTCGATGCTGACACCATTCGCGACATCATTCGCTACTACACGCGAGAGGCCGGAGTACGTGGTTTGGAGCGGCAACTCGCGAAGATTTGCCGCAAGGCGGTTAAAGAGTATGTCCGTGAAAAGCGCCTGAAGCTTCGGGTTACACCTGAATCCTTGGAGCATTTCCTTGGGGTCAAGAAATTCCGCTATGGGTTGGCCGAGCAACAGGACCAGATCGGACAAGTCACTGGGTTGGCGTGGACGCAAGTCGGTGGGGAGTTGTTGACCATCGAAGCGGCTGTCGTACCCGGCAAAGGTCAGTTGATCAAAACCGGCTCGCTTGGTGACGTGATGGTCGAATCGATCACCGCCGCATTAACCGTAGTACGCAGTCGGGCGAAAAGTCTGGGGGTAGCCGCGGATTTTTACGAGAAGCGTGACATTCATATCCACATGCCCGAAGGGGCCACTCCGAAAGATGGTCCTAGTGCAGGGGTGGGCATGTGCACCGCTCTGGTCTCCGCGCTCACCCAGATACCGGTACGGGCGGATGTTGCCATGACTGGCGAGATCACGCTGCGTGGTCAAGTGCTGGCGATCGGTGGCCTCAAGGAGAAGCTGCTGGCAGCGCACCGGGGCGGAATCAAGACGGTGATCATTCCTGAAGAGAACGTGCGCGACCTAAAAGAAATTCCAGAGAATATTAAGCAAGACCTGCAGATTAAACCGGTCAAATGGATTGACGAGGTCCTGCAAATTGCGCTGCAATACGCCCCGGAGCCCTTGCCCGATGCGGCTCCTGAGATGGTTGCAAAGGATGACAAGCGCGAGACTGATTCCAAGGAGCGAATCAGCACGCATTAGCCGGGGGGCTTTCTTGACACATTTTTAAAGCCCTTGTTATAAAGCGGCTCTTCTTGTGTCGGCAGGCCACTCTGCACCCGCTTTGCTTACACCCAAAATTAAGAAACAACTCAACAGAAATAAGGGGACTTAGAGTGAACAAGTCGGAACTGATTGATGCTATCGCCGCATCTGCTGATATCCCGAAAGCTGTCGCTGGCCGTGCGCTGGATGCAGTAATCGAATCCGTCACTGGCGCTCTGAAAGCCGGTGACTCGGTAGTGCTGGTTGGCTTTGGTACCTTTGCTGTTAAAGAGCGCGCTGCTCGTACTGGCCGCAACCCGCAGACTGGTAAGCCGATCAGCATCGCTGCCGCCAAGATCCCGGGCTTCAAAGCTGGTAAAGCCCTGAAAGACGCCGTTAACTAAGCGTCCTTCGAGGCTTACCTCTGTCAATTCAAGCCATGGGCTTCAGTTGGCAGCGGAGCGGCAGTTCAGACGGTTAATTCCGGCCGGCCGCCCCGCCAGTTACGAGAAGGCGCATCCTCGGATGCGCCTTTCTTATATCCGGATTCTACCCACGCTCCACGGCCGTTAATTCAGTACGGTCGTTTCTGGGGGACGCATGCTGCAGAACATCAGGGACAATTCACAAGGCTGGATTGCCAAAACCATCATCGGTGTCATCGTTGCATTGATGGCATTCACCGGTGTTGATGCAATTTTCAACGCCACCAGCGACACGCAAAATGCCGCGAAGGTCAATGGCGAGGAAATCAGTCAAAACGAGCTCGGCCAGGCCGTGGACATGCAGCGCCGTCAACTCATGCAGCGCTTGGGTAAAGATTTCGACGCGGCACGGCTAGATGACAAGCTGCTGCGCGAAGCGGCATTGAAAGGGCTTATTGAGCGCAGCCTGCTGCTTCAAAGTGCGAAGGATGCGAACTTTGCTTTTTCCCAGCCGGCCCTGGATCAAGTGATTTTGCAAACCCCGGAATTCCTGGTGGATGGAAAATTCAGCGCTGAGCGATTCGATCAAGTCATTCGCCAGATGGGTTATACCCGGTTGCAGTTCCGTCAAATGCTTGAACAGGAAATGCTGATCGGTCAATTGCGAGCTGGTCTTTCTGGTAGCAGTTTCGTCACAGCTGAAGAAGTCCAGGCTTTTGCCCGTCTAGAAAAACAGACGCGTGATTTTGCGACCCTTACTCTGAAAGCCGACCCCGGCTCGCTCAAGCTTTCTGAGGAAGAAGTCAAAGCTTATTATGATGAGCACGCTGGCGAGTTCATGAGCACCGAGCAAGTGGTGCTTGATTATGTCGAACTGAAGAAAGAAGCCTTCTTCGACAAGGTCAGCGTCAAGGATGAGGATCTCCAGGCGCTTTACCAGAAAGAGATCGCCAATCTGGCTGAGCAGCGCGATGCGGCTCATATCCTCATTGAAGTGAATGACAAAGTTAACGAAGCACAAGCCAAGGCCAAGATCGAAGACGTGCAGAAGCTCCTAAGCCAGGGCGAGAATTTTGCAGCCCTGGCCAAGAAGTTTTCCGAGGACCCAGGCTCGGCCAGCAATGGTGGCGACCTCGGTTACGCCGGTCCCGGTGTCTACGATCCTGAATTCGAGAAGACCCTGTACGCCTTGAAGAAGGATGAAGTCTCGGCGCCGGTGCGCACTGCGTACGGTTGGCACCTGGTCAAGCTGCTCGGCGTTCAGGCGCCGGAAGTACCGAGCTTCGCTAGCGTCAAGGACAAGCTCAGCCGTGAGCTGAAAACCCAGCAGGTCGAACAGCGTTTCGTCGAAGCTAGCAAGAGCTTGGAGGATGCTGCTTTTGAGGCGTCGGACCTGGAACAGCCCGCGCAAGATCAGGGCCTAAAGGTACAGCGAAGCGCTCCGTTCGGGCGTGAGGGTGGAGAGGGGTTGGCTGCCAACCGCGAAGTCGTCCAGGCGGCCTTCAGTCCCGAAGTGCTGGAAGATGGTGCCAATAGTGGCGCTATCGAACTGGATGCTGACACTGTGATCGTGCTGCGGGTCAAAGATCATAAGAAGCCTGAGCAATTGCCGCTGGCGGAGGTCGCCGACGGTATTCGCCAGCGTTTGAGCGTGGAGCGGGCCAGCGCGGCTGTGCAGGCCAACGGCAAGGCGTTGTTGGTTGACCTACGCGCCGGCAAGACTCCTGTTGCCCAAGCGCATGAAGGGAAGAACTGGCAGCTGGTGGAAGCGGCTACTCGTAGTCAAGAAGGTATTGATCCACTGATCCTTCAGGCGCTGTTCCGCATGCCTAAACCTGAGACGGCTGACAAGCCGAGCTTCACCGGCGTCACGCTGGCTAATGGTGATTTCGTGGTGGTGCAACTCAAGGGTGTGAGTGAGCCTGAGGGTGAACTGACAGCGGAGGAAAAAGAGATGTACCACCGCTTCCTGGCATCCCGTGCTGGTCAGCAGGATTTCGCAGCTTTCCGGAATAAATTGGAAACTCAGGCGAAAATCGAGCGGTTCTAAACACCGGCTCGTTAAATAAAAAGGCCGCTTCCGAAGCGGCCTTTTTATTGTCTTTGTTTCAGTCGCCGATGTCTGAGACGGTCGACAGCTTGCTCGCGACAGCCACGACCAGGGTGCGTTTACCGATGCGAAGCCATGTGCTGCTCCTACTGTTCCTGACTATTCATTTGCGGTGCCGGTGTCATGAAGGCTGCTTCGAGCAACTGCTGGGTATAGGGATGCTGTGGGGCGGCGAAAATATCGTCCGCAGCGCCCTGTTCCACGACTTGGCCCTGCTTGACCACCATCAATTGGTGGCTAAGCGCTTTGATCACCGCCAAGTCATGGCTGATGAACAGATAAGTCAGGTTGTATTTGCTCTGTAGTGAACGCAATAGTTCCACCACTTGGCGTTGCACGGTGCGGTCGAGTGCGGAAGTCGGTTCGTCCAGGAGGATCAGTTCCGGTTTGAGCACCAAGGCTCGGGCAATGGCGATACGTTGGCGTTGGCCACCGGAAAACTCATGGGGATAACGGTGGCGGGTATCTGGGTCCAGCCCGACCTCCAGCAGTGCATCGATGATTGCCTGCTCCTGCTCTGCTGCACTGCCAATCTTATGGATATCCAGTCCTTCGCCAACGATTTGTCCAACCGACATGCGCGGACTGAGGCTGCCGTAAGGGTCTTGAAACACCACCTGCATCTGCCGGCGCAAGGGGCGCACATCGTGTTGCGATAGGCCGTTCAGCGATTGGCCGTGAAAGCGTATTGAGCCCTGACTCTCCAGCAGGCGCAGAATCGCCAGGCCCAATGTGGATTTGCCTGAACCGCTTTCGCCGACGATTCCCAAGGTCTGGCCTTGAGGCAAGCTGAAGTTGATGCCATTTACCGCTTTCACATAATCGACGGTGCGGCGCAGCAGGCCCTTCTTGATCGGAAACCATACGCGCACATCATCGACTTCCAGCAGTGGCGCTCCAGCCGGGTTGCTGACGGGGCCGCCGCTGGGCTCGGCGCCGAGCAATTCGCGGGTATAGGCATGCTGCGGTGCATTAAACAGGTCCTCACACAACGCTTGTTCGACCACTTGTCCGCGCCACATGACGCACACCCGATGGGCAATTCTTCTCACCAGATTGAGATCGTGACTGATGAGCAGCAGCGACATGCCCAAGCGTTGTTGCAGGTCCTTGAGCAGATCGAGGATTTTCAGCTGCACGGTGACGTCGAGGGCGGTGGTTGGTTCGTCGGCGATCAGTAGTTCCGGCTCGTTGGCCAGGGCCATGGCGATCATCACCCGCTGCCGCTGGCCGCCGGATAGTTCGTGAGGAAAGGCCTTCAGACGCTTGTGCGGCTCGGGTATGCCAACCAACTCGAGGAGTTCCAATGTGCGTCGAGTGGCGGCTTTGCCACTCAGCCCTTTGTGCAGGGCAAGCACTTCGCCGATCTGGCGCTCGATGCTGTGCAACGGGTTCAGCGAGGTCATCGGTTCCTGGAAGACCATGGCAATTCGGTTGCCGCGAATGCCCTGCAGCTTGGCCTGTGAGGTGGTCAGCAGATCCTGCCCCGCGTAATGAATAACGCCGGTCGGATGGTGGGCGTGCGGGTAGGGCAATAGGCGCAGGATCGAGTTGGCGGTCACTGATTTACCGGAGCCGCTTTCGCCGACGATGGCGAGGGTCTCGCCGCGGCGGATGTCGAAACTAACGCCGTCGACGACCCGCTGTACGCGATTATCCGAGATGAACTCGACGGAGAGGTCGCGCACTTCGATGAGGTTTTCGCTCATGTCATTTCCTCGGATCGAAGGCATCGCGCGCGGCCTCGCCAATGAATACCAACAGGCTCAGCATCAGGCCGAGGACCACAAATGCGCTGATTCCCAGCCAGGGCGCCTGGCGATTCGACTTGGCCTGAGCGACCAGTTCGCCGAGCGACGGGGCGCCCGGTGGCAAGCCGAAGCCGAGGAAATCCAGGGCGGTCAAGGTGCCGATGGCGCCGGTGAGAATGAACGGCATGAAAGTCATGGTCGAGATCATGGCGTTGGGCAGGATGTGGCGGAACATGATGGCGCCGTTCTGCATGCCCAAGGCGCGGGCGGCGCGCACGTACTCGAGATTGCGCCCACGTAGGAATTCGGCGCGCACCACATCGACCAGACTCATCCATGAGAACAACAGCATGATGCCCAGCAGCCACCAGAAGTTCGGCTGCACGAAGCTCGCCAGAATGATCAGCAGGTAAAGTACCGGCAGGCCAGACCAGACCTCGAGAAAACGTTGGCCGAACAGATCGACCCAGCCGCCATAGAAGCCCTGCAGCGCGCCTGCGACGACGCCGATCACCGAGCTCAACAGGGTCAGGATCAGAGCAAACAACACGGAAATACGGAAGCCGTAGATCACCCGGGCCAACACATCGCGGCCTTGGTCGTCGGTGCCCAGCCAGTTCTCCAGCGAGGGTGGCGCGGGTGCGGGCACTTTGAGGTCGTAGTTGATGGTGGAATAGCTGTAAGGAATTGGTGGCCAGAGAATCCAGCCGTCCTTGGCTTCGATCAGCTCGCGGATGTAGAGGCTCTTGAAGTTTGCTTCGAGCGGAAATTCGCCGCCGAACGTGGTTTCCGGATAGCGCTTGAGCACCGGGAAATACCACTGGTTGTCGTAGTGCACCGCCAGGGGCTTGTCGTTGGCAATCAGTTCGGCGCCAAGACTGATGACGAACAAGGCCAGAAACAACCACAACGACCACCAACCACGTTTATGCGCCTTGAGACGCTCGAAACGGCGACGGTTGAGGGGCGACAGCTTGAATGTAAAGGCCATCTCAACCCTCCCGGTTTTCGAAGTCGATGCGCGGATCGACCAATGTGTAAGTGATGTCGCCGATCAATTTCACCAGCAGGCCCACCAGGGTAAAGATGAACAATGTGCCGAACACCACCGGGTAATCGCGGTTGATGGCCGCCTCGAAACTCATCAGGCCCAGGCCATCGAGGGAGAAGATCACCTCGATGAGCAGCGAGCCGGTGAAGAAGATACCGATAAAGGCGGCGGGAAAGCCGGCGATGATCAACAACATCGCGTTGCGAAACACATGGCCGTACAGCACGCGGTGTTCGGTCAGCCCTTTGGCGCGGGCGGTGACCACGTATTGTTTGTTGATCTCGTCGAGGAAGCTGTTCTTGGTCAGCAAGGTCAGGGTCGCGAAGTTGCCGATCACCAGGGCGGTGACGGGTAGCACCAGGTGCCAGAAGTAATCGAGGACTTTGCCGCCCCAGCTGAGTTCGTCGAAATTGTTGGAGGTCAGCCCTTTGAGCGGGAACCAGTCCAGATAACTGCCGCCGGCGAACAACACGATTAGCAGGATGGCGAAGAGGAAGGCGGGGATCGCATAGCCGACGATGATCGCCGAGCTGGTCCAGACATCGAACCGACTGCCGTGGCGCGTCGCCTTGGCGATGCCAAGCGGGATGGACACCAGATACATGATCAGGGTGCTCCAGAGCCCGAGGGATATTGATACCGGCATCTTCTCGACGATCAGGTCGGTGACTTTGGCGTCGCGGAAGAAGCTCGTGCCGAAGTCCAGGTGTAGATAGTTTTTAAGCATGATCCAGAAGCGCTCCGGGGCCGGCTTGTCGAAGCCGTACATGCGCTCGATCTCTTTGATTAGCTCCGGATCCAATCCCTGCGCGCCGCGGTAGTTGGAACCGGCGACCGAGACTTCGCCGCCGCCGCCGGAAATTCGTCCCGTCGCTCCACCCGATGCCGAGTCGAAGCCTTCCAGCTTGGCGATCATCTGTTCCACCGGGCCGCCGGGTGCGGCCTGGATGATGATGAAGTTGATCAGCAGGATGCCGAGCAGGGTGGGAATGATCAGCAGCAAACGCCGCAGGATATAGGCGAGCATTTATGGCGCTTCCTTGGCGACCGATTGCGTCGTAGCGGCTTCGGCCTTGTCGCTCTTCTGCCACCAGGTCATCAGGCCGTAGTCGTACAGCGGGGTCTTCTCCGGGCGGCCGAACTTGTTCCAGTACGCCACTCGCCAGGTATCGACGTAATAGTTAGGCACCACGTAATGACCCCACTGCAGGGCGCGGTCGAGGGCGCGGGCGTGTTCGATCAGGCTTTTGCGCGAGTCGGCGCGGATCAGGCCGTCGACCAGCTGATCGATGGCCGGGTCACGCAGACCGATGAAATTACGGCTGCCCGGGTTGTCGGCGCTGCTCGAGTGCCAGTATTCGCGCTGCTCGTTACCCGGCGAGTTGGATTGTCCCCAGGTTGCGCTGGTCATGTCGAAGTCGCGCGAGCGCAGGCGATTGACGAACTGCGAGGCATCGACGCGGCGGATCTGCATGTCGATGCCCAGCTCGCTGAGGTTGCGTTTATACGGCAGCAGGATGCGCTCCATGTTGGTCTGGAACAGCATGAACTCGAACACCAGTGGTTTGCCGTCTGGCCCGATCATCTGATCGTTGTCGATGTGATAGCCGGCCTGCTGCAGCAATTGATAGGCCTTACGCTTCTGCTCGCGAATGATGCCGTCGCCGCTGTTCACCGGCGGTTGATAGATCTGGGTGAAAACCTGGGGCGGCAACTTGTCGCGCAGAGGCTCGAGAATCTTCAACTCATCGGCGTTCGGCGGCGCATTGGCAGCCATTTCCGAGTTCTCGAAATAGCTCTTGGTGCGCTTGTAGGAGCCGAAGAACAGCTGCTTGTTCGACCACTCGAAGTCGAACAGCAGGCCGATCGCTTCGCGGACGCGGGCGTCCTGGAACACCGGGCGACGGATGTTGAAGGCAAAGGCCTGCATGCCGACCGGGTTATGGTTGGGGATCGCCTCCTTGATCATCCGTCCATCGCTTAAGGCGGCGGACTCGTAGCCGGTGGCCCAGTCCTTGGCCGAATATTCGAGATTGAGATCGAACTGGCCACCTTTGAAGGCTTCCAGGGCGACCGACATATCACGGTAGTAATCGACGACGATGGCGTCGAAGTTGTACTGGCCGCGGTTGACGGCCAGGTCTGCGCCCCACCAATCCTTGACCCGCTCGTAGCGAATGCTGCGCCCCGATTCCAGGCTGGCGACACGGTAGGCGCCGCTGCCCAGCGGCGGCTCCAGGCTGGTTTTGGTGAAGTCGCGCGTCGCCCACCAGTGTTTGGGCAGAATCTGCAGTTGGCCGAGAATCAGCGGCAACTCGCGGTTGCCCGGGTGCTTGAAGTCGAAACGCACTTTCTGCGGGCTTTCCACTACGACCTTGTCGACGTCGGCGTAGTAGCTGCGGTACATCGGATCGCCGTTTTTCATCAGCGCGTCGAAGGTGAATTGCACGTCTTCAGCAGTCACCGGTACGCCGTCATGGAAGCGGGCCTTGGGGTTCAGGTAGAAGCGCACGTAACTGTTGTTCGGGGCCTTCTCGATTTTCTCGGCCAGCAGCCCGTATTCGGTGAACGGCTCTTCCGGCGAGTGATAGGTCAGGCTTTCGTAGACCAGGCCGATACGACCTTCGGCATTGCCCTTGGGGATGAACGGATTGAGGCTGTCGAAACCGCCGCTGCCGGATAGACGCAAGGTGCCGCCCTTGGGAGCCTCCGGGTTCACATAGTCGAAATTGCGGTAGTTAGCCGGGTATTTGGGCGCTTCGCCGTAGAGCGTGATGGCGTGCTCGGGAGCCGCGTGGCTCAGGCCACTCAGGCTGCACATCAGCAGGCAGCTGCCCTTGAGCAGGGCACGCAAAGGATGAGTCATCGGTCATTCTCCGTGGGCTTCAACCACCAAGCGCGCAGGCCAAGGGTGTAGGGCGGCGTGGTGACGAAGGCGAACCGGTTGCGGTACGCCAGGCGGTGATAATTGATATACCAGTTAGGAATGCTGTAGTGCTGCCAAAGCAAGACTCGATCTAGGCTGCGAGCCGCCGCGACCTGTTCGTCCCGCGTTTGCGCAGACAGCAGTTTTTCCAAGAGATGGTCGACCACTGGATGGTCGACTCCTGCGTAATTCTTGCTGCCTTTGACTTGCAGCTGGCTGGAATGAAAGTACTGCCATTGTTCGAGGCCCGGGCTGAGTGTTTGCGGCAGGGTCATGAGGATCATGTCGTAATCGAACTGGTCCAGGCGTTGTTTGTATTGGGCACGGTCAACCGTACGCAGGCTGGCCTGGATGCCAATGCTGGCGAGGTTGGCGCTATAGGGTCGAAGGATCCGCTCGAGACTCGAATTGACGAGCAGAATTTCGAAACGCAACGGTTCGCCGCGGCTATTGACCAGGCGCTGACCAGAGAGCTTCCAACCGGCCTGGGCCAATAGACCCAGCGCACGGCGCAGGGTTTCACGCGGGATGCCACGGCCATCGGTCTGCGGCAGACTGAACGGCTTGCCGAATAAAGCGGCCGGCAGCTGCTTGCGATAGGGAGAGAGCAGCAGCCATTCGTGGCCTTCCGGCTTGCCGGTGGCGGCGAATTCGCTGTTCGGGTAATAGCTCTGGCTGCGCACATAGGCATCGTTGAACAGCGCGCGGTTGGTCCACTCGAAATCGAACATCAGTCCCACGGCTTCGCGCACCTTGGGGTCCGACAAAGCGTTGCGACGGCTGTTCATGAACAGCGCCTGGGTTTGCGTCGGAATCCGATGGGGTATCTCGCTGCGGATCACATCGCCGCGCGTCACAGCAGGAAAGTGGTAACCACTGGCCCAGTTCTTCGCCTTGTGCTCGACGTAGAAATCAAACTCGCCGGCCTTGAAGGCTTCGAAGGCCATGTCGCTGTCGCGATAGAACTCCACGTCGACGCGATCGAAATTGTATTTGCCGCGGTTCACCGGGAGTTTTTCGCCCCACCAATTCTGGACGCGTTCGAACACCAGTTTGCGGCCGGGTACAACCTTAGTGATCCGGTAAGGGCCACTGCCCAGCGGCGGCTCGAAGGTAGTGGCCTTGAAGTTGCGGCCTTTCCAGTAATGCTGGGGAAGCACCGGCAGTTCGCCCAGACGTAAAATCAGCAGCGGATTGCCGGTGCGCTTGAATACGAAGCGGATACGGTGACGGTTGAGGATGTCGACCCGCGCCACTTCCTGCAAGTTGGTGCGGTATTGCGGGTGCCCCTGCTTGACCAGCAAGCGATAGGAAAAAGCCACGTCATAGGCAGTTATCGGCTTGCCATCGTGGAAGCGAGCTTCCGGGCGCAGATTGAACACCACCCAGCTGCGGTCTTCGCTGTACTCCACCGATTGGGCGATCAAGCCATAACTGGATGCGGGCTCATCACCGGAGGGGTCGTATAGGCCGGTGCCGGCCATCAGTGGTTCGTTCAGTTCGCTGACGCCGTATTGCGAGAAGTCGGCCGTCGAAATCGGGCTGCTGCCCTTGAAGGTATAGGGGTTGAGGGTGTCGAAAGTACCGCTACCCATCAGCCGCAGATTGCCGCCCTTGGGTGCGTCAGGATTTACCCAGTCGTAATGGGTAAAGGTGGCGGGGTATTTAAGAGTGCCGAACTGAGCGTAACCGTGGCTTTCGCTGATAGTCGCAAAAGAAAAGCTTGAGGCCAGGCTGAGGAACAGCAGGAGGAGGGGACGCATCAGGCTAGAGATCCGATCCATGGCGGCTTTGGGCTTCTTGCTCGGTACAGTAACAGCTTGTATCCGCAGGAAAAAGGCTACCCGTTCCGGCCCGCCGGAGAACGCTGCCGCGGGCGCTGGTATCGCGCACAGGCGGTCAGCGGTTGGTCAGATACAGCGTCAGCGTCTGGCCCGGTTTGAGTTGAGTCGGAGTACGTGGATTCCAGTCTTGCAGATGCTTCATCTCGACTTTGAAGCGCCTGGCGATTAACGCCATGGAGTCGCCTTTACGCACTTTGTAGTAGGTGATGGCTTCACGCGATTTCGAGCTGCGGGCTGCCGCCTGGCTGCCTTGCATGCTGAGCATCTGGCCAACCTGCAGGCCATGACTGGGAAGCTTGTTCCAGCGCTTGATGTCGGCCACCGCGACATTATTGGCTTTGGCGATTTGCCAGAGATTGTCGCCCGTTTTCACCCGGTAGCTACGCGGCGGGCTGACTCGTGTGACCGCCTTACCGACTGCAGGAGAGGGGACGGCCTCGCCAGGCCGAGTCGGGATAGTCAGTTTTTGACCGACTTTCAGGTGGTTGCTGGACAGCTGATTGATATCTTTTAGAGCGCTGACCGCCAGTCGGTTGCTGTTGGCGATGCTATGCAGGCTGTCACCATTGCGCACGGTGTACTCCTGCCAGTCGACCAGTTCCTGTGGTTTCATCATCGACAGGTTGGCGGTGAGCAGTTCGGCCTTTTCCATCGGCACCAGCAGTTGTTTTGGGCCGCCGTAAGTGATGCGTTTCTTGAACGCCGGATTAAGCAGGTACAGCTCGTCTTCGTCGATATCGGCGAGCGCGGCCACGCGGGACAGATCCATGCGCTGGTTGATCGCGACTGCTTCAAAATACGGCTCGTTGGCGATCGGCGTCAGGTTGATGCCATAGGCTTCGGGGGCCTGGACCAGCTGCGACAGCGCCAGCAGCTTGGGCACGTAGTCCTGGGTTTCCTGGGGCAGTGGCAGGTTCCAGTAGTCAGTTGGCAGACCGAGCTTCTGGTTGCGCTCGATGGCGCGGCTGACCGTGCCTTCGCCGGCATTGTAGGCGGCCAGGGCGAGGAGCCAGTCACCGTTGAACATTTCGTGCAGACGCGACAAGTAGGTCATCGCGGCGTTGGTCGAGGCGGTGATGTCGCGGCGGCCGTCGTACCAACTGGTTTGCTGCAGATTGAAATGACGCCCGGTAGCTGGGATGAACTGCCAGAGACCGGCCGCATCGCTGCGGGAGTAGGCGAGCGGGTTGTAGGAGCTTTCGATGACCGGCAGCAACGCCAGTTCTAGCGGCATGTCGCGCTCTTCGAGGCGCTCAACGACGTAGTGAATGTACAGACTGCCGCGGCCGCTGACGCTTTCCAGGTACGAAGGCTTGCTGGCAAACCACAGACGCTGGCGTTCGATGCGCGGGTTGGTGCCGATATCGTCCTGCAGTTGGAAACCGTCGCGTATGCGCGCCCAGATGTCCTGGGGCGGTTCTTCGGCGGCGGACGGTAGCCATTCGGTTGGCCGCTCATGGGGAGTGAGGCGGGTGTCCGAGGCTGTCGAATCCTGATCGGCGATGTGCTGACAGCCGGCCAAGCCCAAGGCCAGAACTGCCAGTAGTGACCGTGATGCCCTAATCAAGGCGTCCAGATCGTAGTTTTTAGAAGAAGATGTCGACATTGGCTGGGCTTTTATTCCAGTCGGAAATGTCGGTGGATTCTAGAAATCGACCTTGGGGTGGTCAAGTTTTAACCGCTACGACCGTGCGCGGAGGCACATTCAAAACTGGTCTTTCCAAGCACGCAAGCTGGCGAACACCGCGCCGGGTGTGCGCTGGGTGGCCGCTTCCCGCTCGTCGACTTTCTTTGTAACAGCAGGTTCAGCGGTACGCAGGAAGGGATTGGTCGCCCGTTCAAGGGCCAGATTGGACGGCAAACTGATGATTCCCTGCTCGCGCCAGGCACTGACCTGCGCGATACGCGCCGCGATGTCGGCGTTATCAGGTTCCACAGCCGCGGCAAAACGCAGGTTGCTCAAGGTGTATTCATGGGCGCAGTACACCTGGGTAGCATCCGGCAGGGCCGCCAGACGGCTGAGCGAATCGTGCATCTGCTCGGCGGTACCCTCGAACAGCCGGCCACAGCCAGCAGCGAACAGTGTGTCGCCACAGAACAACCAGGGTTGTTCGGCATCGGCGTGGTAATAGGCGATATGCCCGAGGGTGTGGCCAGGAACTTCGATTACCTGAAACGTCTGGCCAAGCACCTCGATCGTATTGCCTTGCTTGAGGGCGATGTCGCGGGCCGGGATTTTTTCATTGGCTGGACCGAACACGCGAGCGCCGGTGGCCTGTTTGAGCTGTTCGACGCCGCCGACATGATCGTGATGGTGATGAGTAATCAGGATGTCGCTGAGTTGCCAGCCCGGATGCGTGTCCAGCCAGCGCAACACCGGCGCGGCATCACCGGGATCGACTACTGCGCACTGGCGGGTGGCGGGGTCTTGTAACAACCACAAATAGTTGTCGTTGAAGGCGGGCAGGGCATCGATCTGTATCATGGCTGAAGTCGCTAAGCTGTCATCAATGGCTCATCTTAGGCACAAAGGTTGCGGCAGGGTATCGATATGACCAATCAAGTTTTCGCTCAGGCCGACGCCGACTGGCTTGCCCTGACCCGCGCTGCGCGTGCCTGGCTGGACGGCCCACTTGGTCAATTATTGCTGGTCCAGGAGCGGCGCCTGCTGGAAGACGAGTTGGCGCGTTTGTTCGGCGGTTATCTGGTGCATTACGGGCCACCCGCCGAAACGATGGACTGCGGGCAGATTCAGCGCAGCGTGCGGGTCGGCGCGCCGTTACCTGGTATCGAGATTGTCTGTGAGGAGCAGGCGTGGCCATTGAGCGAGCATGCCGCTGACGTGGTGGTGCTGCAGCATGGCCTGGATTTCAGCCTGTCGCCGCATGGTCTGCTGCGGGAAGCGGCGCACAGCGTCAGGCCCGGTGGACATTTATTGATCATCGGTATCAACCCATGGAGCACGTGGGGGCTGCGGCATTGGTTCGCCCGCGATGCCTTTCGCAAGGCGCGCTGCATCTCTCCGGCACGGGTCGGCGACTGGCTGAATCTGCTCGGATTCGCGCTGGAGAAACGCCGCTTCGGGTGCTATCGTCCGCCGCTTTCTTCCGCCGCCTGGCAATCACGGCTGGCACGCCTGGAACACTGGGGCGACCGTTGGCAGCCTTCTGGCGCGGGCTTTTATCTGCTCGTGGCGCGCAAGATCGTGGTCGGTTTGCGGCCGTTGCGACAAGCCCAGCGGGCTCCTATGGGCAAGCTACTGCCCATGCCCGTGGCCAAAATCAGCCGGCGGGATTCCAAATAGCTAGACCCGAGTCTTGAGAATGTCTGAATTGATCGAACTCTTCACCGATGGCGCCTGCAAGGGCAATCCTGGTCCAGGTGGCTGGGGTGCGCTGCTTGTTTATAAGGGCGTGGAAAAAGAGTTGTGGGGTGGCGAGCTGGAAACCACCAACAATCGCATGGAGCTCACCGCGGCGATTCGTGGCCTGGCCGAACTCAAGCGTTCCTGCGAGGTGCGTCTGGTCACGGACTCCGAATACGTCATGCGTGGCATTCAGGAATGGATGCCAAACTGGAAGAAGCGCGGCTGGAAAACCGCGGCCAAACAGCCGGTGAAGAATGCCGATCTCTGGCAGCAGCTGGACGAGCAGGTCAACCGTCACCAGGTCATCTGGCAATGGGTGCGCGGACATACTGGTCACCCCGGCAACGAGCGCGCCGATCAGTTGGCCAACCGCGGTGTAGATCAAGTCAGGGGCATAAAGCATGCGTAGTGTGGTTCTGGATACCGAAACGACCGGCATGCCGGTTACCGATGGCCACCGGATCATCGAGATCGGTTGTGTCGAGCTGATCGGGCGACGCCTAACCGGGCGGCATTTTCACGTCTATCTGCAGCCAGATCGCGAGAGCGACGAAGGTGCTATCGCGGTGCACGGCATCACCAACGAGTTTCTCGTCGGCAAGCCACGCTTTCGCGAAGTCGCCGACGAATTCTACGAGTTCATCAAAGACGCCCAGCTGATCATTCATAACGCGGCGTTCGACATCGGCTTCATCAACAACGAATTTGCCCTGATCGGCCACAACGAACGCGCCGAAGTCAGTAACTACTGCTCGGTGCTCGACACCCTGGTCATGGCGCGCGAGCGGCATCCGGGGCAGCGCAACAACCTCGATGCGCTGTGCAAGCGTTATGGCGTCGACAACTCCGGTCGCGAATTGCACGGCGCCTTGCTCGATGCGGAGATTCTGGCTGACGTCTATCTGACCATGACCGGCGGCCAGACTAGCCTGTCGCTGGCTGGCAACGCGTCCGACGGCAACGGCAATGGCGGTGTCGCGCAGGCCAGCGAAATCCGTCGCCTGCCAGCCGACCGAACGGTGACGCGGATCATCCCTGCCAGTGCCGACGAGCTGGCGGCCCATGCGACACGCCTGGCGATCATCGAGAAGTCCGCCGGGGCGCCGGCGTTGTGGGTGCAGATGGAATCCACCGCCGAAGTCTGAGCCTGACTTATCCGCGCGCGACCTTTTCGTACAGGCTAAAGCCTGCGGGGTTCCGTCCGACCGGACGTCGCTCTACCCTGAGGTGATTGGCGGCACCAGCCGTCCACCCAGGGGCGCAGAATGTACAAAGACCTTAAATTCCCCATTCTCATCGTCCACCGCGACATCAAGGCCGACACGGTGGCCGGTGATCGCGTGCGGGAAATCGCCCGCGAGCTGGAGCAGGAAGGCTTCAGCATTCTCTCCACTGCCAATTCGGCCGAAGGCCGCATCGTCGCTTCCACCCATCACGGCTTGGCCTGCATTCTGGTGGCCGCCGAAGGTGCGGGGGAGAACCAGCGTCTGCTGCATGATGTGGTCGAGCTGATTCGTGTGGCGCGCGTGCGAGCGCCGCAGCTGCCAATTTTCGCCTTAGGCGAACAGGTGACCATCGAGAACGCGCCGGCGGAGGCGATGGCCGATCTCAACCAGCTGCGCGGCCTGTTGTATCTGTTCGAGGACACCGTGCCGTTCCTCGCCCGCCAGGTGGCGCGAGCCGCGCGCAATTATCTGGAAGGCTTGTTGCCGCCGTTCTTCCGCGCCTTGGTGGAGCACACCGCGCAGTCCAATTATTCGTGGCACACGCCGGGTCATGGCGGCGGCGTTGCCTATCGCAAAAGCCCGGTAGGCCAAGCGTTTCATCAGTTTTTCGGGGAGAACACGCTGCGTTCCGACTTGTCGGTATCCGTGCCGGAGCTGGGCTCGCTGCTCGATCACACCGGTCCGCTGGCCGAAGCGGAAAGCCGTGCGGCGCGTAACTTCGGCGCCGATCACACCTACTTCGTCATCAACGGCACCTCGACGGCCAACAAGATCGTCTGGCACTCCATGGTTGCTCGGGACGATCTGGTGCTGGTCGACCGTAACTGTCACAAGTCGATTCTCCACGCGATCATCATGACCGGGGCGATTCCGCTTTATCTCTGCCCCGAGCGAAACGAGCTGGGCATTATCGGTCCGATTCCGCTCAGCGAGTTCTCCCGCGAATCGATTCAGGCCAAGATCGCCGCCAGCCCACTGGCTAAAGGGCGGCCGCCGAAGGTCAAGCTGGCGGTGGTGACCAACTCCACCTACGACGGTCTCTGCTACAACGCCGAGTTGATCAAGCAGGCCCTCGGCGACAGTGTCGAGGTGCTGCACTTCGACGAGGCCTGGTACGCCTACGCGGCGTTCCATGAGTTCTATACCGGCCGCTACGGCATGGGCACCCGCCGTGATCCGCACGCGCCGCTGGTGTTTACCACTCACTCGACCCACAAACTGCTGGCGGCTTTCAGCCAGGCATCGATGATTCACGTGCAAGACGGCGGCGTGCGCCAGCTCGATCGCGATCGCTTTAACGAAGCCTTCATGATGCATATCTCCACTTCGCCGCAGTACAGCATCATCGCCTCTCTCGACGTCGCCTCGGCGATGATGGAAGGCCCGGCCGGACGCTCGCTGATCCAGGAGACCTTCGATGAGGCGCTGAGCTTTCGCCGCGCCTTGGCCAATCTGCGGCAGAACCTGCCTGCGGAAGATTGGTGGTTCGATATCTGGCAGCCACCGCAAACCGAGGGCGGCGAAGGCGTTGCCACCCTCGACTGGCTGCTCGCACCGAATGCTGACTGGCATGGCTTCGGCGAGGTGAGCGAAGACTACGTGCTGCTCGACCCGATCAAGGTCACCTTGGTCACGCCCGGCCTGACCGCGGGTGGCAAGCTGGACGACTGCGGTATCCCGGCTGCGGTGGTAAGCAAGTTCCTCTGGGAGCGCGGCCTGGTGGTGGAAAAGACCGGTCTCTATTCATTCCTGGTGTTGTTCTCGATGGGCATCACCAAAGGGAAATGGAGCACGCTGCTCACCGAGTTGCTGGAGTTCAAGCGTTGCTACGACGCCAATCTGGCGCTGCCACAAGCGCTGCCAAGCATCGCCAAGGCGGGTGGCGCGCGCTATGCCGGTCTCGGCTTGCGCGATCTGTGCGATGAATTGCACAGCTGCTACCGCGACAACGCCACGGCGAAAGCTCTGAAACGTATGTATACGGTGTTGCCGGAGGTGGCCATCAAGCCGGCCGATGCCTATGACCAACTGGTGCGTGGCGAGGTCGAGGCGGTGCCGATCGATCAGCTCGAAGGGCGCATAGCCGCGGTGATGCTGGTGCCGTATCCTCCGGGTATTCCTTTGATCATGCCAGGCGAGCGCTTTACTCCGGCGACGCGCTCGATCATCGATTACTTGGAGTTCGCGCGGGCTTTTGATCAATGCTTCCCAGGCTTCGATGCCGATGTACACGGCCTGCAGGACGAGGATATAAACGGCCAACGCTGCTATACAGTGGATTGCATAAAGCAGTAGCTCAACTGGGGGAACGCATGAGTCAAGGAGAGGCAGGCAAGACGGGTACCATGGGGTTCTGGACCTGTACTGCCCTGGTGGTCGGCAATATGGTGGGCTCTGGTGTATTTCTCCTGCCGGCCAGCCTCGCGGCTTTTGGCGGGCTGAGTCTGTTTGGCTGGGCAATTTCCTCTATTGGTGCGGTAATTCTGGCCTTGACCTTTGCCCGCTTGAGCCGGCTCAAGCCAGCGGCGGGCGGTCCGTATGCCTACACGCGTGACGGCTTTGGCAATTTCGCCGGCTACCTATGCGCTTGGACCTATTGGAAAGCCGCGTGGATCGGAAACGCCGCCATTGCGGTGACGCTGGTCGGCTATTTACAGGTGTTTATTCCGGCCCTGAAAGAACCGGTCTTGGCGGTGAGTACCGCCATCGGCGCGATCTGGCTGTGCACCTTGATCAACCTGCGGGGCATCGGCGCGTTCGGCCTGGCGCAGAATATTCTTACTGCGCTGAAACTGGTGCCGTTGTTGCTGATCGGTGTCCTTGGCTGGTTTTCCTTTCATCCTGAATACCTGAGCATTCCCGAGCCCAAGGATATTCCTGGTGGCGGTGGTTACGCCCAGGCGATCGCGACCACGGCGGCGCTGACGTTGTGGTCCTTCATCGGCTTGGAGTCGGCGACCGTGCCGGCCGAGCATGTGCGCGATCCGAAGCGCACGATCCCGCGCGCCACGGTGTTTGGGACCTTGGTGGCAGCCGGGGTGTATATCTTGTCGATCACTGCGGTGCAGGGCGTTCTTCCCCCCGATGTGTTGATGCGCTCCAACGCGCCTTTCGCCGATGCGGCTCAGGTTTTGCTCGGAACTTGGGGTTATTACCTGGTAGCTGGCGGGGCGGTGATCGCATGTCTGGGGGCGCTGAATGGCTGGGTCTTATTGCAAGGGCAGATCCCCATGGCGACTGCACGCGATGGCTTGCTGCCAAAGTCTCTGGCGAAAACCAATAAATACGATGTACCGGCTAATGGCCTGTTGGTTTCTGGACTGTTGGTCACGGCGTTGGTGCTGGTCGATGGCCAGGGTGAACTGGTCGATGTATTCAATGTGATCATCCTCTTGGGCACCATGACCGGCGTCGTGCCGTACGCCTTCTGCACGGCGGCGCTCCTGCAGTTTCTCGCTGTTTCACCGCAGGATTTCAGACCGCGCGAGCGGGCGCCATTGTTCGCTCTGGGCACGCTGGGCTTCATCTATTCGATGTGGGCGCTCTATGGCACTGGAGAGGCGGCGATCTTCTGGGGCTTTCTGGTGTTGATGGCAGGCATCCCACTCTATAGCTGGCGGCAATGGCGCAATCGAGTCGAAGCTGATGCTCTCAGCACCCGCCTGGATGGTCGGTAGATCAATTGCTTACCCCATGAATTCAATGTTTTTCCGCAAGTCAGACGACGTGTTCTGCATCACAGTCAGCGGCATCGACATTTATCGCTCAGTTGTTATAGTTGGGCGGTTTTCGCCATAACAATACTTATGCGCGCCCGCGCTGTTCGAGGATGCGTCATGTCTGACTACAAAGCTTTCCGCGTCGAGCTGAAAGACAAGATCGCCCACGTGGCGATTAATCGTCCCGACAAATTCAACGCCATGAACGCCGACTTCTGGACCGAAATCGTCGACATTTTCCGTTGGGTCGATGAGACCGATGAAGTTCGCGTGGTGGTGCTGTCAGGGGTTGGCAAACATTTCTCGGCCGGCATCGATCTGGGCATGCTCGCCGCGGGCACTCACAAGTACGGCAAGGATGTAGGGCGCAACGCTGAACTGCAGCGCCGCGTGATCCTTAAACTGCAAGGCTCCATCAACGCCGTCGACAATTGCCGCAAGCCGGTGTTGGCCGCGATTCAGGGTTACTGCTTGGGCGGTGGCATTGATCTCATCACTGCCTGCGACATGCGTTACGCCACCGTTGATGCCCAGCTGTCGATTCGCGAAGTCGATATGGGCCTCGCAGCCGACATCGGTACGCTGCAGCGTCTGCCGCGCATCATCGGCGATGGCCTGGCGCGTGAACTGGCCTACACCGCCCGCACCATCAATGGCGAAGAAGCCCGCAGCATCGGCCTGGTGAATCGCACCTACGCCGACCACGACGCCTTGCAGGCCGGAGTGCTTGAAATCGCCCAGGAAATCGCTGGGAAATCGCCGATCGCCGTGCGCGGCACCAAACGCATGCTCGATTACATGCGTGACCACAGTATTGATGACGGTCTTGAATACATCGCGACCTGGAATGCGGCAATGCTGCAATCTGAGGATTTACGCATCGCCATGACCGCATTCATGAACAAGCAGAAACCAGAATTCGCCGACTAAGGCGTATGCGTCCGATGCTAGCCATTACAACCGCGCGGGAGGCGCACTAGACATGGTTTCAGGAGCCACGTCCTTGAGTTTGGTGCGCGACGAGTTGTTCGCCACCATGGAAGAGGCCGAACAGAGCCTCGAACAGTTTATTGCCGAGCGCCACAACGGCAGCCCGTTACAACAAGCCGTAGAGAGTCTGCACCAGGTACGCGGCACCTTGAGTCTGGTGGAGTTGGCCGGGGCTGAGCTGCTGGCGCAGGAGATTCTCCAGCAAGCCACCGATATCCCTGCCGGCGCTGGCGAAGAGCGGGATGGCCAGCTGGGCGCATTGAGCAATGCGTTGCATGTGTTGCGACGCTATCTCGAAAATGTCGAAAGCCACCGCCAGGAACTGCCTGAGCTGCTGCTTCCGGCGATTAACGATCTGCGCCAGGCTGGCGGTCAGGCAGCGTTGCCGGAAAGCTTCTTCTTCAGCGCGCGTCTCGATCAGCCGCGGCCATCCACTACTTGCCAACAGCCGGATGCCGCCACGCTGCAAAACCTGATCCGGCAGCTACGCCACATGTATCAAGTGGGCTTGCTCGGATTTATCCGCGAAGAGAGCTCCCAGGCCGGCATCAAAGTCATGGCTCGGGCGTTTAGTCGCTTGAACAGTCTGTTCGCTCATGAGTCGCGCGGACGTCTGTGCTGGATTGCCGCGGCGGCACTGGAAGCTCAGACCGATGGCCAACTGCTTGCGCGGAAATCGCGCAAGCAGTTGTTCGCCCGCCTCGATCGAGAGCTCAAGCAACTGCTTGCAAATCCCCAGTACGACGCGCCGCGTAATCTGCTTAAAGAGCTTCTCTACCTAGTGGCGCTGGCCGACAGTCAGGGTCCATTGGCGACTCAGGTTCGCGAGACCTTTGGCCTCACCCCGCTGCCGTTCACCGATCAGTTGCTGGAAGAGGAATACCAGCGCCTGGCCGGTCCAGGACAGGCGGTCATGCGTTCGCTGTCCTCGGCGATTCGCGAGGAGCTGACCAGCGTCAAGGATCTGCTGGACCTGATCGAGCGTGGCACTGCCGATAGCGAAGGTTTCAGTTCCCTGCAGGCGTTGCTGGCCAAGTTGACCAAGACCTTGAACATGGTGGGTCTGAATTCGGCAAGCACCATTCTCAGCGCCCAACTGCCCTTGGTGGCGGCCTGGTGCGAGGAGCAAGTACCGGACAGTCCGGCCCTCAACAAACTGGCCGATGCGGTGCTGCATGTGGAAAGCATGGTGGCCAATCTGGAGCGTCGCGATCAGCGTCCGCTCCCGGTAGTCGACGAGGCGGAAGCCTTTGCCCTGCACCAGTTTGCCGAAGCGCGCATCGTGGTGGTTGGCGAGGCGCAGGCCGGCCTGGCATTGGCCAAGCGGGCGATCACCTCATATCTGGAATCCAATGGCGACAAGCTGCACCTTGCCAACGTGCCGTTTAGCCTGCAATCGGTGCGCGGCGGCTTGTGGTTCCTTGGTCAGGCGCGCGCGGCGCTGTTGATCGGCGCATGCAGCGATTACATCCAGAAGCACATGCTGGAAACCACGCAGATGCCTTCGGAGCAAATGCTGGAAACCCTCGCCGATGCGCTGACGAGCCTGGAGTATTACTTGGAAGGGGGCGGCGTACTGCGTCCTGAAACAACCCCGAGCGTGCTCGATCTCGCCGCTGAAAGCGTGCGAGTCCTCGGCTTACCGGTAGCGGCCTGATGGGTTGGCAGACAACTCCCCCGCTGGATAACAGTACGCCGGGCGGCTGGGCTCTGGCGCGCAGCACGCAGGGATTTCTTGCCGATAGCAACGGTGTACTGTTCTCGCGCGAATGGCTGAAGCGCCAAGACCTGCCGAACTTTGCCGAGTATGGCCTGGGTTATCTCAACGACGAGCCGGTATGGCTGCTGGAGTTCGGTCAGCCGGCTGAGTTGATGGGTTGTCAGTGGCAGGGCCTGCGCCAGTTTATGCTGCAAGCTGATTATCAGACTTTCCGCATGCTGTCGTTTGCTGAGCAGATTGGTTGCTGGAGCAGCCAGCATCGGTTCTGTGGTCGTTGCGGCAGTCGCAATGCTCTGGTGCCCGGCGAGCGCTGCTTACGCTGCCCGGATTGTGCGCTGGACAGCTACGCCCGAATTTCGCCGAGCATGATCGTGTTGGTCACCCGCGGCGATGAGATCCTGCTCGCCCGCTCGCCGCGGTTCGTGCCGGGCATGTACAGCACGCTGGCCGGCTTCGTCGAGCCCGGTGAGTCGGCTGAAGAGTGTGTGGCCCGGGAGGTGCGCGAAGAAGTCGGCATCGAAATAGGTAACGTGCAGTACCTCGGCAGCCAAGGCTGGCCATTTCCGCACTCGCTGATGCTGGGCTTTCATGCCGAATACGCGTCGGGGGAAATCGTCCCGCAGGCCGATGAAATCGAAGACGCCGCCTGGTTTCACATCGAGAAGTTACCGCCTTTGCCGATGCAGCGCTCCATCGCGCGCTATCTCATCGATGCGTACCTGGCACGCCGTCTAGGTCATCCCGAACCAGTGCTGCCACGCTAGACGCGCCGTTAACGCCAGCACCACGAGAATAAACACCGGGCGAATGAATTTGGCGCCGCCGCGAATCGCCGTGCGTGCGCCGAGAAATGCACCGAGCATCAACGCCACGCCCATGCTCAAGCCCAGCGCCCAGGCGACCTGACCCGAGAAGATGAACACGCTCAGCGCCGCCGCGTTGCTGACGAAATTCATGCTGCGCGCCACGCCGCTGGCGCGCAGCAAGTCGAGCGGGTAGAGCAGCAGACTGCTGACGGTCCAGAACGCGCCGGTACCCGGCCCCGCGACACCATCGTAAAAACCCAGGCCGAACCCTTGCGGCCACTGACGACCGCGGGCGATTGGCGCATCGCTGGTCAGAGGGGCCGGCGGTGTGCGGCTAAATAACAGATACAACCCACACGCAAACACCACCACTGGCAGGAATTGATTCAACCAAGCCGCTGGTAACCAGTGCGCCACGGCAGCACCGAGCAGCGCGCCAATGCCGGTGGCGATCAGTGCATTGCGCCACTGGCGTGGATCGAACAGTTTGCGGCGATAGAAGGTAACGCTCGCGGTAGCCGAGCCAAAGGTGGCGCACAGCTTGTTGGTGCCCAGGACCAAATGCGGAGGCAGACCGGCGGTGAGCAATGCAGGAATCGTCAGTAGGCCTCCGCCGCCCGCGATGGCATCGATGAATCCGGCCATGAATGCCACCAGCGCAAGTGCCAGCAATGTGAACGGATCGACGATGAGCTCAATAGGGAAGGGCATAGGTCCAACGTGTGTCCGATTGCGCGAAGTGCTCGCTGGCTTGACGGTAGCTGGCTAAGCATAATGCCGGCTATTTTCCAGACAAGGAACGGCTCATGCAGTATGACGGTTTGGCTTGGAGTGTCGCGCTGCTTGCCCTGTTGGCGGTCGTTGTCGCCGCACGCATTCTGTTCAATCGTCAGTGGTTTCTCGGCTGGCTGCGCGGCACGATCGGGCTGGCTTTTTTGGTCATGGCTGGCTTGGTTGGAGTGATCGCCTACGACCTGATGAGCTACGACGCATTACCGGAGGGGAAGCCTCTGGTCACGGTGAGTTTTCAGGCGGATGGCCCGGGGCGTTACACGGTCAACATGTTGGAAGGCGCTGATGAGCGCAGCGTGACGCTGGAAGGCGATCTATGGCAGCTGGATGTGCGCATGCTGCAGTGGAAGGGGCTGGCTGCATTGATCGGTCTACAGCCCGGTTACCGACTCGAAAAACTTTCCGGGCGCTTCCTCGCCATCGAACAGCAGGAGTTGGCCCAGCGTACCCAGGTGGCGCTGGCGCAAAGTCCTTACGGCATTGATCTCTGGCGCTGGCTGCGGTTGGGGCAACGCGATCTGTTTCTGTTCGATCCCCAGGCGCAGCGTGTGACCTATCTGCCCATCGCCGACGGGGCAGTCTATGCGGTGGCACTGACGCCAACCGGTCTGTTGGCTCAACCGCTGAACCAGGCCGCACACCAAGCGTTGAAAAACTGGCACTGAGCCAAGCTGCCAGGAATAAAAAAGGGACCCCGAGAGGTCCCTTTTTTATTGCTCACTTGCCTCAGGCGAGGAAGCCGCCGTCCACGTTCAGCGCTACGCCGGTGGTATAGGTGGATGCGTCGCTTGCCAGATACAACACAGTGCCGGCCATTTCGCTCGGATCGGCAACGCGCTTGAGCGGAATACGCTGCAAGGCGACATTCAGGATGGCGTCATTCTTGGTCAGTGCCGAGGCGAACTTGGTATCGGTCAGGCCCGGCAGCAGGGCGTTGCAGCGGATGCCGAACTGCGCGCATTCCTTGGCGAACACCTTGGTCATGCTGATTACCGCAGCCTTGGTAACCGAATAGATACCTTGGAATTCCCCCGGCGAGACGCCGTTAATCGAGGCCACGTTGATGATGCTGCCGCCGCCGTTCTGCTTCATCAGCTTGCCGCCTTCGATGGACATGAAGTAGTAGCCGCGAATGTTGACGTCGACGGTCTTCTGGAAGGCGCTGAGGTCGGTGTCCAGCACGTTGCAGAACTGCGGGTTGGTAGCTGCGTTGTTGACCAGGATATCGAGGCGACCGAACTGTTCGCGAATCTGCGCGAAGACGCTCTGGATCTGCTCCATTTCACCGATGTGGCAGGCGATCGCGGTGGCTTTGCCGCCCTCGGCGATGATGGCGTCGGCCACAGCTTGGCAACCATCGATCTTGCGGCTGGAGACGATCACATGCGCGCCTTGTTGCGCGAGCAGCTTGGCGATCGCCTCGCCGATCCCACGGCTGGCGCCGGAAACGAAGGCGACTTTGCCGTCGAGGTCGAACAGATGAGTCTTGGACATGGGGTTCCCCTTGCTATGTGCGATTGACTGGAAACAGTTACAGCCGTGATTTATCGATGACCTGCAGGCACACCTGCTCCAACAACTTGTTCGCGTGAATGAACTGCGCGAAACGTTTGTCCTGGGTTTGGCCGTGGAAGAAGCGGTAGTAGATCTGCTGCATGATGCCGGCCAGACGGAACACGCCGTAGGTGTAATAGAAATCGAAGTTAGTGATTTCGATGCCGGAGCGCTCGGCGTAGTAATCGGCGAATTGCTGGCGGGTCAGCATGCCCGGTAAGTGGCTCGGCTGCCGGCGCAGCGCTTGCATCGGCGCCGGATCGTCGGCCTGAATCCAGTAGGCGAGGGTGTTGCCCAAGTCCATCAGCGGATCGCCGATGGTGGTCATCTCCCAGTCCAGTACCCCGATGATCTTCATCGGGTTGGCCGGGTCGAGGATGACGTTGTCCAAGCGGTAATCGTTGTGCACGATCCCCGGTTTCGGATGGTCGGCGGGCATCTTGTCGTTGAGCCAGGACTTGACCGCTTCCCACTGCGGCGCGTCAGGGGTCATGGCCTTCTCGTAGCGGTCGATCCAGCCACCGATCTGGCGTTGTACGTAACCTTCTGGCTTGCCGAGGTCGGCGAGGCCGCAGGCCTTGTAATCGACGTTGTGCAGGTCGACCAGCTTATCAACGAAGTTTTCGCACAGCTGGCGAGTACGCGCTTCGTCCAGATTCAGCTCAGGCGGCAGTTCGTCACGCAGGATGATGCCCTTGACGCGTTCCATCACGTAGAACTCGGCGCCAATCACTGAGTCGTCGGTGCAATGCGCATAGGCCTTCGGACAGTAAGGAAAACCGGCGTTCAATTGATTGAGAATGCGGAATTCGCGACCCATGTCGTGAGCGGATTTGGCCTTCTTGCCGAATGGCGGCCGGCGCAATACAAACTCCTGCTCGGGGTATTCCAGCAGGTAAGTCAGATTGGAAGCGCCACCAGGGAATTGGCTGATGCGAGGCGTGCCAGAGAGTCCGGAAATATGGAATTTGAGATAAGTATCGATCGCGGTTGCGTCGAGTTCTTCACCTTCGCGGATGCGGGTGGATTGATCAGTAAGCGCCATACTTATCCCTTTTATTTATGATGGGAAGCCAAGACTATTGGCTAATCTAATGCTGCTTCACCTGCCTCACAAGCTCGACCAGGGGTTTATTGGTGAGCGTGTTGCAGCTCGATCAACCTGCCTGATTGCTCTTTTCGAATGAAAAAAAACCGGAGTCCATGGACTCCGGTTCTTGGTATCGCATAGCGAGATAAAGCTTAGACCGGGAACAGCTCGCCCAGCTTCATCGCCAGCATCATGTCGCCTTCGGCGCGCAGTTTGCCGCCCATGAAAGCCTGCATGCCATCGGTCTCGCCGCTGGTGATGCCTTTCAGGGTTTCGGTGTTCATGATCAGGGTAACGTTCGGGTTCGGCGCGTCGCCTTGCTGCAGATCGCAAGTGCCGTCCTTGACTACCAAGTAGTGGTTCTCACCATCTTCGATGTTGAACTGGAATACCAGATCAAGGCCGGCCGCGGCACTGGCGTTGAACTTGGATTGCATGTTTTTAACGATTTCAGCAGTGCTGCTCATGGGGTGGTCCTTTTTGGTTTTCAGGTTGTTCCAACGGCCTTGCGGCCAGTATTCCGGGGCGCTCAGCGGTAGGTGATGAGTTCCGGGGCCTTCAACGATTCCAGATGTGCATGGCTGTTGAAGGAAGCCAAAGCCACTTCGCGGCCGCGGAACTTCAGACGGTTGAGCGAAGTGTTGAGGATTTGCCAATTGAGTTCGAATGCCTTGGCCACCGGTATGCCGGTGACTAGGTGGAGCAGTGCGGTAATGGTGCCGCCCGAAGTGAATACGGCGACGTTCTGCTTGTTGGTGGTTGTGTCGAGAATGCGGTCGAGCCCGGCCTCGACTGCGTCGACAAAGCTTTGCCAGCTGGCCAGGTCGGATTCGTGTTCGCCATTGATCCAACGACCTATCAGCAACGCAAACAGGCGCTGGAACTCGGCCCGGTTCTGCGCGCCATTACGCAATACATACAGCGCCTCGGGTTCGCCGCTGACCAGGCTTGGGAGCAGGGCGCGGATAACGCCATCGGCATCGAACTCGTTGAATGCGCTATCGGTTTCGATCTCTGGAGCGTCCAAGCCGGCCGCCCGGTATTGAGCAAAAGCATGTTCGGCTGTGTGCTGCTGGCGGCGCAGATCGCCGCTAATAGCACGGTCAAACTGAGCGCCGATTTGAATCAGATACTTGCCCAGCAGTTCCGCTTGGCGGATCCCGGTTTCGGACAATACATCGTAATCGTCTGCGCCGAAGGAGGCCTGGCCATGTCGAATCAGGTAAATGCTGCCCACGCTTTGGCTCATCCGAAAAGGTGAAGATTTCGCGAGGTTATGAGGATAGGTAGGCCGTGTCAACGAAAAAACATACGCTTGTTTGAATTGGTTAGGCGGCCACTTCTTACGTTGGGAAGGCCGCACGGTTGCCCGTCCATTTGCTGGTCGGCGCTCAGTTGGCTGGGTATGCTTGGGCGATCATTGATCGCGCTCCCATATGGGGTCGCGAAGTAACAAGCAAGGGGAAATGCGTGGAGTTTCTAGCTGACTATGCGGGCTTTCTGGCCAAGACGATAACGCTGGTGGTGGCGGTGCTCGTGGTGCTGGCGGCCATCGCCGTATTGCGCAGTAAAGGCCGCAGCAAAAGCTCCGGGCAGCTGCAAGTGCGCAAACTCAACGACTTCTACAAGGCACTGCATCAAGGCTTGGAACAAGCGGTGCTAGACAAAAGCCGGTTGAAAGCGGTGCGTAAAGCAGAAGCCAAAGCCGAGAAACTGGCGAAAAAAACCGCAGCGGAGAAACCGCGGGTTTTTGTCCTGGATTTCGATGGCGACATCAAGGCTTCAGCCACCGACAACCTACGCCATGAAGTGACCGCCTTGCTGAGCATGGCAACCTCGCAGGACGAGGTAGTGCTGCGTCTCGAAAGTGGCGGCGGTTTGGTGCATAGCTATGGCCTGGCCGCATCACAGTTGGCGCGCATTCGTCAGGCGGGCGTACCGTTGACCGTCTGCATCGACAAGGTCGCGGCAAGCGGCGGCTACATGATGGCGTGCATTGGCGAGAAGATCATTTCCGCGCCATTCGCCATCCTCGGCTCCATTGGCGTGGTCGCGCAGCTACCCAATATTCATAAACTTCTGAAAAAACACGAAATCGATTTCGAAGTGCTGACCGCCGGCGAGTACAAAAGAACCTTGACGGTTTTTGGCGAAAATACCGAAAAGGGCCGGGAAAAATTCCAGGAAGACTTGGAAACCACTCATGAACTGTTCAAAGGCTTCGTGGCCAGCCACCGCCCGCAGTTGAATATCGATGAGATCGCCACGGGCGAAATCTGGCTGGGACAGGCCGCGCTAGGCAAGAAGCTGGTGGATGAGTTGATGACCAGCGATGAGTATCTGGCGACGCGAGCCAAGCACGCCGAGCTGTTCCACTTGCATTACGCGCAGAAGAAAACCCTTCAAGAACGCATGGGTTTGGCAGTGAGCCTGGCGGCAGATCGCCTGTTGCTGCAATGGGTCAGTCGGCTCAATCAACGGTTCTGGTAAACGAATTCCGCTATTCAGGAGGTTGGTAATGGGCAAGTTCAAGGCGCTGCAGGTTTGCGAAGAGGCGGGCGGGGAGTTCTCGCGACAGATCGTCGAGCGCGATACAGCAGATCTGCCGGCTGGCGATTTGTTGATTCGGGTGCGCTATTCCTCGCTGAATTTCAAGGATGCGCTGTCCGCCAGTGGTAACCGCGGCGTGACCAAGGCTTATCCGCATACACCGGGTATCGATGCCGCCGGTGAAGTGGTCGAGTCGAGCGTGAACGAATTCAGCGTCGGTGATGAAGTCATTGTTACCGGCTACGACCTGGGGATGAACACCGCGGGTGGGTTCGGCCAGTACATCCGGATTCCGGCCGCCTGGGCGATCAAGCGTCCGCAAGGTCTGTCCCTGCGTGAGGCAATGGTGCTGGGAACCGCGGGGCTGACCGCCGCGTTATGCGTCGACAAGCTCGAGCAGGCCGGGGTCGAACCCAATGCCGGGCCAGTTCTGGTCACGGGCGCCACGGGCGGCGTCGGCAGTATCGCGGTGTCGCTATTGTCCCAACTGGGCTACGAAGTAGCGGCCTCCACGGGCAAGGCCGATCAGGCCGAGTTCCTCAGCCAGCTGGGCGCGTCGCGGATTGTCGAGCGCAGCGCCCTGCAGGAAGGTCTGGAGCGCCCCATGCTCAAGGAGCAATGGGCGGGGGCGGTGGATACTGTCGGCGGCGATATTCTGTTCAATGTGGTCAAGTCGCTACGATACGGCGCCAGCGTGGCCTGTTGTGGGCTGACGGCGGGTATCGCCTTCAAGGGCAATGTCATGCCGTTCATCCTACGTGGGGTAAATCTGCTGGGTGTCGACTCGGTGGAATTGCCGCTGGTGGTCAAGGCATCGATGTGGGATCGGCTATCGCTGCAGTGGAAGCTGAAGAATCTGGATGCCTTGGTCCGCGAAATCGCGCTGGATGAGTTGCCAGGAGCTATCGAGCAGATTCTCGCCGGCAAGCTGGTTGGTCGGGTGCTGGTTCGCCTGGACTGAGTGTGGTGCGCTGAGTATAAAAAGCCTGGCATTTGCCGGGCTTTTTATTGCTGCTCTAACGTTCGACTACCTGTTCAAGCAGGTCGGCGGCGAAATAGCGGCAACGGTTGGTCGATGGCGGCCTGATAGACCTCGGAGAAGTCCTCGAAGGCCTTAAGTGCGTCCTGCGGGTCTTTGTCTGCGCGCAGGGCATAGGCATCGAAGCCGCAACGGCGCATGGCGAACAGTTGATCGCGCAGGACGTCGCCGATGGCGCGAATTTCGCCCTTAAAGCCGTAATGCTGACGCAGCAGGCTAGCCGTGGAGTAATGACGGCCATCGGTGAAAGCAGGGAAATTCAGCGCAATAACTTGGAAGTGCTGAAGTTCTTCGACGATTTCTTCGATTGCCTCGTCAGCATCCAGCCAAACGCCAACGCCGCCGTCTCGCGCCTTGAGCGCATGGCTGTGTTCGCGCCACAGCGCCAACGGCACGATGTAATCGTCGCAATTGGTGAGGATTTCCAGCGTCGCATCCTTAGGAAGCAGATGCCAGGTTTCGTCGACGATCTCGCCGTTCTTAATGATTCGCTGCATATACACGCTCCTTGAACGGGTCGATGCCGACACGACGGAAAGTCTCGAGGAAGGATTCGTCCTCGGTACGTTTTTCCACGTAAACGTTGATGATCCGCTCGATCACATCGGGCACGTCGTCCTGGGCAAAGGATGGGCCGAGGATCTGCGCAAGGCTGGCATCACGATTGGAGCTGCCGCCGAGAGAAATCTGATAGAACTCCTGGCCTTTCTTGTCCACACCGAGAATGCCGATATGGCCGACGTGATGGTGACCACAAGCGTTCATGCAGCCAGAGATGTTCAGGTCGATTTCGCCGATATCGAACAAGTAGTCGAGGTCATCGAAACGACGCTGGATCGCTTCCGCCACCGGAATCGACTTGGCATTGGCCAGGGAGCAAAAGTCGCCGCCCGGGCAGCAGATGATGTCGGTCAGCAGGCCAATGTTTGGCGTGGCAAAACCGAGTTCACGCAATTCGCCCCACAGCGTGAGCAGCTGACTTTGCTCGACATCGGCGAGGATAATGTTCTGCTCATGGGAGTTGCGGATTTCGCCGAAACTGTAGCGGTCGGCCAAGTCGGCAATAGCATCGAGCTGCTTGTCGGTGACATCGCCGGGGGCCACGCCTGTCGGCTTGAGAGACAGGGTCACCGCCGCATAACCGGTTTTCTTGTGGGCCACGACGTTGCGTTCACGCCAGCGGGCGAAGCCAGGGTGCTGCTGGTCGAGTTCGGCCAGGGCAGCGGTCTGGTCGTCGAGAGTTTTGTAGGCTGGATCGACGAAGTGCTGCGCGATACGTTGAACTTCGGCCTCAGTCAGGGTGCTCGGACCATCCTTCAAGAGCTCCCAGGCAGCGTCGACGCGCTCGGCAAACACTTCCGGAGTTAGCGCTTTGACGAGGATCTTGATACGCGCCTTGTACTTGTTGTCGCGGCGCCCATAGCGGTTGTACACCCGCAAAATGGCGTCGAGATAGGTGAGCAGGTGCTGCCACGGCAGGAATTCATTGATGAAACTGCCGACGATCGGAGTACGGCCAAGACCGCCACCGACAGAAACCCGGAAACCCAGTTCGCCAGCAGCGTTCTTAACGGCTTCGACGCCAATGTCATGGACTTCGATGGCAGCACGATCGCTCACGGCGCCATTGACGGCGATCTTGAACTTACGCGGCAGATGGGTGAACTCTGGGTGGAAGGTCGACCACTGACGAATGATCTCGCACCACGGGCGCGGATCGACCAGCTCATCTTTGGCGACGCCGGCGAACTGATCGGTGGTGGTGTTACGGATGCAGTTGCCGCTGGTCTGAATCGCGTGCATTTGCACGGTCGCCAATTCGGCAAGGATTTCAGGAACGTCTTCCAGTTCTGGCCAGTTGAACTGGACGTTTTGCCGGGTACTAATGTGCGCATAGCCCTTGTCGTAGTCCCGGGCGATCTGCGCCAGCTTGCGCACCTGAGTGGAGCTCAGCAAGCCATAGGGGACGGCAATCCGAAGCATCGGCGCATAACGCTGGATATAAAGACCGTTCTGCAGACGCAGCGGGCGAAATTCTTCGCCGCTCAGTTCACCCGCCAGATAGCGGTGGGTCTGATCGCGGAACTGCTTGACGCGGTCCTCGACGATCCGTTGGTCGTACTCATCGTATACGTACATAAAATTCGTTCTCAGGCTGGCTACAGCTAATCGCGCGCACGGCCGCGCACTCCTGGCGGAGCCGGGCAAGATACCAGTTCAGCTTTATGCGCAAAAGTGAAGTTTTCGTATATGGGTCAAACCCCTAGTGCTAACGACTCGTGCCGAGATGGGCCTTGAGTGAGTACCAACGGTGGTCTTAACTGCTGGGGCGAGCTACCAATAATCACAAGAAGGGGGAAGCCATGTCCGATCATACCGAGCTTGATAACCGCGATAGCGTCGTCGATGCGCGGGCCATATTTGTCCTGATTCTGCTGGCGGTAGCGACTGCGGTGTATTGGGTCAGCCACCAGTAAATAAAGCGTTCGTCGTCCCATTAAGCAAAGCCGCCGCGAGGTTACACGCGGCGGCTTTGCTTTGTCCGAAGGCAGACGATTGGTGTCATATGGCTATCATCTTGGCGGTTATACTGCCCGCTGATCGCAGGCGGACTGGTGAAACGTGAAAGGCTTTATTGGCAGGGTTTTGTTCCTCTGGTGCTTGTGCAGCACGACCTGGGCACAGTCGGCTCAGGTGGTTTTCCTCAATCCTGGCAAATCTAATGAGGACTTCTGGGTTCTCTATTCCCGATTTATGCAGGCTGCCGCTAATAGCCTGGGCATGGACTTGCAGGTTCTATATGCCGAGCGCGATCCGCATCAGCAGATAAGCCAGGCGCGCCAGATATTGCTGGGTTCTAACCGGCCGGATTACCTGCTGTTTAGTAATGAAGAATATGTGGCTCCCGAAGTTCTGCGTCTCGCCGCACACAGCGGGGTCAAGCTGTTCATGGTGCATAACGTTCTGACTGCAGATCAGCAGAAGGCGCTGGGCGCACCCCGAGAAAAGTATCCCAATTGGATCGGCAGTCTTATCAGCAATGATGACGAGGCAGGCTACCTGATTGCGGATCAGTTGATCCGCCAGCATCAGGCCAGTGCCGGTGAGGGGCCGGTCGATATGTTGGCGTTTGCGGGGAATCGAGCGACACCCGTTAGTCAGGCTCGCGAGCGCGGTTTGCGTAAAGCCTTGGCTGAACATCCCCAGGTACGTCTCAGACAGCTTGCCCTTGGCAACTGGAGCCAACAGCGTAGCTACGAGCAGGCGCAGCTACTGTTTACTCGTTATCCAGACGTGCGCCTGGTATGGGCGGCAAATGATCAGATGGCATTTGGCGCCATTCAGGCACTGCAGGAGCGCGGCGGGAAGCCGGGCCATGACGTGCTGTTTTCAGCGATAAACAGCTCGGAGAGAGTGCTGCAGGCACGCACCAATGGCGATATATCGGTATTGGCCAGCGGCCATTTCACACTGGGTGGTTGGGCCATGGTGATGCTTCATGACTACCACGCCGGCCTTGATTTCGCCGCCCGGGGTGGCATTGAGCGAAAGGATCGTCTTTTCGTGTTGCTCGACGCGCAGCAAGCGGGAAAGCTCCGGAATCGATTGCAGAAAAAAGACTTTGATCTCGATTTCCGTCGCTTCAGTGCTGTCGGTCAGCCGCATATGCGCAATTACACATTCTCATTGCGGCCGCTGTTGTACTAGATCCCGGCCAGGTACAGCACCAGCTTGACCAGGCCAAACAGCCCCAGCGCAAATATCGCGGTAAACAGCACACCGAGCACGATGAAATGGCTCGGTTTGCCGTGGGTGAAATCCCGGGTTCGGTTCTTGCCGCTCTGCACGCCGAAGGCGCCTGCCAATATGCTCTGCAACATCTGCTTGAGCGTTGGCGCTTTATCGTTGTTCGAATCGCTCATGGTTTACCTCCCTTTTCGTCAGCTTAGCCTGAGGGCTAGCAGGAGGAGAATGTCATTGGCTGTGGCGGTGCAGTCGTCGGGTATTGACGACATCGACTGCCCTGGCGCGCAGCTGTCCGCAGCCGCCTTCGATGTCCTGCCCGGCGGAGTTGCGCACCTTGGTCAGTACGCCGCGGCTGTGCAAGTAGCGGACTATCTGCACGATCCGATCACCGTCTGGGCGCTGGTACTCATCGTCTTCCAGGCTGTTGTAGGGGATCAGGTTGAGGACCGCAAACTTGCCCTTGAGCAGGCGCAGAACGCCGTCCATTTCTTCCTGGCTGTCGTTGATTCCGGCGAGCAGCGTCCATTGATACTGGATGGGATAGTCGAAGCGGCGTGCGTACTCTTCGCCCAAGGCCACTAATTCATCCGGGTCGATACGCGGCGCGCGCGGCAACAGTTGCTGGCGCAACTGTGCATCGGTGGTATGCAGCGACAGGGCCAAGGCCGGCTTGATGCGTTGCTGCGGCAAGCGCTCGAACACCCGCATGTCGCCGACAGTCGAGAACACCAGATTCTTGTGGCCAATGCCGCCGTCGGTGCCGAGCATATCGATGGCTTCCAGGACGTTGTCGAGGTTGTGCGCCGGTTCGCCCATACCCATGAACACCACTTTTTTCACCGGCCGGAAGCGCCGCGCAAGCGCCACCTGGGCGACGATCTCGGCACTCCCGAGCTGGCGTAGCAGGCCACTCTTGCCGGTCATGCAAAATACGCAGCCAACCGCGCAGCCGACTTGGGTCGAGACGCACAGGCCATCGCGCGGCAGCAGCACGCTTTCGATCATTTGCCCATCGGCCAGAGCCACCAGTAGGCGCGCGGAGCCATCGGCGCCGGGATGTTCGGAGCGCAGCTCTGCCAGGCCATTTAGCGTCTGAGTCAACTCCGGCAAGCCATCACGAACGCTCAGCGGCAGGAAATTTTCCGTCTGCTGATGGCGGGTGCCGGTATCCAGCGGCAGGCCTTTCAGCCAGGCACGGCTGACGCGCCCAATGTGCATGGGTTTGGCGCCGAGGTCGGCGAGACGCTGGTGGAAGTCATGGATACGCATGGGGCGCGCATGCTACCACCGCGCGTCTGAGTAGGGCAGCAGGCCGCGCAATTGGGCGGGTGCCAGGACGTTCGGCAAGGGAGTCGATGCGTATCGCTTCGCTCAAACTGTCGACGGGCCCATAATGCCGGCCTGATTGGTTTAAAGCGGCGTGGAGCTGTACATGAAATTCATACACCAACGTGAACACCTGAACGAGGACGACATCGTCGTCATCCAGTGCTCACAGCCTTGCAACATCCGCCTGATGAACGATGCGAACTTCCGCAGCTTTAAAAATGGTGGTCGGCATACCTACCACGGCGGCGCGTTCGACCAGTTTCCCGCGAAAATTACCGTGCCCAGTTCTGGTTTCTGGAACATCACGATCGACACCGTGACCCGCCGGGCTATCAGCGTGACCCGCAAGCCCGCTCTCACGCACTCGATCAAGATCGTCCGCAAGTCGCCCTCGCAGCTGCGTTGAAAGGCTGCCGGAGGTGGTGCTCAGCAGCTTCGTCGCTGCCAATGACTATCGGCCAAGTACGCTACTGATATCAGCGAAGTCCGGCCGCGCAGCCACTAGGGTTGACGCACAGTCGGCTTGCAGTTGCCAGAGCTTGGCCAATTGCTGGGGTTGATCATCTGCTGGGCAGCGTTGCAACAGTTCTTCCAGCAAACAACCGAATGCACGCGCTTCGATTTGCTGCAAGGCTTTGCCTGGCGTGCTTTGTGGCGTGAAGAAGGACGCGGCGCCAAAGTCGCCAAGAAGGCATTCGCCCACAGCGTCGACCAGCAGATTATGCGCGTAGAGATCGCCGTGCAAAATTCCCCTGGCATGCAGATGGGCTGTCGCCGAAGCCACGGCCCGCGCGATGCGCAGCGCTTCAGTTACGCTAAAACTTCGAGACACGGCATAGCAGTCGCGGGTACAGCTGGCCAGTGAGGGCGGGTTGGCCAACGGTCGGTAATCGGCGTGGACACGCTCTAGCAGCAGTCCTGGCGGCTCGCTTGCCTGAGTCGCCAACGGTCCGGTGACACGAATCAGATTGGCGTGTTCGCCCGCGGCCAGGCAGGCCGCCATTTCACTATGTGGCAATCCGTCACTGGTCATGCGGCCCTTGAACAGCTTCACCGCCATGGCTTGCGGTGGACGCCCTGGGACTCGCCATTCTGCGCAGTGAATGATCCCCGAGGCGCCCTGACCGAGTATTTCGCCCAAGGCGATTTCATTGTGTGGAATCGCCGGAATGGAATGCCGCGCCAAAGCGGTGGTTTCACTGGCGTCGCTGACCGGATTGCCGGCGAATGCCAGCCAAGCCAGGCGCGGCAGTTCCAGTAACCAAGCTGGCAGATTTTCGAAACGGTTGGCGGCGATGCGCAGCAGTTCGAGATTTTGGCAGTCGCTCAGGCTGTCCGGCAGCGCATCGAGTCGGTTACCAGCGAGCATCAGCTTTTGCAGGTGTTTGCAGTTGCCGAGCTCGGCAGGCAAGGCCGGCAATTGGTTGTCACTGAGAATCAGCCAACGCAATGCGGGAGGCAACGCAGCGGCCGGCAAGTGGTGCAGGTGATTGGCTTTAAAGCCGATCATTTCCAGGCGCGGGCAATCGCCCAGCACTTCCGGGACGACGGTGAAGGGGTTATCTGAGCAGAAAAGAATGCGCAACTTGTGCAGACGGGGCAAATCCGCTGGCAGGCTGGTCAACTGGTTAGCGGAAAGGTTGAGGACTTCCAGGCTGTCGGCGAGATCGAAAATTTCGCGGGGGAACTCGCTCAGATTGCAGGACAGATCCAGGCGCTGGATGCCGGCTAGTTCACCGCGGCGCAGTTGTTCGAGAGTATTCATCTGATCTCGGTGGGACGGACAGGACGGGGCGTTCAGCATTCAGCAGAAGGCAGCCGCCGGGCGACCGCAGAGTGATTCAGCGCGGATGACACGGGGCCTGAATGCTCAGGCCCCGTGTGGTTGGTTGCCGACTCAGTTGTCATAGCCCAGATTTGGCGCCAGCCAGCGCTCGCTTACGGCCAGCTCCTGGCCTTTGCGTGCCGTATAGCTCTCCACCTGGTCCTTATCCACCTTGCCGACGGCGAAGTACTGCGCCTCGGGATGGGCGAAGTACCAGCCGCTGACTGCGGCGGCGGGGAACATGGCGTAGTGGTCGGTGAGAAATACGCCGCTGCGGCCGGCCTTGTCGAATTCGGCCTCGGGGTCGAGCAGGGTGAACAGGGTCTTCTTCTCGGTGTGGTCCGGGCAGGCCGGGTAGCCGGGGGCAGGGCGGATGCCCTTGTACTGCTCCTTGATTAGCTCTTCGTTACTCAGCTGTTCGTCCTGGGCGTAGCCCCAATAATTCTTGCGCACCTGCTCATGCAGCCATTCGGCGCAGGCTTCGGCGAGGCGATCGGCGAGGGCTTTGACCATGATGCTGTTGTAGTCGTCGCCGGCGTTTTGGTAAGCCTTGGCGACTTCTTCGGCGCCAATGCCGGCGGTGGTGATAAAGCCGCCGACATAGTCGGTCACGCCACTGTCCTTCGGTGCGACAAAGTCCGCCAAGGCCAGGTTCGGCTTGCCATCGGGCTTGATGGTTTGCTGGCGCAGATGATGCAGCTTGGCGAGCGGCTGACCGTCGTCGCCGTAGACTTCGATGTCGTCATGGTCGACCTGGTTGGCCGGCCAGAAGCCAAACACTGCGCGGGCGCTGATCAGCTTTTCATCGATCAGCTTCTTGAGCATCGCCTGGGCGTCGGCGAACAGTGCGGTGGCGGCTTCACCGACGACTTCATCGGTGAGGATGCGCGGGTACTTGCCGGCCAGATCCCAGGAGATGAAGAACGGTGTCCAGTCGATGTATTCGGCGAGGACCGACAGGTCGATATCTTCCAGCACTTTCACACCGGTGAACGTCGGTTGGCTGGCGCGGTAGCCGCTCCAGTCGAACTGCGGCTTGTTGGCCAGCGCGGCGGCGTACGGCAGACGCTCGGTGCGCGCGCTGCGGGCGGCGGTGCGTTCGCGCACTTCCACGTAATCGGCGCGGGTGCGCTCGACGAAGCCGGCTTTCAGCTCCTTGGAGAGCAACTGGGTGGCCACGCCAACGGCGCGCGAGGCGTCGGTGACGTAGACCACCGCATCGTTCTGGTATTTCGGCTCGATCTTCACCGCGGTATGCGCTTTCGAAGTGGTGGCGCCGCCGATCATCAGCGGCAGGCTGAAGCCCTGGCGTTGCATCTCGCGGGCAACGTGGACCATCTCGTCCAGCGAGGGGGTGATCAAGCCGGACAGGCCAATGATGTCGCACTTCTCGGCGATGGCCGTCTGCAGGATCTTCTCCGCCGGCACCATCACGCCCAGATCGACTATGTCGTAGCCGTTGCAGCCGAGCACCACGCCGACGATGTTCTTGCCGATGTCGTGGACGTCGCCCTTGACCGTGGCCATGAGGATCTTGCCCTTGGCCTGCGGCTTGTCGCCTTTTTCCGCCTCGATAAAGGGGATCAGGTGGGCCACGGCCTGCTTCATCACGCGGGCGGATTTGACCACCTGCGGCAGGAACATCTTGCCGGCGCCGAACAGGTCGCCGACCACGTTCATCCCGCTCATCAGCGGGCCCTCAATGACCTCGATGGGGCGCGCGCACTGCTGGCGGCATTCCTCGGTGTCTTCGACGATAAACGCGGTAATGCCTTTGACCAGTGCGTGCTCCAGGCGTTTGCCGACCGGCAGGGCACGCCATTCCTCGGTTTCGGCTTCCTTGACACTACCGTCGCCACGATAGTTGTCGGCGATGGCCAGCAGGGCCTCGGTGCCGCCTTCGTGGCGGTTGAGGATGACGTCCTCGACCTTCTCGCGCAGCTCCTTGGGAATCTCGTCGTAGATTTCCAGTTGGCCGGCGTTGACGATGCCCATGGTCAGGCCGTTCTGGATCGCGTGGTAGAGGAATACCGAGTGGATCGCCTCGCGAACCGGGTTGTTGCCGCGGAACGAGAACGACACGTTGGACACGCCGCCCGAGGTCAGCGCATGGGGCAGGTGGTCGCGGATATAGGCGCAGGCCTCAATGAAGTCGACCGCGTAGTTGTTGTGCTCTTCGATGCCGGTGGCGACGGCGAAAATGTTCGGGTCGAAGATGATGTCTTCCGGTGGGAAGCCCACTTCATTGACCAAGATGTCGTAGCTGCGCTGGCAGATCTCGCGCTTGCGTGCGGCGGTGTCGGCCTGGCCGATTTCGTCGAAGGCCATCACCACTACGGCGGCGCCGTAGCGCTTGCACAGCTTTGCGTGGTGCTTGAACTGCTCGACGCCTTCCTTCATCGAGATCGAGTTGACGATGCCCTTGCCCTGGATGCACTTGAGGCCGGCCTCGATCACTTCCCACTTGGAGGAGTCGATCATGATCGGCACGCGGGAGATGTCCGGCTCACCGGCGATCAGGTTGAGGAACTTGACCATGGCCGCCTGGGAATCGAGCATCCCTTCGTCCATGTTGATGTCGATCACCTGGGCGCCGGCTTCCACCTGCTGCAGGGCGACTTCCAGGGCTTCGGTGTAGTTGTCCTCGCGGATCAGCCGGGCGAATTTGGCCGAGCCGGTGATGTTGGTGCGCTCGCCGACGTTCACGAACAGCGAGTTGCGATCGATGGTAAACGGCTCCAGACCGGACAGGCGACAGGCCTTGGGGATCTCCGGAATAGCGCGTGGCTTGTACTTGGCTACGGCTTCGGCAATCGCCTGGATATGCCCCGGCGTGGTGCCGCAGCAGCCGCCGATGATGTTGAGGAAGCCGCTCTGGGCGAACTCCTCGATGACCGCCGCGGTTTCCGCCGGCGTTTCGTCGTACTCGCCGAAGGCATTCGGCAGGCCGGCGTTGGGGTGCGCGGAGACGTGGGTGCCGGCCTTGGTCGACAGTTCTTCCAGATACGGGCGCAGATCCTTGGCGCCGAGGGCGCAGTTGAGTCCCACGGAGATCGGGTTGGCGTGGCGCACCGAGTTCCAGAACGCTTCGGTGGTCTGCCCGGACAGTGTGCGTCCGGAGGCATCGGTGATGGTTCCGGAAATCATGATCGGCAGTTCGATGCCAATTTCTTCGAATACGCCCTGAACGGCGAAGATCGCCGCCTTGGCATTCAGGGTGTCGAAAATGGTCTCGATCAGGATCAGGTCAGCACCGCCCTCGATCAGCCCCTTGGTAGCCTCGGTGTAGTTTTCCACCAGCTCGTCGAAGCTAACGTTACGGTAGCCGGGGTCGTTGACGTCGGGGGAGATCGAGCAGGTACGGCTGGTCGGGCCGAGTACGCCGGCGACGAAGCGCGGCTTGTCCGGGGTTTCCAAAGTCTTGGCATCGGCCACCTGGCGGGCCAAGCGCGCGCCTTCGACGTTCAGCTCATAGACCAGCGCTTCCATGCCGTAGTCGGCCTGGGACACCTGCGTGGCGTTGAAAGTGTTGGTCTCGAGGATGTCGGCACCGGCGTCCAGATAGGCCTTCTCGATGGCGCCGATGATGTCCGGACGGCTGAGAATCAACAGATCGTTGTTGCCTTTCACATCGCTCGGCCAATCGGCGAAGCGCGCGCCACGGTAATCCTCTTCCTCCAGCTTGTAGCTCTGGATCATGGTGCCCATGCCGCCGTCGAGGATCAGGATGCGTTCCTTCAGGGCTTGCTGAAGGGCGTGTAAACGGGCGCTGCGATCGGACAGGGACATGGACGGTACTACCTGAGAGGAGCTGTGACGAAAGGGCGCGATGATACCAAAACCTTAGCCGTTCTGAGCTTCAGCGGCTTTTACATGAATAGCGCTCATGTTGCCGACTAAAGCCTTGCTCGTTCTCTGGAGTTTAGAACCGTAGAATCAGCGCATCCGATGATTCTGGAACTCACTATGCTGCTGCGTGCATTGGGCGCCTTGTCGCTGCCTTTCCTCTCGTTCATGACACCCGTACAAGCGGCTGACATCTCCTACAGTCGTGATATTCAGCCGATCCTCACGCAGAAGTGCGTGGCTTGCCACGCATGCTATGACGCCCCCTGTCAGCTCAACCTCGGTAGCGGTGAAGGCGTGCTACGGGGTGCCAGCAAGGCGCTGGTGTACGACGGTGCGCGCACCAAAGCCCAGCCAACCACGCGGCTTTATTTGGATGCCCGTAGCGAGCAGGCGTGGCGAGCCAAGGGTTTCAGCTCAGTGATCGACCCGCAGGGCGGCCAGGCGGCGCTCATGGCGCGGATGCTCGAGCTGGGACGTGGCCAGCCGCTGAAACCCAACGCCAAATTGCCAGCTGATCTCGACATCGGCATCAACCGATTGAATCAATGTCCGCTGCCCGGCGAGTTCGATGCTTACGCGAAGAAATTCGCCCATGCCGGCATGCCATTCGCTGTCACCGGTTTGAGCGACGCTGAATATCAGACCTTGCAGCGCTGGCTGGCTCAGGGCGCACCTGTCGAAGAGCAGGCCTTGACGCTCACGATGACGGAAACCGCGCAAATAGCCGATTGGGAGGCATTGCTGAATGCCCGAGGCGCTCGCGAAACCTTGGTCGGGCGCTGGTTGTTCGAGCACTTGTTCCTGGCTCACCTGTACTTTGAAAGCGGTGAAGCTGGGCACTTCTTCCAGTTGGTACGTTCGCGAACGCCGAGTGGTCAGCCAATCGATCCGATTACCACGCGCCGCCCCAACGATGATCCGGGCAGCGATTTCTACTACCGCCTTTGGCCTATCCAGGGCGTCATCGTCCACAAGACCCACATCACCTATCCGCTTAGCGCGCAGAAGCTCACGCGGGTTCGCGAGCTGTTTTTCGGCGACGACTGGAGCACCGACAAAGTACCGGGCTATGGCGCCCAGCGTCGTGCCAACCCGTTCGAAACCTTCGAGGCGATACCGGCCGAGGCGCGTTACCAGTTCATGCTGGATAACGCCGAGTATTTCGTGCGCACCTTTATCCGCGGACCGGTTTGTCGTGGGCAGATCGCCACGGATGTGATCCGCGACAACTTCTGGACGCTGTTCCAGGACCCGCAACATGACCTGTTCATCACCGACGCCGACTACCGTGAGCAGGCCACGCCGCTCCTGGAAATGCCCGGGCAATTCGACGACATCGGTAGTCTGTTAGGCATGTGGACCGATTATCGGGACAAGCGCAATGCCTATGAAGAGCTGCGCATGGACGCCTACGCCGACGCGCCAGCGCCGGACTGGTCACAAATCTGGACTGGCAACGACAACGCGCTGCTGTCGATTTTTCGCCAGTTCGACAGCGCTTCGGTGCGTAAGGGCCTGGTCGGCGAGATACCACAAACGCTGTGGCTGATGGATTACCCCCTGCTGGAACGCACCTACTACCAGCTGGTGGTCAATTTCGATGTGTTCGGCAATGTCTCGCACCAGGCGCAAACCCGGCTGTATTTCGATTTGATCCGCAATGGTTCTGAAGTCAACTTCCTGCGACTGATGCCGGCGGAGTCGCGCGATGCACTGCTCGATGATTGGTACCAAAGCAGCGGCAAACTGAAGATGTGGCTGGACTACCAGAGCATCGATGACGACACCGACAGCGCTTTGGGCCTGCCGGAGAGCGATCCCAAGAAGGCCTTCGTACAAGGCTTGTTGCAACGTTACGGGCAGCTCAATGCACGCCCCGATCCGCTCAACCGTTGCCGCGATGGCCACTGTTTCCGCCCGAATGTGCAGCCGACCTTACAACGCGCCGACCAGACGCTTAGCCGCCTGGCCAATCGACCCGCCGCGGGCTTGAAGGTGATCGAGCAGTTACCCGAGGCGACCATGCTGCGCGTCGAGCTAGCCGACGGCCGGCGGGAAATCTACAGCCTGTTGCGCAATCGGGCGCACAGCAATGTGGCGTTCATGCTCGGCGAGGAAGGGCGCTATCAGCCTGGGCTGGACACGCTGACGGTGTATCCCGGGGTATGGAGCAGTTACCCGAATTTCATCTTCAACCTGGATGCCGAGGAGTTACCGGAGTTTGTCCAGGCCATGGAACATGTGCGTGATGAGGCTGGTTTTGACACATTGGTCGAGCGCTGGGGCGTGCGTCGTTCCAGTCCGCGGTTCTGGCAATTGTTCCATGACCTGTCGGCTTACATTCGCGAGACCGAGCCAAGAGAAGCGGGCGTTCTGGACATGAACCGCTACGAAAACCTCTAGTCGATAAATCCAGCTGCTCGGCGTCTCGCTGCTGCTCACGTGGGAGGTGCTAAGTCGCATCGGCGTGCTGGATGGTTTCTATGGTCAGCCGATCGTGTACGAGTTCTTTGTCGGGGTACTGATCGGGGTGATCTATCGGCGTGGATGGATTCGCGAGGGTCTCTGGCTGCCGGTGCTGGTGCTTATCGGCTAGCTGGCTGCGCTGTATCACCTCGACGGCACCGCGCGCCTGTTGCACTAGGGAATACCGAGCGGCCTGATCGTGATCGCGAGCATTTCACTGGAGTGCTACTTCACTGATAAGCGGATATTCAAAGCGCTCGGCGACTGGTCGTATTCGGTGTATCTGGTGCACGTGCTGGTGCTGTCGCTGGGCTGGTATCTGAGCCGGCGCTTCGAGCTCAACCCCTATGCGGTGGTGGTGGGTTGCGTGCCGGTCATTATGTTGGCGTCCTGGATCAGCTATCGATTGCTTGAGCAGCGTCTCTACCAAGCGCTGAAGGCCCTGTCGGAGCGCTGTGCGCCGCAGCCGGTCTCGCGGCAAAGCTAAACAGACACTTGCCCAGAGGGGGTTGGGCAAGCGCCTACGGCATCGAGCATTATTCCTACTAAATTGCTAGGGCTTTGTCGCGTTGGCTGATTGGCGTAAACTGCCTGCACGTTTGCGAGGAGTTGCCATGAGCGCCATCACTATTACCGAAGCTGCCCACGACTACTTGGCTGATCTGCTGAGCAAGCAGAACACCACGGGTATCGGCATCCGAGTTTTCATCACCCAGCCTGGTACCCAGTACGCCGAAACTTGCATCGCCTACTGCAAGCCTGGTGAAGAGAAGCATGAAGACACCGCTCTCGCGCTGAAGAGCTTCACTGCCTGGATCGACTCGGTCAGCGAACCCTTCCTGGAAGACGCGGTAGTCGACTACGCCACCGACCGCATGGGTGGCCAGCTGACCATCAAGGCGCCGAACGCCAAAGTGCCGATGGTCAACGAAGAGAGTCCGCTCAATGAGCGGATCAACTACTACCTGCAGACCGAGATCAATCCGGGGCTGGCCAGTCATGGTGGGCAGGTTTCGCTGATCGAAGTCGTCGATGAAGGCATTGCCGTGTTGCAGTTCGGCGGTGGTTGCCAGGGTTGCGGCCAGGTTGATCTGACCCTCAAGGATGGTGTCGAACGGACCTTGCTGGAACGCATTCCCGAGCTTAAGGGCGTGCGCGATGTGACCGACCATACCAACCGCGAAAACGCCTACTACTGAGGCCCGCGGAACAAAAAAGGCGACCTGCGGGTCGCCTTTTTTATGCCTGCAATCGCTGGCAACGTTACTTGGAGGAAGCAGCGCTCTGCGCTCTCGTCGCGATGGCAGCCGCGGAAACGTCTGGCCGGAATACCCGCTCTGTGCTGGCAGGGTATTTCAATAATGCCGCTGGCGAGCGCGGCGGCCGGGCCAGCAATTGCCCGCCGCAATTCGGACAGCGCTGACCGAGGCGCGCGGCGCAACCGTGGCAGAAGGTGCATTCGAAGGAACAGATCAATGCGTCGCCGGTATCGCCAGGCAAGTCACGGTCGCAGCATTCGCAATTCGGGCGCAGTTGCAGCATGGGGATATCTCCTCTGTGGCTAGGACAGTTCGACGTTGGGTGACAAATACCTGCATGGGCCCGGTGACATCAAGGCCCATGAGCTGGGGGGAATCAGGCAGGCGATTTGGCGCGGGGGCTCATCTGGCTCCTGGGGATGGTCGATGCTGCCAGTCTGCGGCCCGCTGCAAATGGCGGCAATGCCATCTGCCCCACAGAGATTGCCAATCTAGCCCCGTTCACTCTGCGAGCGCGCTTCCAGGAAGCGCATCAATGCGGTTTCCTCGCTTGCGCGGGTGAGCGGTATTGCTTGCGTCCCCGCGCATCACGGCCGGTGGCCTGCAGATGGCCCTTGGGGTTGGCACAGATCCAGACATCGCCATACGCGGGTGGAATCGCCAGCCTGTTGATGCGCTGGATAGTTTCGGCATCGTGGATGCGTTCGCTGCGAATTTGCCGCGCAGTTTTTTCCGGCGCAGGCCTGCTGGCTGTCGTCGACGTAATGCAAATCCGCTGGCAAAGCGGGGCAGAGGAAGGGGCGGTATCCAGGCCCTCATCTTTCGGTGTCGGGCGAGTGCCGGTGGCGATGGGCGGGACTTGGTCGTTCATCGGACACCACCCAGGGTTTCGCTCCAGATCGAATGGCCGCAGCGTTCGCAGGCATACAGGCTCGGTGTGGCGATTTCGGTGAGGCGATGGCGCAGCGGCAACGGCAACGGCAAAACTGACAGACCTGGCCGCACCTGATCGTTGCTGAAGAAGTACAGATTGACGCCGCCATCCAGCTCGACGATACCCAGGCGGATCTGGTCCAGATGCTCGACGCCCTGCTGGAGTAACTCCATGGAAAATTCATCGCTGGAGATATTCTGCCGGCGGATCACGCCAAGCTCGAACAGGCCATCGCGAATGATCACGATCGGGCAGCCTTCGACCAGGCTGCCGAAGCGCGGGCTCCATTTCATAAGCAGTGTGGTCGCCCGGTAGAGCAACAGCAGCGTGCCGAACACCACCATGATCGGTAGCAAAGGCACGTCGTGATAGAACGACACATCCCCCGCGGCGGAACCCAGCGTGAGGATGACCACCAGCGCGAACAGCGAAAGCTGTTTGACGCCGCGGCGTCCGGAAACCTTCAGGAAGATGAATACTGCCGTGTAGGCGAATGCCCCTCGGCCAGGAACTCCGGTGGAAGCTCATCAAGCCGCAAGCGCTTTGGATCGAAGGCCTGCATGTCATCGCCTCGACGGGTTTTCGCCCGGCATCGACCAAGGCGTCAGCGCATAGCCGTCCTTGCTCAGCTCCAGGCGGGCCAGCTCGAGTAGCCCGGCGAGATGTGTCCAATCGCTGTATTGGCTGCGTGCGACATGCGCTTGCACGAACAGTTCGGCGCCATTTTCACCGAATACGCGGAAAGAGAAGCTGGCGTCTTCGCTGTTCAGGGTCGTGGTGCAGTGATGGGGAAGAAAGGCCTGCTCGGTGATTCGAGTGGCTTCTACAAGACTTAGCTGGCTCATGACACACGCTCTCTGTCTGTCGATCATTAATCGATAGACGAGCAAGCGGCGCGGAGGTTCGTTAGATATAGCGGAGGGGTGAAGCGAAAGCGGATAGCCATTGTGGCTATCCGCTTCAGAGATAAAGGCTTATTCAGGCATTTGCCAAGGTTCGAGATCGTAACCTTGCTGGCTGAGTTCTTCGCGAGACTTCTTCAGCTCGCAGGCGAGCTGGTCGGGATCGCTGTAGATACTACTGGAGAGCAGGGTGCGCCCCAGCAGGCGGGTATTGGTACGATCGATGACCGTCAGGCTAAGTTCGCCGGTGCCATCCGGCGCTGTCCAGGCAACGCACTGGAATGGTTGAAAGGCACGGCCGGCGATCAAAAGCGCTTCGTTGAAACGGAGTGGACTGTTCATGGGATCTTTCTCCGTATATACCCAGGAAGTTTGAGCCGATGGCGCTTTGCGCTCTACCGGCATTCATACTGTGGATGTTCCGATCTGACTCGGAAGTCACATCAAATACAGAAATAGTTGTATTTGTCACAAAAAAATTATCCGCAGCATCGCGCCGCTACATCGCTGATTGCCTGTCCGGAAGTCCTGGAAGTCCGCTATCCCCGCCGATGGAATAGCGAACTGATTAAAAGTACGGCGGCTTATTGGCCGTTATTGCGCCCATATCGATAAGCGCTTACTGCCTCGTAGACAGCTTTACGCAGACGGTTTATCCCACCAATCGGCCGATGTTCTGCCAATGCATGCCAAGGATTGAACGACAAATTATCGCAGAGCAGATTTTGCTCGGTGGTATCGAAGTCCTGTGCCGGAATTCTTATGTTCGCGACTGTTTCAAATGGCGATATCGATTCATCCCATTCGACGCTGGTGTCTTCGATGGGCATGTAATGTGCGGCATTTTGCCGCTGGACTTGAAGTTCAAAACAGATTGGCATGCGATCGAGCGACAGTTGTTGATAGAGCGCATTACGCAGGAAGTTCGGTAATCCGTGGTTCTGCTCCGGCAATTGATAGGCCGGACAGTTACCCGGGGCAGGAATCACTCGGTACTTGATGTTGTGCGGGCCGAGTTTGAACGGCGCAATCGAGTTGTAATTGGTTGACGCCGGACTTTCCGGGGCTGGCGCGAGGGTCTGCAGGGCGATGAATAAATGGCGAATTTCCCAGTTGCGCGGATCCCAGCCGGGGAAAAAAGCCTGTACTTGCTTGCCGCTGGCCTGGATGGCGAAGTTGGTTTTGTATTCGGCAACATCGCGCACGAAGAACGCGGTGTTATTGAACATCACGAAATCTTGATCGCCGGCGCTGGCTGGGCCGCTCATCAGCTTCGCACCCGGAACGTCGAGGAGCTTGATCGCCATTCCGCGAGCATCCCGCGCGCGGTCGAACTGCGGGTAAGCGTTGCCGTTGGACAGGCGCATCCAGGCTTGCCAGGTTTTCCCCGGCTCGCTGAACACCCCCTGGCGCAAGTCGGTAGGCAGATCGCTGCGTACGCTGACTTGTGCCCTGACGCAGCCATGCGCCTTGGCATGGGCATCGCGCAGTACACGTGTGTTGTCGCGGTGCTGTTCGGCGATGCGCAGCGCGTCGTCGATGATGCCTCGCGTCAGCGCGGCTTCGCCGGCTGGAATGTGTTCTTCGCTAGAGACCGGGCCGGAAAACTTCCAGCTGTAATACAGCGCGCCGATCGCCCACCCAGCAAGGCCAAGCACCAACAGCAACGCGATAAGTTTGCCAATCAGGCGACCCAGCCACAGCCAGAATTTCTTCAACATAACAGGCTCCTTCCTATTGTTTCGTGGCCGCAAGCGAGATCAGTCCGTGGCAATTTGGCCCAGGCGTCCACGGTTTGGCGGTGATGGGCGTGAGTTGTGCCTCGAGCTGGGGATTGCCTAGCGTTTTCAGATACTCGACCAGCGCCCACCGTTCGCTGGGCTCCAGCCCACGGCCGATCACGCCTTCGCTGCGACAGCCATCGCGAAACTCATGGCCGCGATTGCTGTTACCGGTAACCGACGTCTTGAACAGAAAGCCGCCGGCGAGTTTCTCGGTCCGAAAGCCGGCCCGCTGTGGATCGTACTCGTGGCTGCCTACCCAGAACTCACTGGCGCGCTCAAGGCGCGGCGAAAGTAGCTGGAACAGATTGGGCACCGAGCCGTTGTGTAGGAACGGCGGAGTTGCCCAGATGCCATCGAGGGGACGGGCTTTATAGCCACGCTTCTCTTGTACGCTGATAGGCAACCCGAAACCGTCCATTTCCGCCCGCACATCGGCGCTGATTCCAGCATCGAGGTAGGCACGGTTTTCCACGTATGCGGTGATATAGGCGAGGCCCTTGGCGCTGGAAATACTGCCTAGATCGACTCGCTCAAGGCTGGAGCCAAAGAGTTTCACGTCTAGCTTGCCGAGCTGTTGTTTGTCCCAGCCCAACTTGCGGATGTCGAAACGGTGGTCGGCAATGTTGTCGGCGGCGGTCGTGTCAGTACCGACGATAGATGTGGGAACGACCCGCAGATGCCATTCCGGATCGCGCGTCGGGGCATAACGCTTGTTCGCGGGTTTCGCCACTGGCGCATGGCAATAGGCGCAATTTTCCTCGAACAACGCTCGGCCTCGGCTGGCCAACTCGCGATCGACTTTGCCGAGTACCTGTTCCGGCCAAGCGGGTGGTCGCAACTGTTTGAGCGTTTGCTCGAGGGTATACAGCTCGCGCAGACGCACGCTGGAGGCATACCGATCAGGTTCGGCAACGGCTTGGCCGTGATCGTCGAATATTCTTAGGGTGGCACCCACGCCCAACGCTTCGCCGATGTTGCGCGCCATGGGTTGCATCGCCGAGCCATTCCACTGCACCCAATCGAATTTCCAGATATCCCAGACCTGCGGATAACTCACCGGCGCATTGGCGACCCGATAGTTGCTTGCATCGATTACATCGCCAAACACGCTGTTGGCAATGCGACCGAACGCATCGGTGCGGCCGAAGCCTTCTTCGGTCGGATACAGATCGCGGTGCCAGTCGTTGTAGGCAGTCGCCATGAGACGATCGAGAACGGTTTTGAAATCCCGGCGCAGTTGGTCGTGCTCCAGCTCATAGCGCTCGCCGAGAATCTCTTTGGCGAAGCGTCTGAACTTCAATGGATTGTAGTAGGTGAGCGCCATGCTCATGCCTAGTGCCTGACCGAATCCGCCGCCGCGTAGGGTCGGCACCGTGGAGGCAAGCGAATGCAGGGCGGCGCCGCCATCGATGCGAATGGCGTTGCCGCGATAGCGCAGCTCGCCGGTATGACAGGCGGAACAGGTGATATCCAGGTACTGATTACCGGTGGCCTCGTCAGCGTGACGGGCAAAGCCCACCGGTAAATTGCCTGGGTTGAGTTGCGATGCGCGCTGCTGCGGATCAATCAGAAAACCAAAGCGCGCAAGGTAATCGGGGGTAGCGAACTTGGCGCTGGAAAAAGGCAGTTCCAGGGCGACGAACCAGTCATAGCGCAGTCCTTTCACCCGTGTGCCTTGCGGCGTGTAGTAGTAGGTTTGCCGCGCCTCTGGACTCCACTGGTCTAGATAGTGGAGGGCGGTTGGTTGCTGATAAACCGGCAGATTGGGACGGGCGATGTAATAAAGCGGTATCGCCAGAGCAATCAGTAGGGTGCCAATGGCAATTATCAGAACGGGGCGAAAAGTACGCATGAACAAAAACTTCCTTGTTACGTGGGTGTGCGGACGTTAGGCCAACCGCCAAATCTTGGCAAACAGTCATAAATTTGGCACATCAGTACCAGTAACTCATTCGAATTCGTCTGCATGTTATTGATGAATCTAGATTTATGAGAAAAGCTTCCAAGGCGCGTCAAAAAACAGGCTAGCCTCCATTTGTCGAAACAAGCATCTGTTTTGAATGGATTACTAATAATTGACGCCAAGGAATAACAATGTTCGACGTGGTCGATCCGGCGCGACGCCTTTTGGTGGTCGAGCCTTGTGCTGATTGCCTGAGATTACTGCCCGAGTTGAAAAGTGCTGGTTGGGAGGTATCCAGTTGTACGCTAGACAATCTCGATCCACCGGCCTGTGACGTTGGCTTATTGCGATTGCAAGCTGCCCAGCTTCCGCGCCCGGAAAGCATCAAGGAGCTGATCTCGAACAGCAATACCGAGTGGATCGCGGTATTGAGTGCAGACGCTTTGCGGCATCAGCACGTGGGCGATTTCATCAGCGAGTGGTTTTTCGATTTCCATACGCTTCCCTTCGATGTCGATCGTGTCCAAGTAACTCTGGGGCGTGCATTCGGCATGGCTCGCTTGCGTGGACGCGGGCGTGAAAGTCGCGATGATCTAGGCAACGAATTGCTCGGCCAGAGTAAGCCGATGCAAGAGCTGCGCAAACTGCTCACGAAGTTGGCCGCAACGGACTCCACCGTCCTGGTACATGGCGAAAGCGGCACCGGTAAGGAACTCGTTGCCAGAACCTTGCATCGCCAGTCGCGGCGTGCCAATGGTCCATTCGTGGCAGTTAATTGCGGGGCAATTCCAGAGCATCTGATTCAGTCGGAATTGTTCGGCCACGAGAAGGGCGCGTTTACCGGCGCTCACCAACGCAAGATCGGCCGTTTCGAGTCCGCCGCCGGTGGCACGTTGTTCCTCGATGAGGTCGCCGACCTGCCTCTGGACCTGCAAGCCAACTTGTTGCGGGTACTGCAAGAAAAGCAAATCGAGCGGGTCGGCGGTACGCAGCCCATTCCGATCAATGTGCGCGTTCTTGCGGCGACTCACGTCAATCTGGAAAAAGCCATCGAGTCGTGCCGCTTTCGTGAGGACCTCTTTTACCGTCTCAATGTGCTGCAAGTAGAGACGCTGCCGTTGCGCAGCAGGCCGGGAGATATTCCGCTGCTGGCCGACTACTTCTCACAGCTTTACAGCCAGGAAATCGGCCGCCGTCCGCGCAAGTTCAGCGAGGGCGCACTAACCGCGATGAAGACTCATCCGTGGCCGGGAAATGTCCGCGAGCTAGCCAATCGCGTTCGTCGCGGATTGGTATTGGCCGAGGGAAGGCAAATCGAGGCGATCAATCTGGGCCTCGATCTTAGCGAAATGCCCTGCGCAGCCCAGCAAACCCTGGAAGCTTACATTTTCCAAGCGGAGCGCCAGGCGTTGTGTGATGTGCTGGCGCGTTTCTCTAACAATCTCAGCCAGGCCGCACGGGTGTTAGGTGTCTCGCGACCGACCTTTTACCGCCTGATGCACAAGCATCAGATTCGCTGAGCGACAGCGCAAAACCCGGCCATCAATGGCCGGGCGATAGTTAGTTCAGAAGTAGTAGGGGAATTTGACGCTGAACGTGAAGTCTGGCGAATCTGGCGTCAGTCCAATGGACAAGTTGGGCACCACGGTCAAATTCTGATTCACCGCGAAGGTTGAGCCGATGTTGAAGTAGGCAGCATTGGCATCGCTGCCCGACACCGTTTCCCACTCCAGACCATCCGACTTTACTTTGCTTTTTTGCGCTATCAGTTGCGAGTACGACATGGAAAGACTCATGCGCTCGTTGAGGGCAAACGCAAGCCCCATGCCGTATTGAAACCAGTTACCTAGTTTGACTTTGCCCGGCTGCTTGACGCCCTGGGTCGGGCTGAGGTCATCGACCGACTCCTCCAGGTTGTAGGTATAGGAAATATTACCGAACAGCACTGCCGGGTCGACTGTCTTGACCAGCGACAGCCCCGGCGTAACGGACCACACGCCGTTGCCGGTGGGCAAGTCTTCGGGGACGTTGAGGTTGTTATTGCCGGGCACAGGTTCCAGTTTGATGCCATAAGGCTCGTCGCCAGTCGGTGCCTTGACCCGAAAGCTGACGACGGCATCGGGTTGGCTTTCGCTCTCATCCATGAACTTGTACGACACGCCGAAATTGACGTCGCCGAGCCGCGGGTCGCCTTTCACGGTTTCATCGCTGATCTGATTGGACGCACCGCCGGCGGCTCCTGCCGATTCGTAGGTGGACTGGCGATAAACGATTGGCGCATTCACATCGAACTGCCAGCGCTGGTGCCAGTTGTAGCGGCTGGTTAAGTCGAGGGTGAAGTAGTCGGAGTTGATCTGGTCGACCCCGAGATTGCCAAGAAAGATGCTGTCCAGAGCCAGGAAGCCATTAAGGAACAGCTGGCGGGTATCGTAGTGGGAGTAGCTGAGCCCGGTTTCCACGCTGAAGGCGCCGCCACCGAAGAAGCCACTTGCTTCGTCATACAGATTCTCGACGCTGCGCGCGGGCGTGTTGTCATCCTGCAAGCTGGTTCCATATCCGGAACCCTGCTGCGCGACCGTCTCGTTGGGCTGTTTGCTGAGCGGGCGAGTGGCCGGGCGTTGCGGTGCCGGCGGTTGCGCTTCGATCTGGCGAAGTCGCTGCTCAAGCACCATTAGCGCTTTCTGCTGGGACTCATATCGATCCTTGAGTTCAATCAGTTGATGTTGCAGGGTGGAGGCTTCTGCCTCCGTAGCTGCCTGCAGCGGCAATGCGACCAAGGCTGCGACGCCTGCCATCACGCAGGCGGTCAAACGCTTGGGCATCATTACGTCCTTGTTGGTCATGGTTGCTCCTCTGCGAGATCAATAGCCCGTGGGCTGCAGGCTTTTAAGTTGTTCCCAAGCGCAATTCAGCCCACTGGCCGATGGCATGTTTTCGCGAAGCATTACGTTCAGTGCGGCGACGTTCTCTACCCGGTTGTTCGAACCGACGATGTCGGTGCGTTGGACCGCCCCTCCCGCGCCCAATTGCTGCAGCGAAGATCCTTGGCCGTTGGCGTTGATGGCCAGCTGTAACCCGCCATTGCCAGAGTTGATGCGGACTACGCCCAGGTCACTGGTTTGGATGGTGTTGGCCAAGCTGTTTTGACCTTCCGCGAGCGGGGCCTGAGTACCGTGCGTGACATCGATGTTGATACCGTTCTGGCTGACGTTGAAGTCACCCGCCGAGCGCGTGCTTTGCACTACGCCCTGGACCTGATTCAGCCCTTCGCCGCCGATCAGTTGTCCGGAGCCCGCCTGCGTCGCTTGACCGCTGCCATTGAACGTCGTGACGTTGAACACCGGTTTGGCGAGGCCCTGCTGGATCTGCATGTTGAGTTGCCCACCGAGAACCTGGCCGTTGGCGTTCTGCCAGCTACTGCTCATGGTTACGCCGAAGCTGACAATGCGGTCGGGAAGGACATAGCGGCCGCGTAATTGAGATAATTCGTGGTCGTTCAGTTCCATTGGTTGAAACAGATTTGCCGCTTGGAGAGGCATGCTTCCGGCGATAAGGCAGCCAGCCAGCCATTGATAAGTCTTCATTTCTTGCTCCCGGGGCAGAGCCCCTCAGAAGAAATCGCTCTGGAGAAAGCCAAACTCCATAAGCTCTGCATCCTTTACTGGGCGGAATCGATCGAGTTGGTGCCGAGCCGTGAGTGGTTCGGGTGGCGCCAACAGGACGTTGGCCCGGTCATATCCCTGACCGATAACGGCAAAGACGATGCCGTTCCAGCCCCTCTCGAAATCCTCCAGGCTGTAGCGTTTATGCCCAAGAACCGGGTCGCCGATGTAGGCCCATTGGCGGGTGGTTCGTTGCAGGACAACGAAGTGTTTGTAGCCGCGAACATCTAGAAGCACGATCGCGGGCACCTTGAGCTGATTGAGCTCCTCGGCGGGGATTCGATAGCCACGGGCCCGTAGCCCGATGCCTTCGACATAGCGCTTCATGTCCAGCATCGAAAAGCCTTGGCTGCGAACCAGCTCATGGTCGGCTTGGCTGAGCATGCCTTGGATAACGGTGTTCTCATCGACATCCAGCCGGTACGCCTGATAGAGGATGGTGGCCAGCGATGCGGCACCGCAGCTGAAGTCAGTCTTCTGTTCGACGAGGTTACTGAAGCGTCTTTCGCGAAAGCTTTCGACGGGTTTGAACGCCAATGCTCCGCCTGGAAGAACTGCCAAGGGCAATTGCGCCGCATTGGCCAGTAGGGGCAGGCAGAGAAGCGTGACGGCAAGCGTGCGCATGGCGCGATCCTTACGCTATGAAAGAAAAGAACTCCGGCCGAAGCCGGAGTCCCATACCACAGCTTTAGAGGCGCAGCCCGCTTTCACTGCCCGGTGAGGTGCCACCGGCAGGGCAGGAGGTGCAACCTGCGGCAATGGCCAGCGAGTTGCTTTGCTGGTTACCGCTACCTGCTGCGATGTTGACCCCGACATTGCCGGACACGCCGTTAAGTGAGTTGGTCAGCGTGGCGGTGTTGGTGACCGGAGCCTGGAAGCCGGCTACTACTGGCAGCTGACCTGTCACGTTGCCGCTGAGGCTGATATCGCCTTGCTCGTTGAAGTGGAACGCGCCACCGTCGTTGTTGCTATCGGTGGCGCCTTGAGCGGCGCTATCGACGTCAACGTGGCCGGTATTGGGGCCGGCTGGGTGGAATTCTCCGTTCCAGGTGTCGAGATAAACATCACCTTCCTGATCGGAACTGCCCGAGTAAGTCCCGCCGACACCGCTCAGGCTGAGGCTCACATTGGCTGCGGCATATTCCAGCGTGGCCTTGTTATTGGTGGTCTCCCCACTGATGTCCTGGGTCGCGCTGCTTGTTGCCGTGGAGAAACGGCCGGCGGAAACAGCTGCCGCGAGGTCGTTTTTCTGTTGGTTGTAAGTACCGGCCGCCACGTTCGCCGCAACGTTACCCGATGCATTGTTCAGCGCATTGGTCAGCGTGGCGGTGCTCGGATTGGCGTAGTTTTTTACAACGTTGCCTTGCAGGGTTTGCCCGACGGTGGTCGACGCGCTGGCAGAACCGAAGACGAACTGGGCATCCGCAGTGGCCAGCGCAGCCGCATTGGCCTGCTGGTTATTGGTACCGGCAACGATGTTGATGCCGATATTGCCCGACGCGGCTTGGCCGATGTTGGTGGCCGATGCATCGTTCACGGTGCCTTCGTTGATGACTTTATTCTCCTGAATGCTCTGCGAGTCATCGACGGTCGCTTCGGCGCCGCTTTGAAAGAACTGCTGGTTGTTCTGGCTTTCGGCCTGCACTGCGGTTGCTGCCATGGCGGTTGCCAGGGCGAATGCCAACGGCGTCATTACCATTCTTGCTTTCATGGTGTTTCTCCTTGCAATGTTGGACTTACTTTTTTCAACGTTTGTCTCAGGGTTAATCCGCAACCCTGATGCTGAGGGTGTTAGCCATGCGGCTGCCGACCCCCGCGCTCTGGTTCAGCTGCACCACACCACGGCTACCGACAAAAGCCTTGTCGTCGGTGACGACACGTCGCTCCCCTGGGGTTGCTACAACTGGACCGGAGTTCGCTGTGATGGCCACGCTCTGCGCCAGGACGCTGTCGTCCAGGCTTAGCGGGGCCGTCTGAATGCTGATCCGCACACTGTTGGCCTGCTGGGTCGCTGCTCCGGCCGATTGATTGACGCCCAGTACGCCGCTACCCGCGGTAAATGCGGCGCCGTCAATGCTCGCCGTGGCATTGAGTGCCGGTTGGATGTCATCGACCTGGAGCGTTTGCCGCTGCTGGGTAGCGGCGGAACCAGCCAGGCCAATCGCCAATGCCCGCGCATTACTTTGCTGCTGATAGTCGCCGGCGGCCTGGTTGATGGAGACGATCCCGCGATAGTTGCTGGCGCTGGAGTCGATCCGGGACTGGTGTTGTGCCGGATCGGCCAGCGCCAGAAGGGGGCAGGCGCAGGCGAGGACAAGGGTTAGCCGCAGCATGGTCATTCGCCTCCACCCAGCATCTGCAACGGAGCCAGGCCGCGCTGCACTGTGCCGTTGATTGTTCCGGCCAGGCCGCTGCCCGCACCGCCGCCACTATGGCCAGGGGCGCTGCCAGAGATGTTCTGGTGAGTCGTCGAACCGCTACCTACCGCCGAGCCGAAGCCAGGCAGATTGCCGCCCGGCATGATGGTCGCCTTGATGCCACTACCACTGGTGATATTGGCGAAGTCCGCGTCGCCCAGCTCTTGGCTAACCGTCCCGCCACCACCCGCGCCGCTGACAGCCTGATTGACCGGTTGCGAGATATTGGCGTTGACGACGGTGGGGCGAGGATCGGGGATGTCGGTAGGGCGCGTGGCTACACGCGGCTGCACAGTGCGTTGCAAGACGATGATGCCGTCTTGGGCATAACTGAACGTGCAGGGAAAAAGAGCAGTGATCGACAGAGTGAGCAGCGAGAGCGCGGCTGTACGAGCGTAATGATCCATGGCAGCAATTCCTTTTCCGTCTAGCGGTACCGGACCGAGCTAGCGCAGGAGTTGTGCCAAAACCTATAAACTACAGATTAATCAGTTGGTTATGGTTTTTGTCTGTAGTGGGGCATGAGGTTGGTTGTATAGCGACTGAGACACCCGGATAGCTGCCGATAGACCTCTATCCCTAGCGGTGCGTGACTTAGAGTGGCTTTGCAGTGGATGTGTCAAAAGTGAAACAGCCAGGCTGAAAGTGCTGGTTTTGACCGTTTTATTGAAGTTTGTGGCGTGTAGGTGTTGCAGTTTCAATACATCCGCGCAGGCATTCATCACGCAGAAATGCCGCTATCACGGCGATAGAGATCGCTCCGGGCGTCTCGCCGCGACTAGCAGGCAAGTTTGTCGGCGTTTCGATACAGCTCCATCAATTTCTTGGTGATGCTGTTTTGGATGTCGTTTCGGTCGAATGCCGAGAGATGATCGAGCTTGTTCAATTGCAGTCGGTGCAAATGGATGTAAGGCATCTGCTGATCGAATTCGCGCAGATCGCCTTTCTGCATAATGGGCAGGAACAAACCACCGGCCTGTTGTTGTTTGCTGATGATTTGCGCCAAGGCCGTTTTGAACGACATGGTTTTCGGCGGCTGACCACCTTCGTCCAAGTGATTGGCGAGCAGCAGGCCGGGTTTTCCCAACAACGACCCGGGAAGCACGAACAGCCCGGTTTTGCGGATGGCATCGGCGTCTATGCCATGCAGCGTGTCGTGGAACGCATAGGCGTTTGGCAGCACCACCATCTTACGACCGAGATCGCTGGGAAAATGCAGGCTGTAGTTGGTGTACAGCTGGCGCACCGATTCGGAGTAAACGCATAAGCGATTCTCGAACAGGCGCATGAAACGCTCGGCCAGCTCACGTCGGGCCATGCTCCCCAAATCCCAGATGAGATCCTGGTTTTGCGGCTGACGCAGGTCGATTTCCTGGTGCTCCATGCTCTTTGTCATCTCGGATGCAGTGTTTGTTATTCGCCTCTGATAGCATTTCGGCGCTCAAGCGGCAACCTGAGTGCTAACCGGGTAGTTGTAGCGCTTGATGTCCATTTGCTGGAACCGACTTTTCGCCGGTGAGTCTCGGGCTCGCCGAGCACCGTCTGGCTTGAATAATTTATCGATTGGCGAGGCTTTACTTCGCTTATAGGGGATTGCATGGATTTTTTGACCGCCGCTCAGGCGCTGATTTTGGGTGTCGTCGAAGGGCTGACGGAATTCCTGCCGATTTCCAGTACTGGGCACCAGATCATCGTAGCCGATCTGATTGGCTTCGATGGCCCGCGGGCGATTGCTTTCAACATCATCATTCAGCTGGCGGCGATTCTGGCTGTGGTCTGGGAGTTCCGACGCAAGATCATCGAGGTGGTCGTCGGGCTACCGACCGAGCGCCAGGCGCAGCGCTTCACCAGCAATTTGCTGATCGCCTTCATTCCAGCGGTAGTCTTGGGTGTTTTGTTCGCCGACTTGATTCACGCGTATCTGTTCAACCCGATCACCGTAGCGGGGGCCCTACTGGTCGGCGGAGTGGTCATGCTGTGGGCCGAGCGCCGTCAACACGTGATCCACGTAGACACGGTCGATGACATGGGCTGGAAAGATGCCTTGAAAATCGGCCTCGCCCAGTGTCTGGCAATGGTTCCTGGAACCTCACGCTCGGGAGCGACCATCATCGGAGGACTGCTATTCGGCTTGTCGCGCAAGGCGGCGACCGAGTTTTCCTTCTTTCTCGCCATGCCGACCATGGTCGGCGCCGCGGTCTATTCGGCCTACAAATACCGCGAACTGTTCCAGCCTGACGATCTTCCGGTATTTGCCGCCGGCTTCGTCACTTCGTTCATCTTCGCGATGATCGCGGTGCGCGGCCTGCTGAAGTTCATTGGCAGCCATAGCTATGCGGCATTCGCCTGGTACCGGATCGGTTTTGGCTTGCTGATCCTGGCAACCTGGCAGATGGGATGGATCGACTGGAGCACAGCGCACAGCTGATGCTCGGAGGGTTCAAGGATGGAAGAGCGTGGCCTGCTGAAAAGTTGGAATGATGACAAGGGATTTGGCTTTATCCAGCCTGAGCGCGGTGGCGAGGATGTCTTCGTGCATATTTCCGCGGTGCGCGGCGATCGCCGGCCTCAGCCAGGGCAAGCGGTGTTGTTCATCAGCGTCCTGGATCAACAGGGACGGATACGCGCCGAGCACATGCGCGGCGAAAGCCTGAGTCTGGATCACCCGGCAATTCGGCGTAAACCGGTACAACCGCAGCTTAAGCAGAGCCCATCGAAGGCGCACGCCACGCTAGCAGCCGCTCCCAGCATTCAGGCTCTGCCGGTGAAACTGTTGCTGTTTGTGGTGCTCTGCAGCCTGCCCGCTGCCGGTGCGATGAAACAGCTGCTGACGACCGGCGTGGTCTGGCCACTGTTGGCGTATCCATTGTTCAGTGTCGTCAGCTTCCTGCAGTACTGGGGTGATAAGCACAAGGCGCAGAAAGGCCGCTGGCGCACCTCAGAAAACAGCCTGCATGTGACCGAATTGCTGGGTGGATGGCCCGGAGCCCTGGTCGCGCAGCAGCTGTTCCGCCACAAGACCCGCAAGCTGTCATTCCAGGTAGTGTTCTGGGCCATCGTGTTGCTGCACCAGGGCTTCTGGGTCGATTGGCTTGTGCTGGACGGTCGCTTCATGGCCGGCAGTTGAATCGGCCTATTTCCCTACTGATCCAGTAATAGCCCTACCTGACGAATTTTCGGCAACTTGCGAACCACTAGTTGATGCGAGCGTATGAGCAAGTCGCGCAGCTCGCCGTCGCCGAGCGGGTAGGGCGCATCCATGCTGATCCAGTACGCGCGCGCCAGATAGGGCGCCGGGTGGATGCCGGGACGGTCGACATAACCTAGGAACAGCTCGGTATCGACCTTGAAGGCCAGACCGGCGCCGAGGAAGTCGAGGATGGCGAACATCTTGTTGCCCGCCACAGAGAACACTCGATTGCTGCCCCACTTGAGGTCCTCGCGAGCCCCCGGCAATTGCAGGCAGAAAGCGGCGATTTGATCGGCGGTCATGGTGGCCTCGCGGCAAATGGGGCTTGTGGCAGGTCCCGTTGAGTAATGCTCCCAGTCAGCGCTTAGTGCGCGCCAACCAGACGCTGAGCAGCAATCCAGCGAACGACAGCAACGCCGAGATCAGAAAGATTGAGGCATAGCCATAGCCTCGGGCAACCACACCCATCAACGGCCCGGCAATCGCCAGCGCCAGGTCGAAGAACACCGCATAGGCACCTAACCCCGCGCTGCGGCTGCTGGCCGGGATGCGGCCGATCACTTCCATACCCAGCGCTGGATACACCAGCGACAGACCAAAGCCCGCCAACGATGCGCCGACCACTGCTACCGACGTGGAGGGCGCTAGCCACAGCAGAACCAGGCCAAGGGTTTCGATGCCCAGGCAGATGATGGCCACGCGAAAGCCGCCCCAACGGTTAATGCTGCCGGTGAACAGCAGGCGCGCGGCAATGAAAAACACGCCGAAGGCGGTCAGGCAATAGGCTGCGCCGTCCCAGCCGAGACTGGCGTAGTACAGGGTGACAAAGGCCGTCAGCGTGCCATAGCCGATCGAGCCAAGTGCTAGGCCGCAGCCGTAGGGAAAAACACGTCCAAGCGCGGCAATGAAGGGCAACCGTTCGCCGGCAATGACCGGCTCCGAACGCTTGGGCCAGACCATCAGCAGGCCGATAACAGCGAGCAGAGCCAGCGATGCGCCAAGGGTCCAGAGTCCCTGGTGGTCGACAAAAATCACCCCGAGTGGCGCGCCGAGGCCGATTGCGCCATAGGCTGCGACGCCATTCAAGGAAATCACCTGCGCTGTGTGCTCAGTGCCCGCTCGGGCAATGCCCCAGCTGAGCGCGCTGACGCCAATGATGCTCAGTGCAGCGCCGAGCGCAATGCGGCCGGTCAGCAGTATCAACAAGCTCGCCAGGGGCTGGCCGTGCAGAAAGGTGGCGAGCAGGGTGAGCAGGCCGCTCACGCCGATGCCAATCAATCCGTAGACAACGCCGCGCTTGCAGCCGTTGGTGTCGGCGATGCGGCCAGCGATTGGGCGGCAGAGCAGTGTGGCGAAATATTGCAAGCCGATAGTCAGACCGGCCAACACGCTGCCATAGCCCAGAGTTTGGTCAACATAGGCAGGCAGCACGGCCAGCGGAATACCCGTGCAGAGGTAGCCCAAGAAGGAAAACATGACGATCCCAATGATCGGCAGGAGGGGCATCTTCGAGCTAGATTGGGCGGAGTCTTGACTGGACATGACAAGGTTCACAGGCGCGGAAACACGCTGCAATGATCGCCGCAGTCGTTATTAAAAGGAAGCTAACTAACTAATGGGCTGCGTAGCATTTTGTAGCGCCAGAAAACACAACGCCCCGACTGAGCGGGGCGTTGTAGGTAACGTCGGCGAACCTAGACGATCACGCCCTGGCTGCGCAGATAGTCGTCATAGGTGCCGCTGAAATCGACGACGCCGTTTTCGCTCAACTCGATGATGCGTGTGGCCAACGAGCCAACGAATTCACGGTCATGGCTGACGAATACCAAGGTGCCCGGATAGTTTTCCAAGGCCAGGTTGAGCGCCTCGATGGATTCCATGTCCAGGTGGTTAGTCGGTTCGTCCATCAGCAGGACGTTGGCCTTTTGCAGGATCAGCTTGCCAAACAGCATGCGACCTTGCTCGCCACCGGAGATGACTTTGACTGACTTGAGGATCTCGTCGTTGGAGAACAGCATGCGCCCGAGGGTGCCGCGGACCAGCTGTTCGCCGCCTTGCGTCCATTGACTCATCCAGTCGAACAGATTGCAGTCGTCTTCAAAGTCGTGGGCATGGTCCTGGGCGTAATAACCGACTTCGGCGCTTTCGGTCCATTTCACTTCGCCGGCATCCGGGGCCAGTTCGCCGACCAGCGTGCGCAGCAAGGTGGTCTTGCCGATACCGTTGGGGCCGATGATGGCGATGCGCTCGCCGGCTTCGACCTGGAAACTGAAGTTCTTGAACAGCTCTTTGCCGTCGAAGCCCTTGGCCAGTTTGTCGATGGTCACGGCCTGGCGGTGCAGCTTCTTGGTTTGCTCGAAGCGGATGAACGGGCTGACGCGGCTGGACGGCTTGACCTCGGCCAGTTGGATCTTGTCGATCTGCTTGGCACGCGAGGTGGCTTGCTTGGCCTTCGAGGCGTTGGCCGAGAAGCGGCTGACGAAGGATTGCAGCTCGGCAATCTGCGCCTTCTTCTTGGCGTTATCAGAGAGCAATTGCTCGCGCGACTGGGTCGCCGCGGTCATGTACTCGTCGTAATTGCCGGGGAACAGACGCAGCTCGCCGTAATCCAGGTCGGCCATGTGCGTGCATACGCTGTTCAGGAAGTGCCGGTCGTGGGAAATGATGATCATGGTGCTGTTACGCGCCGTGAGAATGTTTTCCAGCCAGCGAATGGTGTTGATGTCCAGGTGGTTGGTCGGCTCGTCGAGGAGCAGCACTTCCGGGTTGGAGAACAACGCCTGAGCCAGCAGCACGCGGAGTTTCCAGCCTGGAGCGACTTCGCTCATCGGGCCGAAATGCTGGGCCAGCGGGATACCCAGGCCGAGCAGCAGTTCACCGGCGCGCGATTCGGCGGTGTAGCCATCCATCTCGCCGAACTCGGTTTCCAGCTCGCCCACGGCCATGCCGTCGGCTTCGGTCATTTCCGGCAGCGAGTAAATACGCTCACGCTCAGCCTTGACCTTCCACAGCTCTTCGTGACCCATGATCACGGTATCGATGACGCTGAAGTCTTCGTAGGCAAACTGGTCCTGACGCAACTTACCCAGGCGTACGTTGGGTTCCAGCATCACCTGGCCACCGCTCGATTCGAGATCACCACCGAGAATCTTCATGAATGTCGACTTGCCGCAGCCATTGGCTCCGATCAGACCGTAACGGTTGCCGTTGCCGAACTTGACGGAAACGTTTTCGAACAGGGGCTTAGCCCCGAATTGCATGGTGATGTTTGCGGTGGAGATCAAAGAGCTTACCTATCAATAACTTAGCTGTGGGCTGGAACGCCTGATACCAATTTGATACCAATATTCAGCTTTTCCAGTTCGCTCCAATCGGAGCTCGAGTTGATCCAGCGGGCATACGTAGAAAGCAGCATCTGCACGCTATGGCCGAGCTGCTGGGATATGAATGCGGGGTTCATGCCAGACATTAAACATATTGTCGCATAGGTATGACGGCAGTTGTACGGCGGCCGATAACGGACGCCCAACGCTTTCAGCACTGGCCGCCACTGGTGGTGCAGATCGGACGTCTGCTTCACGTACTCGTTGTTTTTCGACGGCGGAAATATATAGGGCGTTTCGATTACTTTTCCTGTTCCGGACTTGCGGCGTTCTGCATACGCCTTGGCAAATTCCAGGGCATGCATGGCTCGTTCATTCAGCAGCACGAAGCGGTCGCTACCAGTTTTGGTGCGTTCTTCAATGACACCCAGTGCGACCGTTCGACGAACATGCGCTACCCGTTGATTCATGTCCACGGCATCCCAACGAAGGGCTAAAGCCTCTGAAAGACGTAACCCCGTGAAGAAAACGAACTCGTAGAAGGCTGCGTAAATCGAGCTCGGCCAATGCTCGTTCTGGTACAGTCGCTCAATGATGCGATTGGCTTCATCTTGAGTGAATGGGTCGATCTCCTTGCGCGATCGTTTTGGCATTTTCCAATGCGTCTGCCGGGTTTCGCTCAATTACTCCATCCGCAACAGCCGCCTTCAAAATCGTTGAGACTTTGAAAAGTGCGTTTCGCTTTACGCCGGGCGATATCCATTTGGTTCCAGCAACGATGCGACGTAACAGGGTAGTTGTGATGAGGTCCACTCGGATCAGCGCCAAATGCGGCATCCAATACCGGTTAAGGATGCTTTTGTAGTTGAGCCGAGTGCCATCCGTAATTTCCCGACTATCCAGCCACAGCTGCGTGAACTCGCCAAAACACATAACACCGCCCACCGGTACTGCCGAGCTGGGAAACAGCTCTACGTACTTGGCGTCGTCCAGCAGACCCATCTTGGCTAGGCGGACTACTTGATCTCTAAGAATGGATGCAGCTGCGATCCCTTTCTGCGTGACGGGATACGGGAGCGTTTCGTTGCAGCGTCGCCCGTTCCAGATGAAACGGATACGGATTGAGTTACGGAAGACTTCCACTCCGGTGGGCATATCCATTGGCTTTCGAGCCATTCGTCATATCTCCGCTTGCTGTAAATGATCTGGCGGCCCGTTTTGATCCACACCCCTTCCGGGATCTGCTTGCGCGCGCGCCGGGCTTGCAGCGCCCGCTTGGTGGTTCCCAACAGCTCGGCCATCCTCTCTTCCGAGACTTTGTCCATGTCGCCTGAGTCAACGGTGGCTCTCATTGCGTCACCCAGCTCAGAGCTGCTGGATGGGTGCATGAAGCTGCCTTGATCCCCTCGGCTAAAGCATTTTGTTTTTTGTTCATGGGTAGCTCTTCCCTCAACGATGTTTACTGGACTCATCGTGACCGGGATTTCTCGCTGGGAAGGCTGTATTGGTACCCAAAAAAGGGCCGGATCTCGCGCTTCATTAGTGCGGCTCGCATGAGTCGTATGCACTTGGTGCTGCCGAGAAAAAAAGGTGCTTTTGAGCAAAAAGAGCGCGCGCTAATCGGGCAGCAGTCATCTGAGCATGAGAGCTGCTGTATGCAAGTGGGGTTGTTTGGCCGATTACAGGCTTGGGGAGGCCGGCAGAAGTTATTTCGCCGTGGGCAATGGATCTATCGGCCACAGACGTAAGAGGTCGCGTGATGAAGCTGCAATCAGCACGCCTATGAAAAGACCCGCGCGGCGCAGGCATTTTTGCCTGGATGCTGAATGTTGAGCTGCTACCCGAAGTATCCTCTCCGCAAATTACCGCCACCAAAAAGGTTCTCAAAAGGTATGCAAAAGTAACTCTGCGATTCCTTGCTTCAGGCCGGCGCGGCGAACCCTCATCCTCGCGACCTGGCTCAGATCACAAACGGTCGACTAAAGGTCGACTGCTGTATCTGTGAACCACACTGACACCCTTTTTTGAGATGCAACCCCTCAATTGAGCCCACTGCGGGTCGCCCTTTTTCCTTTTTGAATGATCTAACCCACCGCCGGCGTCCAGGCGCATTCCTATGCTGGGATCATCCGCTTGCAAGCGCTTTCAAGCTGTTCTGGCCACCATTCATTGCCGGCATTTACAATAGGCTTGTTTTTACTTATCCCCATAGATTTATAGGTACTTGTGCTTCACGTTTATTTTAAATAATACTTCACACAGAGGTACCTCTATCTATGGGGATAATCTGACATTTGATAGGAATTTCTGGCATGCCGGTTTTCCTTGATCCGTTGCGTCTGACGGATATATAGGGAGTCTCGTGTAATATCCCTATAGATAGGAATGGACATGAATACGAAAATGAACATGACAGAGCTGTACACCGAAAACCACGATCGAATCGAGGCTGAATTCGCAATGTTGTGCACCGAAGCCAAGGCGCGGGTCGACGCCTTCTGGGCGGATGGGCTGGCTCATTGCAAAGCAACAAACTCGATGCTGTATATAGCTCCACGCACGAGGTTTTCTGCGTCAGGTTCCTTCTCGATTCTTTGGTTTCGTTACACGTTCTCGACCGATGACGGGAAGCGGAAGAGACATGAGCTGACGCTCCCAAAGGGGAAGGCTGATCGGCAGGATCGCCGGTACCTGGGGAAAATGGAGGTATGGATTGAGGAGCTCTACAACCGTTACGAAGACTACTTCGAGCAGTATCGAAAGCTGATCAAGCTGAATAGGAAAGAGCGCGTGCTGCTGCGCAAGACGATTCAAGTGGCGCGCAGCTTTGACGCTCTGGGCTGATTCGATGGGGTTGCATATCTCCGGGTGCGGGTAGGGTGAAGTCATCACCCAGCCAAGAGACACGCACCATGACAACTGCCAGAGCTACTTCCTACCGCGACATTTCCCCGGACGAGCTGGACATGTGGGTCGAGATCTACGCCGATGCCCGCATTGGTGAGATCAGCAACAAGCCGTTTAGTGAGTTCATCCGGGATCCGTGGAATGAGCTGGTCGATGCAGGGCAGGAGAGTGCCTTGGACTCCATGGTGCAAGGCTTCCGCCCGCTGCTCCCGGCTCAAGCGGCAACCGCCAAGCGCATTCAAGCCGAGTGGACCCAGCAGGATCGGAGCCAGTCGAACGCTCGCCCAGCCCTGCGCCTAGTCCGCGTTAATTGATCGACAAGAGGGCTGCATGGAGGCGTCCCGGTCTTCTGGGAACCGGAAGACATGGTCAGGGAGCAGGCCACTCGAAAGTCGTGGCGTGAACAGCCCTATTAGTCGCCGGCCGTAGCCTCCCGAAGGGAACGCTGATAACGCGCGGCGCGCGTGCTGAAGGGGTTCGACCTGGCGTACACCCGCTAGATCTGACGAACGAGCGTTGCCGGGCCGCGGTTGAGGCGAAGGTTGAGAGCGCCAGCGCTAGAGCATCAGCGCTTGCGACTGGAGATCCGAAGCTGCGGCTGGCGTTGATTATCTGCCTGGGCGCGTTGGGGTCGTCTGGCGCGATAGCAACAATTCCCTGCAGCTCCAGCTGAGTGCGTCGTACGGTGACCGGGAAGACACCAGCCAGCAGATGTTCGGGCATGACCGCAAAGTCGGCTGCGGTACTCACTCCCATGCTTTTCAGGCGATCGGATAGCGCTGGGCCAATGCCCCAGACTTCTCCGATAGGTGTGATAACCAGCAACGCGTCACGGTCGGACGGGCTCGGTCTTGTAGATGCGTTTGGCTGCGTAGTTAGCGACCTTGGCGAGAGTGAGTGTGGGTCCGATGCCAACCCCGATCGGGATACCGGTCCACTTGGGGACTCGTGAGCGCAGCTCAGCGCCGATGTCGAAGACCTGCTTGTCGGTCATGCCGGCACAGTCGGCGAAGGCCTCGTCGATTGAATACGGGATGATTTTTGGCACCAGCGTTGCAATGGTGCGCATCATGCGCGAGCTCATGTCGCCATAGAGCGGGAAGTTGGCGGAGCACAGCTGCACGTTGCTGCGCCAGAACTGGTCGCGCACCTGGAAGGCTGGGTCGTCCACACTTCCCAGTGGTTCCACTTGCCGATAGACACGTCCTTGCCGGCCAGCTCTGTCAGCCGCTGGGCGGCCTGGTCGAGCGACAGGTTCTGATTTTGGCGCAGCTCCCGCAGGCGGGTCCGATCAGGTGATGAGGGAGAGTGGGGTTGGCGGGTTTCAGTGCTGCCTGGACATGGGGCGCTCCTTGGATTAGCGGAGCAGCACCAGCGGGAGGTAGTCAGCTGGTGCTGAGCGCCCCGAGGTTAAACAGGAACGTGGAAATGCAACCTGGGAGCGCTTGGGCCGGGCGGGCCTGAGGCTCGCCCGGAGACCCTAGATAAACTTGGCGGTCATCTCGCTGATCACGATGTGGACGATGGCGCGGAGCGCCTTCATCTCGCCGGCGAACGTGGCCTGTAGCTCGGGCCGCTCCTGGGCGATGCGCTCATTCTCATGCTGAACTTCGTCCATCAGCTTGCGAGCCTCTTGCCGTACATCCTGCGCCAGCTGGCTCATCAGCTTCAGCGAAGTCGTAGGCTTGATACCCAGCGTATCGCCGGCGGCGAGAAGGATGTCGCGGTTCAGTTGAGCCAGTTTGTCCTCGGTGCCGATGGGCCAGGCTGTGGTGCATTGGTCCGGCCATCCGTTCTTGTCGAACGTCCTTGTTTCCCATACCGCTGTACTCAGCAGATCGTAGAACGGCGCCAGTTGGACTCCCTTCGGGGTTATGAAGAAGCTGACGTTCTTCAGGTGCGCGTCGTCGTTGCCTACCAGCACGTTGAACAGCAGCCACTTGTAGAGCGCAAGCCGGGCCACTGCGGGGATGGTGCATGCGTCAGCTATCTGCTGGAGGCGCTCGACGCTGCCCTGGCTGTACTTGACGGTCCGGTCCAGATCCAGCAGTTGGCAGGCGTCGATGCAGTGCATGCGCGCCCAGCCATCCTCGGTCCTCTTTCGATCAAAGCGTTCAATCAGGAATACAGGCACGGGGATGTACATGCGGTACACCGGCGGTACCGGAAGCTTGACCCGCCGCGCCAAGGTCATGATGAACCATTCGATAATCACCGACTGGCTGTAATGCGGGCTGGGGTGTTCGGGTTTCAGGATGTGGGTCGAGGGCGTGGTGCCGATCGGGTCGAACAGCTCTTTGCCGTCGTAGATCACGCCAACCTTGTGCTGCGCACCGGCCAGCGACATGCGCTTGGGGGCCTGCTCGGCCAACGCTACCTGGGGCATGTTACGGATGCGCGCGGCCAACTCTTCTTCAGAGAGGGGGACCACGCTTCCTCTTTCCGGCTCCTCGCCGGGCGGCAGCAGCGACAGCGCCCCGGCAGATTCCGCGCCGAAGTGCTGCAGCATGCCGAAGGCGTCCTCGACTCCTACATGCGCGGCATCGGCAATCAGCCGGCGCTGATCCTCTTCAGGCAGCAGGTTGTCGAAGTACCACTGCACCAGCCGAACAGTCGCGCCGTCGACGTGCGTCTCTTCCTGCAGCGGTAGGCTGGGACTCAGGGGGTAGGCCTGGTTGTTGGCCAGCCACTCGGGGTAGTAGGTGAAGGTCCACAGCCCATTGCGCTCGGCCAGCACGCCGATCAGGTCGAAGTTGATCCAGACGTTCAGCTGCCGTTCGGTCATGACCGATTACCCCGGTTTGTGGAACCGATGTCGTGCGCCGCCTTGTTGCGCAGGCGGATGAAGTTCTCCCAAGCGGCACTTGCGGCTGCGTCGGGAACCTCGACAGACATCTTTAGGCCCAGTTGCTCCATCACCTGGAAGAGTTTTCCCCACTGGACGGTTTCACCGCCGCGCTCGACCTTGCCGAGGAAGTTCTCGCTGACGCCGATGATTCCGGCGGCATCGTCCTGGCGCAGGTCCAGTGCCTTGCGGGCGGCGCGAATGACTTGGCCGAGAGTCTCGGGCGAGTCGATCGGGAAGTTCATTGTGGAAATCCTCACGGTTGTAAGGATTTACTCGGAAATTGTAGAAATCCGGGAAAATCCTCAAGAGCGTGCGGTTTTTGTAAAAAAGTGGACTTAGAAAAATAAAAATCCGCACGATTGTGTGGATTTTAAGTCAGAAAAAGAAATCTGCAAGAAAATCCACACGAACGTGAGGATTGAAAAAGAGCGGGCCTAGGTCTGGTCTTCGGGCGCCCGGTAGCTGGGGCTCAGCTTGCGCCCTCATCGATGGCCCGCCAGTGCTTGGTTTCGGGGGCGCGCTCGACAAGGTCGTGCGGGTACAGCTCCAGGCGATCAGGTTGACTCACCTCTCGGCTGCGGCGCTGGTAGTCCGATGACCTTCATCAAGTTGGGTAGTGCAGGCTTTGGCCTATCTATGGTGCATCGATGCTTTGAGTGAAATAGATTCTCATTTATATTCGCCTGCTCTCACCCTCTTCGAGGGTACTCGCTCGCTTCCGCCATGCAGGTCCTCGTGCAGTTCGACCCCGTCAAGCCATCGCTCCTCGCCGCATTGGTTCGTCACTATGACGAACTGGTGGAGCACGTGCGTCGGCGTTTTGGGGATCATGGCTTTGCTCGCGAGGTCATTCATGACCTGTGCGTTCAGTTGCTGGAAAAGCACGAAAAGGACGGCGTGCGTTCTCCATTGGCGCTGTTGCGCAAGGTCGCACACGACAATGCCATCACGCGCTACCGCAGTGAGCGCCGCCGGCAAGCGTGGGTCGTGGCTGTCCCAGAGCTGCCAGAGGTCGACAGCGGAGCTCCTACTCAGGAGCGTCACTATGGCGCAGTGCAGACGCTGGAGCACCTCACCGAGGCCATCGCGTCGCTGCCGCCGCGCTGCCAGATGGTGTTCGTGATGCACAAGCTGCATGAACTGCCTCAAAGCGAGGTGGCTGAGCGCCTGGGGATCTCGTTGAAGACGGTGGAGAAGCATCTGCGCTTAGGGATGGCGGCCTGCCGAGCCAAACTCGGTTATGAGGTGGCGCTATGAGCGATGCCCCGCGAAAACCGAATGAATTCACCCAAGAGGACGAGGCGATTGCTTCGTTCCGCGAGGAGTTGAAGAAGCGCTTTCCTCTTCCAACACCTCAGTCACGGCCCAAGAAGCGCGCGGCTGGCGCCGCCCTAGGGCTGCTCCTCCTCGGTCTGTCAACTGGATTGGCATGGTTCGATCCAGCATATCGCATCGAGGATTACGCCAGCGCGGTTGGCCAGCGACAGACCCTGCAATTGGCGGACGGCAGCCAGGTGCTGCTGGACAGTGCCAGCAAGCTGGTAGTTAGTTGGCATTTACGCAGTCGGCAAGTCGAATTGCAGGCGGGGCAGGCGCTGTTTGACGTGGCACCGATGCGCTATCGCCCGTTCCTGGTCGACGCCGGTACCGCAGACGTGAAGGTGGTCGGCACGCGCTTCAATGTAAGTCGGCGGTCGAACGATGTGTTGGTGACCGTTGCCGAAGGCAAGGTTGCCGTGCACGGGCATGCCGCCCCGACCACCACGTTCCTTGAACCAGGTCAGCAGCTGCGCGTACACGCCGGTTTGCCCGATCAGGCAATACGGGTCAACGTTGAGGATGTCATCGCTTGGCAGGACAACCGCCTGGTATTTGAGAGCACGCCGCTGAGCGACGTGCTCGAGGTGGTCCAGCGTTACCATCCGGCCCCGATTCAACTGGTAGATCGCAGTCTGGCCGGCCTACCGATTTCCGGCGTATTCGATAGCGAGCATGTGGACAGCCTGATTTCACTGCTGCCCAGCATCCTGCCGGTCAGCGTGTCCACCGGCGCCGATGGTGCCGTATTGATCCGCGACCGAGCCGGAAAAAAATAATTCCTCAACTGAAGGTAGGGTTGTACTCGCTCTGTGGCGGCTATCTCCATGAACCCCCTTATTTCATGGAGAACCAGAAGTGAGTCAGCCCCTACGGCGTGCGCCACTGCATCTGTCCCTGTTGGCCAGTGGCCTGCTGATCAGCCTTTCGTCCCTGGCGCAATCCGCTCCCGTCGAGTTCGACGTTCCAGCCTCATCGCTGGAGAAGTCACTGAATGCGCTGGCGCGGCAATCCAATGCACAGATTCTGTTTGCCAGCGACGCTACGGCGGGCAAGGCCGCGCCTGCACTTCGCGGGAGCTACACGCTGCTCGAAGCGCTACAGCGCTTGCTGGGCAATAGCGGGCTTACCGTTCAGGAACGCGATGAGCACACCTTTGTGGTGGTACCCAGCCAGTCTCAGCCGCTGGATACCGCGCCGGCCGAAGAGGCTGCGATTGAGCTCAACGCCATGGAGGTGACTGCCTCGCGCACCAACAGCAACCTGGTGCCGCAGGCGCGTCAGGTGGATGTCATCGAGCACGAGCAGTTGCAGCAGCTGCGCCAGGGCTCTGATGGTCTGGCCGGCCTGCTGGCGAAGGCCATTCCAGGGATGGCCGACTCCAGCCGCACCGTCACCGATTATGGCCAGACCTTGCGTGGGCGGACCATGCTGGTGCTGGTCGATGGCGTCCCGCTGAATACCAATCGCGATTCATCGCGCAACCTGGCAAACATCGACCCAGCGCTGATCGAACGCGTCGAAGTCACCCGCGGCAGCAGCGCCATTTACGGTGCCGGTGCCACTGGCGGCATCGTATCCATCACCACTCGCCCGGCCGGCGGTGAGCCGCGCGCCGAGACCAGCCTGACAGCAACGTCACCGCTGACCCAGCTGGACAATGACGGTTTGGGTGGACAGCTGCAGCAGCATTTTTCCGGTTCACAAGGCACCGTTGACTACGCGTTGGATTTCGGTGCCCGGCACATCGGTGCGTCCTACGATGCCAACGGCCATCGCATTGCACCGGAGCCCAGTCAGGGTGACCTGTTCGATTCGAACGCCTACAACATCGGCGGCAAGCTCGGCCTGCGCATCGACGACGTACAGCGCGTTCAGCTATCTGCCAGCCACTACGATGCACAGCAGGACACCGACTACGCCTCCGACCCTTCCGTCGCACGCCTGCCAGCTGGCTCGGTCCCGGCACGTCCGATCAAAGGGCTGTCGCTGGATGAGCAGAACCAGATTAAGAACACGCTGGTCAATCTCGAGTATGCGCATGAGGAGGTGCTGGGCGGCAACATGAACGCCCAGCTCTATTACCGGGACTATTTCACCCGCTTCAATCCGTTCGACGCCCGCGCGGTGGCCACGCGCGGTCGTAACGTCGACCAGGTGATGCAGAACAGCGAAATTTTCGGCAGCCGCGTGACGCTGCGCACTCCTCTGGGCAATCAGGGAGATACCGAACTGGTCTGGGGTGGCGACTTCAACCAGGAGCGAAGCGACATGCCGATCGATATCTTTGACCCGCGCGCCTACGATGCCAGTGGCGGCACGGTGTTCAACAAGATCGGCAAACTGACCTACATGCCCGACCTGACCACCCGCAGTACCGGTGGGTTCGCCCAGCTGCAGCACAAGCTCAACGAGCAATGGTCTTTCGATGGTGGCCTGCGTTACGAGTACGCCACCGCCGAGTTCGATGACTTCATTCCGCTCTCGGAATCTGCGGCTGTTCAGCCAGTGACCGTGCAAGGCGGCGAGGCGCACTACGACGCAGTCCTATCCAACATCGGAGTGATTTACTCACCGGTGGCCGGTCAGGAGCTGTATGCCACCTTCAGCCAAGGCTTCCAGTTGCCCGATATCGGTGTGCAGCTGCGTAATGCTCGGCGGGGCTTCGACATCGACTCCTCGAACCTGGAACCGGTGAAAACCAACAACTATGAACTGGGCTGGCGTGGTGCCGTTGGTGAACAGACCCTGGCCTCGTTGGCGGTTTTCTACAGCACCTCCAAGCTAGGGGACGTGCAGAGCTTCAACAATGGCCTGATCCTGACTCGCACCAAGGAACGAATCCACGGCGTGGAAGGCGGTGCCGACTGGTTGAATAGCGACGAGAGCTGGGGCGCCGGCGGCACCTTCACCTGGATCAAAGGTCGCGAGAAACCAGACGGTGGTGATTGGCAGGACATGACCGGCTACCGCATACCACCGCTTAAGCTCACCGCCTATATCCAGTACCGACCGAACGACGCGTGGAGTAACCGTCTGCAGGCGACCTATTTCGATGGCGAGGACTACCGGCTAGATGGAGTAACGAGTTTCGGGCGTCGCGAAGTCAGCGGATACACCACCGTCGACCTTATCAGCGAGTACCGACTGAGCGATGCCGACCAAGTCAGCGTCGGCATTCAGAATCTGTTCAATCGCGACTACTACCCGCTTTACAGCCAGCTGATGCGCAACAGCAACAACACCAGCCACCTACCAGCCCCCGGCACGGTGCTGACGGCAAGCTATACCCACCAGTGGTAAACCTCGCCGCCCGCACGGGTGGCTCGCCGCTCCTCAGCCAAGTGGCTCGACCAGTCGCCTTGCACGGCTGGTCGAGGAGTGGCGCCTCAGCGCTGCTTCCTGATACGTGGAAAACCCACGCTGGCGCTCAATGGCAAATCATTGGCATCGTCTGACAATTGCCCCTGCCCGCGTTCTGGCATGTTTTCAGGTAACTGCCGGAAGGCATCACGATAACGTTGAAAGGTGTGGGCATGAGCAACCAGCAGAGTGACGGCGTTAGTCGCCGCAAGTTTCTCCAGAATGCCGGCGTAGTCGGTGCGGCCGGGGCGGTGGTGGCTGCCGGCGCGGTGTCGCTCGGCTCGGCGGTGGCCGGCGACAAGCGCGGCGCCAAGCATGCCGATTGCGATTACGACGTGGTGGTCATCGGTGGTGGCTTCGCCGGCGTGACCGCGGCGCGCGACAGCATGAAGAACGGCTACAAGACGGTGATCCTCGAAGCGCGCAACCGTCTCGGCGGGCGCACCTTCAGCAGCGAGTTCGCCGGCCACAAGATCGAGCTGGGCGGCACCTGGATTCACTGGACCCAGCCCTTCGTCTGGAGTGAGGTGCAGCGCTACGGCCTCAAACTCAAGGAAACCCCCGAGCCGTTCGTCGAAGACAAGCAGAGCATCCGCATCATCCACGACGGCAAGGCGATCGAGCCCAAGCTCGAGGACCTGATCAGCATCTCCAAGGCGATCAAGGACTATTTTGCCGACGCGCCCAAACTCTGGGAGCGTCCCTACGACGCCAAGCACACCTGGAAGGAGCTGCTCGCCGTCGACAGCCTGAGCGGTGCCGATCGCCTTGCCCAACTGCAGCTCACCCCGCTGCAACGCTCGTTTGTCGATGCTTACATCGCTGGTATTGCACATACCACCAGCGATCGCGCCTCCTACGCCGATGTGGCCCGCTGGTGGTCGCTGCCGGGCTGGAACATGACCGCGTTGGTCGATTCTGTGGGCCGCTACAGCTTCAAGGACGGCACCATCAGCCTGATCAACGCGATGGTCGAGGAAGGCAAGCCGGAAATCCGCCTGTCCACTCCGGTGGTCAAGGTCGAGGATCAAGGCAAGCGCGTGCTGATTACTACCGAGCAGGGCGAAACCATCAGCGCAGGCGCGGTGATCGTCGCCGTGCCGATGAACGTGCTGCCGCGCATTGCCTTCACTCCGGCGCTGGACCCGGCGCTGATCGAGGCGGCGAAGGAGAAGCACTCCGGCAGCGGGGTTAAGGTGTTTGTCCGTACCAAGGGCAAGCTGCCGGACGACGGCAAGCGCCTCGGGGCGGCCGGTTCCGAACATCCGCTCAACTTGTTGGTGACCTATGCCAAGGGCGAGGATCACACCATCTTCGTCGCCTTCGGTGCCGACCCGGAGAAGCTCGACATCCAGGATCGCGACGCCGTGCAGGCGGTGGTGAGTTCCTTCTACCCGGATCTGGAGGTCGAGGAGTGCTACGGCTACGAGTGGACCCTTGACCCGTATGCCAAGGGCACCTATTGCAGCTACAAGCCGAACTGGCTGGGCAAGTACTACGACCACTTCCAGAAGGACCGTGGCCGGGTGCTATTCGGTCAAGGCGACCATGGCGAAGGCTGGCGTGGGTTCATCGATGGCGCCATCGGGGCCGGCGGCCAAGCCGCCAAACGGGCCCAGAAACTGCTAGGCTGACGCTGCAAGTCGATGGCCGCGCAGCCGGCCATCGACTACTGCTGGTGCTGCTGCCGATACTCGCGGGGCGTCAGTCCCGTCCAGCGCCGGAACGCCCGGCTGAACGAGCTGGCCTCGTTGTAACCCAGGCGCATACCAATTTCGGTCAGGCTCAGCGACGAGTTGCGCACGAACTCGATGGCCCGTGCCTGGCGTACCTCCTCGACCAACTCGTTGAACTCCACTTCCAGTTCGCTGAGGCGCCGCTGCAGGGTGCGCTTGCTCATGCACAGCTGCGTGGCCACCTGATCCAAGCCCACTTTGCCGCCTTTGAGATCGGCCTCGATGGCCAGGCTGATGCGCATGGCTAGATCGCTGTCGGCCATGCGTCGCTTGCGCTCTTCCTCCAGGCCCGGCAGCAGCGCCTGAAACAGCCGGGGATCTGCCGTCACCAACGCTTCGTCGAGCATCGCCGCGGGCCAGACCAGCGTATTGCTGGGCTGCTCGAAGCGCAGTGGGCATTGGAACGTCTGCTGATGCAGGGTGATGTCCGCCGGCTGCGGGTGGGCAAAGTCGACTCGCAGGAGTTCGAATTTTCTCGCAGTGCACTCCCGCAGCCGGGTGTACAGCACGGCCAGGGCATATTCGGCATCCTGGCGGCGGTCGGTGATGCTGGGGTCGGTGAGGCGATAGGAGACTTCCAGCTGGTTGCCACTCTGCTGCCAGCTCAGCTCATTGGCCTGGGCGTGGACGATCATGTAGCGACTGCCGAAGTCGAGCAGCGCCCGCACGGTAGCCGCGCTGCGCGCGGCGTGGCCGAAACCGCCGAGCAGACTGCCGCCGGCCGGGCCGCCGAGCAGACCGAGGCCCAGCCGCAAGCCGAGATTGGGATCGCATTGCGCCGCGGTAATTTCCAGCAAGGCGGTGTACTGACTCAACGGGATCTTCGCCTCGGGACGCTCGAGCACCTCCGGCGACAGGCCCGCCATACCGAGAAACGGTCGAAACACCTCGGCGTGATGCAGCAGCAAGGCTTCGGCGTAAACGGTGTAATTCAAGCGAGACATCTTCGTTGCCCTCCTCGGGCGGCCCGTCCCCGCCGTCTGACTCGATGCAGGGCTGGCGACAATGCCACGGTACGCCACAGATTGCACCGCGTTCACTGCGCGCGGACAAGCCGGATCGGCAATGGCACTCAATGGCAAAACATTGGCACCTGCCGACAAGCATTACACCGGTGCCTAAGAGACTGTGCGGTGAATAATCCGCCGCCCCTCCGGAGCTTTCTATGTATCGCAAATGGTTCTGCCTCCTGGCAAGCATGCTGCTCAGCCTTTCTTGTCTGGCCCAACCCGCGCAGCCCAACATCGTGGTGATCCTGATCGACAACCTCGGTTATGGGGAGCTCGGCGTTTACGGCGGTGGGGTATTGCGCGGCGCCGAGACCCCGCGCATCGATCAGCTCGCCGCCGAGGGTGTGCGCCTGACCAACTTCAACGTCGAGGCGCAGTGCACGCCGTCGCGCTCGGCGCTGATGACCGGGCGCTTCCCGATCCGCTCCGGGACTTATCGCGTGCCCAGTGCCGGCGGCCCCGATGGTCTAACCCTGTGGGAGCAGACCCTGGCCGAGCTGTTGTCCGCGCGTGGCTATGCCACCGGCATCTGGGGCAAGTGGCACCTGGGCAGCAGCAATGCGCGCCTGCCCACCCAGCAGGGCTTCGACGAGTTCTACGGTGTGCCGCGTACCTACGACGAAGCCATGTGGAGCAATGCCGACGACACCAACAGTCTATGGCCGGCGGTGGGCAGCAAGCAGGGCTGGGACGAGACGCTGGTACCGGCGCCGTCCATCCTTGAGGCCCACCGGGATGAGGCGCCGCGCAAGGTCAAGAAGCTCGACCTCGCCAGCCGGCGCACGCTGGACGAGGAAATTGCCGATCGGGCGACGACCTTCATCAAGCGCAATGCCGAGGCCGGCAAACCGTTCTTCGCCTTCGTCTCGTTCTCGCTGATGCACATGCCAACGCAACCGAACCCGGCCTTTGCCGGTAAAACCGGCAATGGCTCCTGGGCCGATGCCCTGACCGAGATGGACTACCGCACCGGGCAGGTTCTCGATGCCCTGCAGGCGGCCGGCATCGCCGATAACACCCTGGTGGTGTTCGCCAGTGACAACGGCGGCGAGGCCGTGCACCCGTGGATCGGCGCCAACGGCCCGTGGCGCGGCACCTACTTCACCGCCATGGAAGCGTCGTTGCGCGCGCCGTTTATCCTGCGCTGGCCGGGCCAGACGCCGGTGGGCAAGGTCAGCAACGAGGTCGTGCACATCACCGACCTGTACACCACGCTCGCCCACGCCGGCGGTGCGCAAGTGCCCACGGATCGCGCGGTAGATGGCGTCGATCAGTTGGCCTTTCTCACCGGCAAGCAGCAACACTCCAATCGTGAAGGCTTCCCAGCCTACGTTGCCGATCGGCTGTCGGCGGTCAAGTGGCGCAACTGGAAGCTGCATTTCTTCCTTCAGGAAAACATGTTCGATCCCGCACTGCCGCTGTCCAGTCCGCGCCTGCACAACTTGCTGACCGACCTGCGCGAGGAAGACAACGTGATCATTCAGAACTCCTGGGCGATGCACCCGATTATGCGCATCGTCGGCGGCATCAAGACCAGCCTCAAGCAGTACCCGCCGATCGAGCCCGGTACGCCGGACCCCTATACTCCGCCCAAGTAACATCCTGCCACCGCCGATTGGCACGCCATGACAAGTCATTGGCGTGCCACGGCGATTCAAAAAACGTTCCCGCTGCCACCTTAGCTTCACCTCAAGCGCAGCCGAAAGGAACGTTCATGCACTCTCTGATACGCCCGCTGTTCGGAGCCTTCGCTCTGGCCATGAGCTTCGCCAGTCTGGCCGCCGAGTGCGATGTCGGCGCTGGCCAACAGGCCTTCCAGACCAAATGCGCCGCCTGTCATGCCCTCGACGCCGATCACATCGGTCCGCACCTCGCCGGTGTGGTCGGCCGGCCCATCGGTTCGGTGGTGGGCTTCAACTATTCGAGCGACTTGGCCGGGGCGAACAGCACCTGGACCGTCGAGCAGCTCGATCGCTGGCTGACCGCTCCCGCAAAGATGTTCCCCGACACGGCAATGGCTTTTGGTGGCCTGCGCAAGGCTGAAGAACGGCAAGCAGTGCTCTGTTTCCTGCAGCAACACAGCTAGCCGTCGGCGGCGCAACCCGCCGCCCTCGGAATCGTCCAGCTTGCTGACAGGCTCGCCAGGATCACAACAACAAAAAAAGGACCTCCCAGTGCATAAACCACACTTCCAGCGCTACCTACTGGCGACCGCGATTTCCATGGCTTCCTTCGGCGCCCACGCCGCCGCCTTTACGGTCGGCGAGCTGCAGGGCCAGTTCGACTCGGCCCTGTCGGTCGGCGCCAGCTGGGCCACCGAAGACCCCAGCAGCAAGCTGATCGACGGCAGCAACGGCGGTCGCGGCTTTTCCTCGTCCGGTGATGACGGCCGTCTGAACTTCGAGAAGGGCGAAACCTTCTCGAAAATCTTCAAGGGCGTGCACGACCTGGAGCTGAGCTACGGCGACACCCGCGCCTTCGTGCGCGGCAAGTACTGGTACGACTTCGAGCTCAAGGACGAAAGCCGGCCGTTCAAGCAGATCAGCGATGACGGTCGCGAAATGTCCGCGCGCTCCTCCGGTGCGCAGATCCTCGACGCCTTCATCTCGCAACGCTACGAGCTGGCCGAGCACCCCGGCGACCTGCGTGTCGGCAAGCAGGTGGTGAGCTGGGGCGAAAGCCTGTTCATCGGCAACTCGATCAACTCGATCAACCCTCTCGATGTCGCTGCGCTGCGCCGTCCGGGCGCCGAGCTCAAGGAAGGCTTGATCCCGGTCAACATGATCTACGTCGCCCAGGGCTTGACCGAGAACCTGAGCCTCGAGGGCTTCTACCAGCTGGAGTGGAAACCCTACGCACTGGATAACTGCGGCACCTTCTTCGGCGCCGATCCGGTGGCCAAGGGCTGTAACAACAACCTCAACGGCGGCATGGCCGGCATCGCGCCGCTCGAACCGATCGCCGCCGCCGCGGGCCTGGGCTTTGACGTCACCGACCCGGAAGGGGTGGTCATCCGCCGCGAACAAAACAACGATCCGCGCGACAGCGGTCAGTACGGCATGGCGTTGCGCTGGCTGGGCGATGGCGTGGAGTACGGCGCCTATTACCTCAACTATCACTCGCGCGCGCCGCGTTTCAGCCTGCGCACCGCCAGCGGCGTGACCGACTTCATCAACAACGACCCGGGCTTCGCCGCGCTCGGCGACCCCGACCTGCAATTCGCCCTTGGCCTGGCGACCGGTGCCGGCAACACCAGCTACTTCCTCGATTACCCGGAAGACATTCATCTGTATGGCGCCAGCTTCGCCACCGAGCTGCCCACCGGCACGGCCTGGAGCGGCGAGATCAGCTACCGGCCCAACGCGCCGATCAGCATCAACACCGCCGACCTGTTCGGTGGCGCGCTGAACCCGACCTTCAGCGCCCTCACCGGCGGCGCTGTCCTCGAACCGACCGTGCGGGCCGAGGAAGGCCAGGTCCTGCAGGGCTGGAAGCGCAAGGAGGTGACCCAGGCGCAGACCACCTTCTTGCATCTGTTCGACCCGGTGCTGGGGGCCACTTCGCTGAGCCTCGCGGTTGAAGTGGGCCTCACCCATGTTGGTGGCCTGGAGTCGCTGGAAACTCAGCGCTACGGCCGCGACTCGGTATACGGCGACATCGTCCAGGGCGGCCGCCACGGCTACTACACGGCGAACTCCTGGGGCTACCGCGCCTTCACCAACCTCAAGTACAGCGACGTGTTCGCCGGGGTGAACCTGGCACCCAACCTGTTCTGGTCACACGACGTCGACGGCTACGGCCCGGTGTTCAACCAAGGTTCCAAGTCCGTTGGCCTGGGCCTCGATGCCGACTACCGCAACACCTATACAGCCAGCCTCAGTTACACCAACAACTTCGGTGGTGATTTCAATACCGACGTCGACCGTGACTTCGTTTCGCTGAGCTTCGGCGTGAACTTCTAAGCATTCCCAGGAGCAAAATAATGAATAAATTCCTGCAAAACAGCTGCATCCTGGCTTTGAGCCTGCTCGCCGGCCAGGTGATGGCAGCGGTCTCCGCCGACCAAGCCGCCCAGCTCGGCACCACCCTCACCCCGCTAGGCGCGCAGAAAGAAGCCAACGCCGACGGCAGCATCCCGGCCTGGACCGGCGGGCTGCCGAAGGACGCTGGCGCAGTGGCGGCCAACGGCTTCCTGGCCAACCCGTTCGCCGGCGAAAAGCCGCTGTTGGTGATTACCGCAGCCAATGCCGCGGAATACCGGGACAAGTTGACCGATGGTCAGATGGCGATGTTCAAGCGCTACCCGGACAGCTATCGCATTCCGGTCTACCCGTCCCATCGCACCGCCACGGTGCCGGCCGCCATCCAGGAAGCAGCGCGCAAAAGCGCGCTGCAGGTCGAGGAGGTCAACGGCGGGGATGGCCTGGCCAACTTTGCGCAGAGTGGCTACTACGCCTTCCCGATTCCGAAGAATGGCGTCGAGGTGCTGTGGAACCACGTCACCCGTTACTTGGGCGGCAACTATTCGCGCAGCTACATCCAGGTCACCCCGCAGGTGAACGGTGCCTACACGCCGGTACGCTTCTTGGAGGAGCAGGTCTATCCGGAACAAGTCGCCGATTTCCCGGCGGACAAGAAGGGCAGCATCCTGTACCTGGTCAAGCAGCGGGTGACCGCGCCGGCGCGTCTGGCCGGCACCGCCGTGCTCGCTCATGAGACGCTCAACCAGATCACCGAGCCGCGCCTGGCCTGGATCTACAACGCCGGCCAGCGCCGCGTGCGGCGAGCGCCGCAGGTCGCCTACGACGGCCCGGGCACCGCTTCCGACGGCTTGCGCACCGCCGACAACCTGGACATGTTCAACGGCGCCCCGGACCGCTACGACTGGAAGCTGGTGGGCAAAAAGGAACTGTATATCCCGTACAACAGCTACGCGCTGGAGTCCCCGGCGCTCAAGTACGACGACATCATCAAGGCCGGCCACATCAATCCTGAGCACACCCGCTACGAGCTGCACCGGGTCTGGGAAGTCGTGGCGACCCTCAAGTCGGGCTCCCGGCACATTTACTCCAAGCGCCACATGTACCTCGACGAGGACACCTGGCAGATCGCCGAGGTTGACCACTATGACGGTCGCGGGCAGTTGTGGCGCGTCGCCGAAGGCCATGCGCTGTACAACTACCAGCAGCAGACTAGCTATCTGGCGGTCGAGGCGCTGTACGACCTGATGTCCAGTCGCTACCTGGCGCTCGGCATGCGTAACCAGGAGCCGAGCACCACGACGTTCGGAGTGGAGGCGAAGTACTTCGACTTCACCCCGGCCGCCCTGCGCACGGACGGTCTGCGCTAGCCGTCACTCTCGAGGGTAAGAGGTAAGTGAGACCAGTGGCCGTGCGAGGGCAAACCTCCACGGCCACTTTGCCATTCTGGCGCGGCGCCCGTGCTTGACGCGACGCCCCCCTCGGAGGGAGGGGTGTCCGCGTTACCCGGCCCTCCTACTGTTCAGGCCCTAGGGCAGGGTGGCTATCGCTGCCCGGCCATTAATTCGATTCGAACCGGAGACGCCGATATGGCTCGTATAGGAAAGCTGCTGTGTGCCTTGGCACTGGCAGGCGCAACAGTGAGTGCGCATGCAGCGGACAAACCCAACGTCCTGGTGATTTTTGGCGATGACGTCGGCTACTACAACCTGAGTGCCTACAACCAGGGCATGATGGGTTACGAGACGCCGAACATCGACCGTATCGCCAACGAGGGCGCGTTGTTCACCCACGCCTACGGCGAGCAGTCCTGCACCGCCGGCCGTTCGGCTTTCGCCCTCGGCGAGCACCCGTTCCGCACCGGCCTGCTGACCATCGGCATGCCCGGCGCCCAGCACGGCATCCCTGACTGGGCGCCGACCATCGGCGACGTGATGAAACAGCAGGGCTACACCACCGGCCAGTTCGGCAAGAACCACCTGGGCGACCGCGACAAGCACCTGCCGACCAACCACGGCTTCGACGAATTCTTCGGCAACCTCTACCACCTGAATGCCGAGGAAGAGCCGGAGGGCTACTACTATCCGAAGGATCCGGCGTTCCGCAAAAAATACGGCCCGCGTGGGGTGATCCATAGCTATGCCGACGGCAAGATCGAAGACACCGGCCCGCTGAACCGCAGGCGCATGGAAACCGTCGACGGCGAATTCGTCCAGGCCGCCGAGAACTTCATCGACAAGGCGCACCAGGCGGATAAACCCTTCTTCGTCTGGTTCAACAGCACACGCATGCACAGTTGGACCCACCTGAGTAAGGACTACGACGGCAAGACCGGCATCGGCCTGTACCCGGACGGCATGCTCGAGCACGACGACCACGTCGGCCGGCTGCTGAACAAGCTCGACGAGCTGGGCATCGCCGACAACACCATCATCGTCTACACCACCGACAACGGCGCGCAGAAAGCGACTTGGCCGGATGGCGGCAGCTCGCCGTTCCATGGCGAAAAGGGCAGCAGCAACGAAGGCGGCCACCGCGTGCCGCTGCTGGTTAAGTGGCCGGGCGTGCTCAAGCCGGGTAGCCATTTCAACAACATGATCGCTCACAACGACTGGATGCCGACCCTGGCCGCCGCCGCCGGTGCCGCGAGTCTGGTCGCCGAGATGGCCAAAGGCAGCGAGCTGAATGGCAAGCAGTTCAAGGTGCACTTGGACGGCTACAACTTCCTGCCGTTCTTCAAAGGTGAGGCCAAGGACAGCCCGCGCGAGGAGTACTTCTACTTCTCCCAGGCCGGCGAGCTGAACGCGCTGCGCTGGAAAGACTGGAAGGTCAGCTTCGCCCAGACGGAAGGCTCGGTCGGCTCGGGATCGCGCAAGGTCACCAACTGGCCGCAGATCGTCAACCTGAAGGCCGACCCGTTCGAAACCGCGCAACGCGAATCCAGCCTGTTCACCCGCTGGAAGGGCGACCAGATGTGGTTGTTCGTGCCGGTTCAGGCGCAGATTCAGGCGTTCATGGCGACCATCCCGCAGTACCCATTCCAGGAGGGCGTCAGCCTGAATCCGGCCAACATCAGCTATCAGAGCCTGGCCGTTAAGCAGGCAATGATGAAACTGCAGAAGCTGGCGCCACCTGCCAACTAAGCGAGTGGTTCTCCAGAAAGCCGGGCCTCGCCCGGCTTTTTTATGTCTGTCGAACGCCCAGTTATGTCCCCCGGCCGGCCCCGCAAAGCCGTAGCCAGGGAAGGCGCAGGCCACTGCCGGGGCTGCTGTTTTCCTCGCCATTTCTGCCCCCTCAGAGGGAGGGGGCGGTGGCGGAGAGCGAACCTGTAGGGTAATGAACAGAGCGCTCCGCGACACAAGCGCGGAGGCTGTCGAAGTAACCCATTTGAGGCTCTTCCAATGCTATCGATGGCATTCAATACCACCCGCTCGATGATCATCGAGCGCGGTGCCGCCACCCGTCTCGCCGCACAGGTGCGCAACCTGGGTGGCAGCTCCGTGCTGCTGGTCACCGATGCCGGTGTCGTGGCCGCTGGCCTGCTCGACCCGGTGCTGGCCGGTTTTTCCGCGGCGGGCGTCCCGGTCCGGGTGTTCGCCGACGTGCTGGCCGACCCACCGGAGTCGGTGATCCTCGCCGCAGTGGAGGCGGGTAGGGCCTGTGGCGCGGATTGCGTGGTCGGCTTTGGCGGCGGCAGTTCGCTGGATGCCGCCAAGCTGGCCGCCTTGCTCATCCGCGGCGGCGAAGAGCTGGCGCAGATCTACGGGATCAATGTGAGCAAGGGTCAACGCCTGCCGCTGATCCTGGTGCCGACCACCGCTGGCACCGGCTCCGAGGTGACCTCGGTGTCGGTGGTCACTACCGGTGCCGGCGAGAAGAACGTGGTTTATTCGCCGACCCTGTTGCCGGACTTGGCGGTGCTGGATGCTGACCTGACGCTCGGCCTGCCGGCGCATATCACCGCGGCGACCGGCATCGATGCCATGGTTCACGCGGTGGAGGCCTACACCAGCCGCAACCTGAAGAACCCGATCTCCGACTGCCTGGCGCGTGAGGCACTGTGCCTGCTGTCCGGCAGCATCCACCAGGCCTGCCGCGACGGCGCCGATCTGGTCGCGCGGGAAAACATGCTGCTCGGCGCCTGTCTGGCCGGCATGGCGTTCGCCAACTCGCCGGTGGCCGCCGTGCACGCGCTGGCGTATCCGCTCGGCGCGCGTTTCCACGTGCCGCACGGGGTGTCCAACGCCCTGGTGCTCGGCCCGGTGATGCGCTTCAACCTCGACACCGTGGCGCCGCTGTACGCGCAACTGGCCGAGATCGTGCTGCCCACTGTGACCGGCAGCGATCAGGAAAAAGCTCGTGCTTTGGCCGAACACCTGGGCGGCCTGGCCGGTGCGCTGCAACTGCCGACCCGGCTGCGCGACGTGGGCATCGGCGAGGCCGATATCGAGGCCCTGGCGCTGGATGCGATGAAGCAGCAGCGCCTGCTCGGCAACAACCCGCGCGAGGTCCAGCTGGACGACGTACGCGCCATCTACCGAGAAGTACTATGAGCACCAAAGCCCACCGTCCACGCCGGGAGGATTTCCGACGCTCCTACACCCTCGGCACGCGCTGGGGCGACCACGATTCTTATGGCCATGTGCAGAACGTCGTCTACTACTCGTTCTTCGATTCGGCGATCACCCAGTTCCTGGTCGAGCAGGGCACCCTGGACATCGACAACAGCCCGGTCATCGGCCTGATCGTCGAGTCGAGCTGCACGTTCTTTTCGCCGATCACCTTCCCCGATCAGGTGCACGTCGGCCTGCGTATCGCCCACCTGGGCAACAGCAGCGCCCGCTACGAGCTCGGCGTCTTTCGCAATGACGAGACCGAGGCTTCCGCGCTCGGTTACGTGGTTTACGTGTATGTCGATCGGGCCAGCAACAAGCCGGTCGCCATACCCCCACTGGTGCGCGCCGAGCTGAGCACCCTGACCGACTAGTCCTCGCTTCCCAGGCGTCCCCGTCACCGCCGAGCGGCTGGCGGGGCTCGCCGACCCTTCCTATCCCTATCAGCGTGCAGGAAATGCCATGTCCCTCACCGGTCACAATTTCATCGCGGGCGCTCGCAGCGCTGCCGGCGACGTTTGTCTGAACAGCTTCGATGCCAGCACCGGCGAGCCGTTGCCCTGTCACTTCGCGCAGGCCACCGCCGCCGAAGTCGATGCCGCCGCCCTGGCTGCCGAGGCCGCCTACCCAGAGTTCCGCGCCCTGGCGCCCGCGCGCCGCGCCGAGTTTCTCGACGCCATCGCCAGCGAACTGGATGCGCTGGGCGACGCCTTTCTCGCCACCGTGACTCGTGAAACCGCGTTGCCGCCGGCGCGCGTGCTGAGCGAGCGGACGCGCACCAGCAACCAGATGCGCCTGTTCGCCGAGGCTCTGCGGCGTGGCGACTTCCTCGGCGCGCGGATCGACCGTGCACAGCCCGCGCGGCAACCAGTGTCACGTGCGGATCTGCGCCAGTGCCGCCTCGGGGTTGGCCCGGTGGCGGTATTCGGCGCCGCCAACTTTCCGTTGGCGTTCTCCACCGCCGGCGGCGATACCGCTGCGGCGCTGGCCGCCGGCTGCCCGGTGATCGTCAAAGCACACAGCGGCCACATGGCCACCGCCGAGTACGTGGCCGGCGCCATCGTCCGCGCCGCCGCAGCGACCGGCATGCCCGCCGGGGTGTTCAGCATGATCTATGGCGGCGGCGTCGGTGAGCTGCTGGTCAAGCATCCGGCGATTCAGGCGGTCGGTTTCACCGGTTCGCTCAAGGGCGGCCGCGCGCTGTGCGACATGGCCGCGGCGCGCCCGCAACCGATCCCGGTATTTGCCGAGATGAGCAGCATTAATCCGGTAATCATGCTGCCCGAAGCGCTGAAGCTGCGCGGCGAGCGCATCGCCACAGAGCTGGCTGCGTCCGTGGTAATGGGTTGCGGGCAGTTCTGCACCAACCCGGGCCTGGTCCTGGGCATCCGCTCGCCGGAGTTCACGGCCTTCCTCGCGCAACTCACCGCGCGCATGGCCGACCAGCCGGCGCAGACCATGCTCAACGCCGGCATCCTGCGCAGCTACGAGCACGGCGTAGCGGCCCTGCATGCGCACCCCGCCGTGCGCCATCTGGCTGGCGCGCCGCAGGCCGGCCGGCAAGCGCAGGCGCAGTTGTTCCAAGCTGACGCCAGCCTGCTGCTGAGCAGCGACGAATTGCTCCAGGAGGAGGTCTTCGGGCCGCTCACCGTGGTGGTCGAAGTGGCCGATGCCGCCGAGCTGCAGCGCGCCTTGCAGGGCCTGCGCGGGCAGTTGGCCGCCACGCTGATCGGTGAACCTGCCGATCTGCAGGGTTTCCGCCACCTGGTGCCGCTGCTCGAGCACAAGGCCGGGCGCTTGCTGGTCAACGGCTACCCGACCGGCGTGGAAGTCTGCGACGCGATGGTGCATGGCGGCCCCTATCCGGCCACCTCGGATGCCCGCGGCACCTCGGTCGGCACCGTGGCGATCGACCGCTTCCTGCGCCCGCTGTGCTACCAGAACTACCCCGACGAGCTGCTGCCCGACGCCCTCCAGGACGCCAACCCGCTGGGCCTGTTGCGCCTGGTCGACGGCGTGCCGAGCCGAGATCCAATTCAGCGCTAAAAGGAAAAGCTAAAAGAAAAAGAAAGTGCCGTTGCCAATTCCGCGGCGCCGGCGTTCGTCTCTTCCCCTCTTCAGGAGGGGGGCGGGGTTGGCGCTGGTCACTCTATCTTGGGCCATCAGAAAAACCCGCTGCCGGTGGTAGCGGGATGGTGTTCGAAGAGGTAGTGCGCGTGAACCGTAGGCTTTCCACCCTCACCGGCCAACCCCGGCAACTCGATGGCGGGGTGATGTTCGGGGCGGTACCCCGGCAGTTGTGGGCCAGCTGGATCGCGCCCGACCACAACAACCAAATCGGTCTGGCCTCGCGTGCGCTGCTGGTGCAGCAGGATCGGCAGAACATTCTGGTGCTCGCCGGCAGCGAAGGCCTGCTTGCGCCCCTGCCGAGAGCTTGCAGTTGTCAGCACTATGCCGCCGGCCTGCTCGACAGCCTGGCCGAGCATGGGCTGGGGGAAATGGATATCCACGCGGTGGTGCTGACCCATCTGCAGGCCCGCCTGTCGCCGGAGCTGCAGGCCGCCGTGCGGGCCGGCGATATGCCCCGCCTGCTGTTTCCCCGCGCGCGTTACCTGGTCGGTGAACGTCACTGGATACGCGCCAGCCATCCGCATCCGCTGGATCGCGCGCTGTTCGTGCAGCCGATCATCGGCCAACTGGAGAGCAGCGGCCGCCTGGCGCTGGTCGAGGGCACCAGCTCGGAGTTGCTGGGGCCTGGCTGGCATTTCCAGGTCAGCGATGGCTACACGCCCGGGCAGTTGCTGCCGGAGATCGACATGCCCGGTGGCAAGGTGGTCTTCGCCGGCGATCTGCTGCCGGGCTCCCATTGGCTGAGGCTGGACGTGACCAGCGCCCTGGACCGCAATCCTGAATGCCTGGTCGAAGAGAAGGAGCGGCTGCTCGATCATCTGGTCGCCATCCGCGGCCGGCTGGTGCTGGCGCGCGACCCCGCGGTGGCGATGGTCAAGATCTGCCGGGATCGGCAGTCCCGTTACCAACCGTTCGACCACCACACCGAACTTCGTCGGCTCGACAGCTGACACCTTACCCAAGCAGTAGGAGCACGATGATGGAGACGGAAAGTCGCAGCACAACGCGCGATGCGCTCAGCTACCCCTGCGGAGCAAGACCGGAAAACGGCGCGCTGGGTGAGATCGTTCCCGGCGTGCAATGGATCAGCATGCCGCTGCCGTTTTCCCTGGGCGCGATCAACCTCTGGGTGCTCGCCGATGGTGAGGGCTACACCCTGGTCGATACCGGGGTGAACAGCGATGAGGCGATGTCGGTGTGGAACCAGCTGCTTGCCGGACCACTGGCCGGGCGCGAGCTGCAGCGCGTGCTGGTCACCCACATGCATCCGGACCACATCGGCTTCGCCGGCTGGCTGACCCGGCGGTTCGGCTGCCGTTTGTGGATGACTCGCCTGGAGTACCTGTCCTGCCGGATGCTGGCTAGCGATACGGGCCGCGCCGCACCCGATGACGGGGTAGCCTTCTATCGGCGTGCCGGCTGGGATGAAAGCGCGCTCAACGTGTATCACTCGCGCTTCGGTAACTTCGGCCGAATGATGTCCCAGTTGCCCGACAGCTACCGGCGCGTGTGCGACGGCGAGCGTCTGCGTATTGGCGAGTATGAATGGGAAGTCGTTGTCGGTGCCGGCCATTCGCCCGAGCATGCCTGCCTGTATGACGCGCAGCGCAAGTTGCTGATCTCGGGAGACCAGGTGCTCCCACGGATTTCCTCGAACATCTCCGTGCACCCGACCGAGCCGGATGCCGATCCATTGGCCGAATGGCTGGCATCGCTCGACATGCTGCGTCAGCGCGTACCGGCTGACGTGCTGGTGCTGCCGGCGCACAACGAGCCGTTCCATGGCTTGCACGTGCGGTTGGATCAGTTGGGGGCAAGCATTCAGCGCGCGCTGGAGCGACTGCGGGCGGGGCTGCAGACGCCCAAGCGGGTGGTCGATACCTTCGCGCTGCTGTTTTCGCGGCCGATTCCGTTCAGCGATGCGTCGATGCTGAGTCTCGCCACCGGCGAGAGCGTCGCCCACCTGAACTACCTGTTGCGCCGGGGTGAGATCTCGCGGGAGCTCGATGCCGAGGGCGTAGCCTGGTATTGCGCGCGTCCGCGATAGGGCAGGCCGCGCTGTAGCGGCCGCGCCGACAGGGGGTTCAGGTTGACAGCGGTGCGCGCCCATTGCCCTCTCCCCCGTCCCCTCTCCCATAAATGGGAGAGGGGAGACAAACCAGCCCGTAGCCCGGATGAAATCCGGGGGCGCCAGCAATCCAATTTCCCGGATTTCATCCGGGCTACTCGGCTGTAGGAGCGAATTCATTCGCGAAAGCAGGCCACACCGAGGTGTCGGCATCGCGAATGAATTCGCTCCTACGCCAGGGTGTGACATCCGGCGCCGCGCGCGCCGGATGTATTTCGCCGAATCAGCGCACGCCGCACTGGATATCGAGGGTGAGGGCGTTCAGGTAGGCGTTCTCGATCACATGCTGGACCAGCGCGGCGAACTCGCTCGGCAGGCCCATGCGGCGCGGGAACAGCAGGCTGCCGACGATGCTTTCGGAAACCTTCGGCGGCATGCCGGCCGACATGCCGGACTCGAACAATCCGGGCGCCAGGGTGACGACGCGAATGCCGTGTTCGGCCAGGTCGCGGGCGATCGGCAGGGTCATGCCGATGACGCCGGCCTTGCTGGCGCTGTAGGCGGCCTGGCCCATCTGTCCTTCACGCGCCGCGCCCGAGGCGGTGTTGATGATCACGCCGCGCTCGCCGGTGTCTTCCGGGCTGTTCGCGCTCATCGCCAAAGCCGCGTGGCGGATGATGTTGAAGGTGCCGGTGAGATTGACCGACAGCACGCGATTCCACAGCTCGCTGGGGAACAGCTGGCCTTTCGACAGGGTCTTGCACGGGCCGAGGATGCCGGCGCAATTCACCGCCACGTGGATCTGCCCGTACGTCTCAAGCACGGCGTCGATACCGGCCTGGACGCTGGCTTCGTCCGCCACGTTCACGGCGATCCCTTTGAGCTTGGGCCCGAGCGCGGCGTCGAGCTTCGCCTGGTCGAGGTCGAAGCCGACCACGGTGGCGCCTGCGGCCGCCAGCGCCTGGCAGGTCGCCAGGCCGAGTCCGGATGCCGCGCCGGTGACGATCGCCACTTTGTTGTCGAGTTTCATGGAAGGGGTCTCTCCTGCACGTGAATGGTTCGCGGCGATGGTAGGGAAGGCCACGAACCTCCGTCCCTCCCATAAGAGGGGGTGCCCACCCCGGTCTGCGCGAGCGCCCGTGCAATCTGGCCTGAAGGCTCTGAATCTTGGTCTTTGCGGCTCTCGCCCCCCCAATTCGGATGCGTCCGAATCCCCCTTCAGGAGGGAGGGGGAAGTTTCCTGTCCCGCTGGCAGGCTAGCGAAGCTCGATCCGTTGATTGAGGTTCACGTGGCTGGGCGGGGAGTCGGCGCGCAGTCGTGATATGGCGAGAGAGGAGACACCTTAGATGACGAATAACAAGAACAAGTCGAAACAGATTCAGCCTGTCAGCTCCTCTGTACTGCGGTTGACGGCCTTGGCGCTTTGCGTGGCTGCCGCTGGACAGGTGGGGGCTTTTGAGATCGATACCGGTAACGAAGACCTGCAGCTGCGCTTCGACAATACGCTGCGCTACAACATCGGTCAGCGTCTGGATAGCCAGTCCAAGGCCATCCTCGGCAACGCGAACAACGACGACGGCGATCGCAACTTCAACAAGCACAGCATGGTCGCCAATCGGCTCGACATCCTCACCGAGACCGACCTTGTCTATAAGGGCAAATACGGCGCGCGGGTCAGTGCTGCGAGCTGGTACGACCAGGCCTATGAAGGCGGCCTGGACAACAAGAACGTCGCTACCTCCAACCACATCGAAAATGGTCGGCCGGCGCTGGGCCTGAGCAACTACGCCAAGCGCTACTACCGCGGGCCGTCCGGCGAGATCATGGATGCCTTCGTGTTCGGCTCCTTCGACCTCGGCGACATGCCGCTGAACGTTCGCGCGGGCCGGCACACGGTCAACTGGGGTGAGTCGCTGCTCGGTAGCGGCGCGATCCACGGTATCTCCTACGGCCAGGCGCCGCTCGACCAGGCCAAGGCCTTGGCGTTGCCGGGCGTCGAAGCCAAGGAGCTGTACCTGCCGCGTACGCAACTCTCCACGCAGCTGCAGGTGACCCCGGAGCTGTCGTTCGCCGCGCAGTACTTCCTGGAGTGGCGCCCGTCGCGTGTCCCTGAAGCGGGCACCTACCTCGGCTTCAGCGACGCTTTCTTGCAGGGCGGTGAGTCCCTCGTCCTGGCGCCGGGTGTGCCGGGCGTGCGTGTCGGGCATGGCGACGATATCGAGCCGGACGACCGTGGCGACTGGGGCGTGATGACGCGCTGGAGCCCAGAGTGGCTGGACGGCACCCTCGGCTTCTACGTGCGCAACTTCTCCGACACCCAGCCGCAGCTCGTGCAGATGATCACGGTGGCGCCCGCAACGCGGTGCACGCTGGCGGCCTGCAAATACTTCGCGAACTACGGCGACGATATCGACATGTACGGCCTGAGCCTGTCGAAGGAAATCGGCGGCATCAGCTTCGGTGCAGACGTCAACTACCGTCAAAACATGCCGCTGAACAGCGGTGCGGCGACCGTGACTTCGGTGGCCCGTCTGCCGGACGATGGCGACGTCCTCGGTGCCCGTGGCGACACCCTGCACGGGGTGCTCAACGCCATCGGCTCGCTCAGCCCAACGGCGCTGTACGACGGCGCCTCTTGGTCGGCCGAGCTGACTGCGAGCCGTTGGCTGTCGGTAACCGACGACCCGCAGAACGTGTTCAAAGGTAGCTCCGCGTACAAGGCCAACCCGCTCAACATCGACGCGGTGACCCGCAGCAACTATGGCGCGGCGGTGAACTTCACGCCGGTCTGGTACCAGGTGTTTCCGGGCGGTGATGTGTCGCTGCCGCTCAGCTACTCGCGCGGCCTGAACGGCAATTCGGCGGTCGCCTCCGGCGGTAACGAGGATGCCGGCAGCTACGCGGTGGGCGTGGCCCTGGACCTGTACAGCCGCTACCGCTTCGATCTGAAGTATGTCGACTACTTCGGCGACATCTCGAAGAACCCCAATGGCTCCCTGCGCACCACCAGTGGTGCTCAGTCGGCGCTGGAAGATCGTGGTGCGGTGTTCCTCACCTTCAAGACCACGCTCTGACAGACGGCGCGCCCCGTCCGCTGCTGGCTGGCGGGACGCTCGCCTCACCGTTGTCACGGTGGGGCGATGGTTTTCTTCGCGTGTCATTCACACCAGCACGGCAGGGACGTCGATTCATTGGTCCGGGGCGGGAACTCCTGCCCTTGCCGTTCTGCAGTAAGCGCCCTGGCGCACAGATTTGAGGGTACCAAGGTGCTTGTAAAACGTATCTGCACCCCGCTCGCGATCCTCGCCGCATTGGCCGGTCCGGTCGTCGCGCAACCCGTATTCACTTCGCCGATGGAGCTGGCCGCCGTGCCGAGCGCCAAGGCGATTCTCGCCCCGCTGAATGCCCTGGCCGCGGCGGGCAGCCGCACGGTAGCCGCCGGTCAGCGCGGGCACATTCTCTACTCCGATGATGGCAAGGCCTGGCAGCAGGCGCAGGTGCCGGTCAGCTCCGATCTGACCGCGTTGGCGTTTCCGAGCGCGCGCCAGGGCTGGGCGGTCGGCCATGAGGGCGTGATTCTGCACACCACCGACGGCGGCGCGACCTGGAGCAAGCAGCTCGATGGTCGGCAGATCGCCGAGTTGGTGGGCAAGAGCTACGGCGCACCGGCCAATGCCGACGACCCCGAGGCGCAGCGCCTGCAACAAGAGGCCGAGGCCTTCGTTGCCCAGGGCGCGGACAAGCCGCTGCTGGATGTCTGGTTCGAGAACGACCAGAAGGGCTTCGTGGTCGGTGCGTTCAACCTGATCCTGCGCACCGAGGACGGTGGCAAGTCCTGGACGCCGTGGCTCGACCGCATCGACAACCCGCGCGGCATGCACCTCTACGGCATCCGTCCGGCGGGCGGCTCGCTGTTCATCGTTGGTGAGCAGGGGCTGGCACTCAAGCTCGATGCCACTGGGCAGCGTTTCCAGCAGTTGCAGCTGCCTTACCAGGGCACGCTGTTCGGCCTGCTAGGCAACGCCGAGATGGTCTTGGTGTATGGGCTGCGTGGCAACGCCTATCGCAGCGTCGATGGCGGCGTCAGCTGGAGCAAGGTCGAGACGCATGTCCATGCGGGCTTGACCGCCGGTATCGCGCTCGCCGACGGCTCCGTCGTGCTGGTCAGCCAGGCCGGACACGTCCTGCGCTCGCGTGATCAGGGCGCCAGCTTTGCGCCAGCCAAACCGAACCGTGTCGCCCCGAACTTCGCTGTGGCCCCGGCCGCCGGAGGCGCTGTCGCGCTGGCCGGCATCGGTGGCGTGCGCGTGGAAAACCTGCAGTAACAACAGATCCGTTGGGGATATGTAATGAATACCAACAAATTCGACGAAAACCTGCAGACGATCCGCGATCTGAATGCGTTCGACCGCAAGTCCGGCAGCTGGCTCGAGCGGCTGATCTTCAACAATCGCCTGCTGGTGGTGATCCTTTGCGCGCTGGTCACGCTGGTGCTGGGCTGGGATGCGACCAAGCTCACCTTCAACGCGGCCTTCGAAAAGACCATTCCGCACCACCAACCGTACATTCGCAATTTCCTCGACAACCGCAGCGAGCTCGCTGGTCTGGGGAATGCGGTGCGCGTGGTGGTCGAGAACAAGAACGGCGACATCTTCGCGCCGGACTACCTGCAGGCGCTCAAGGAGATCAACGACGAGTTGTTCCTGACCCCGGGCATCGACCGCGCCAACGTCAAGTCGCTGTGGATGCCGGTGGTGCGCTGGAACGAGGTCACCGAGGAAGGTTTCGCCGGTGGTCCGGTGATGCCCGACAACTACACCGGTTCAGCGGAGAGCATCGAGCAGCTCAAGCAGAACATCGGTAGGGCGCAACTGCTCGGCAGCCTGGTCGGCACCGATTACCGCTCGAGCATGATTTTCCTGCCGTTGCTGGATAAGGACGTGAGTACCGGTGAAGCGCTCGACTACTGGGCGCTGGCGAAAAAGCTCGAGGCAGTGCGCGCGAAGTTCTCCGGCGAGCAAGGCAGTGCGCAGATCGAGATCCGTCTGGTCGGCTTCGCCAAGGTGGTCGGCGAGCTGCTCGACGGTCTCGTCCAGATGATCCTCTACTTCGTCGTCGCGGCGGTGATCGCTGCGCTGATCATCTTTGCCTGGACCCGTTGCCTGCGCAGCACCTTGCTGGTGCTGGCCTGCTCCTGCGTGGCGGTGCTCTGGCAGCTCGGCTTGATCGCCAGGCTCGGCTACGAGCTGGATCCCTACTCGATTCTGGTGCCGTTCCTGGTGTTCGCCATCGGCGTGTCCCACGGCGCGCAGAAGATGAACGGCATCATGCAGGACATCGGCCGCGGCACCCACAAGCTGGTCGCCGCCCGCTACACCTTCCGCCGCCTGTTCCTCGCCGGTCTGACGGCGCTGGCCGCCGATGCGGTGGGCTTCGCCGTGCTGATGATGATCGACATTCCGGTCATCAAAGATCTGGCGATTACCGCCAGCATCGGTGTGGCGCTGCTGGTCTTCACCAACCTGATCCTGTTGCCGGTGATGCTGTCCTACACCGGTGTCAGTCAGAAGGCGGCGCAGCGCAGCCTGCGCGCCGATGAAGCGGAACTTGGCGGGATGTGGAAACTGCTGACGCGCTTCACCGAGCGGCGCTGGGCGATCGCGGCGATCGCGGCTTCGCTGGTGCTGCTGGTCGGCGGCTTCATGGTCAGCACGCAGCTGAAGATCGGCGACCTCGACGCCGGGGTTTCCGAGCTGCGGCCGAACTCGCGCTACAACCTCGACAACGCCTACATCACCGAGAAGTACTCGTTGTCGAGCGATCAGTTCGCGGTGATCGTCAAGACCGCCCCCGAGGGCTGCCTCGGCTATGAAACGCTGATCGCGGCCGACCGGCTGGGTTGGGCGTTGCGGCAGGTGCCTGGAGTGCAGAGCACGGTGTCGCTGGCCGACGCGGTACGCAAGATCACTGCTGGTTCCTATGAAGGCAGCAACAAGTGGCTGTCGATCCCGCCGAACCAGGACGTGTTGAACTACGCCGCGCGCACGGCCAGCACCACCAATCCGGAGCTGTTCAACACCGATTGTTCGGTGATGCCGGTGGTCGCCTACCTGGCCGATCACAAGGCCGAGACGCTCGATCGGGTGGTCAAGGTGGCCGAGGCGTTTGCCGCTGCGAATAGCACCCCCGAGCATCAGTTCCTGCTTGCCGCCGGCAGTGCCGGGATCGAGGCGGCGACCAACATCGTGGTCAAGAAAGCCAACTTCACCATGCTGATGTACGTCTACGCGGCGGTCATCGTGCTGTGCTTCATCACCTTCCGCAGCTGGCGCGCGGTGATCGTCGCCGTGGTGCCGCTGGTGATTACTTCGGTGCTCTGCGAGGCGCTGATGGTCGCGCTGGGCATGGGCGTGAAGGTCGCCACGCTGCCGGTGATCGCCCTCGGCGTCGGCATCGGCGTCGACTACGCGCTGTATTTGCTGAGCATCCAGCTGGCCCGCCAGCGTGCCGGTGCGTCGCTCGCCGAGGCGTACTGCTACGCCCTGCGCTTCACCGGAAAGGTGGTGGCGTTGGTCGGTGTGACGCTGGCTGCGGGCGTGATCACCTGGGCGTTCTCGTCGATCAAGTTCCAGGCCGACATGGGCATTCTGCTGACCTTCATGTTCCTGTGGAACATGCTCGGCGCCCTGGTGCTGATCCCGGCGCTGTCGCACTTCCTGCTGCCCGGCAGTGCTGCGCCGGATGCTGCCGAACAGCCGCAGGCGGTCAAGGTGCAGCGCAAGGTTTCGACCGCCCAGTGTCTCTGACGGGAGCCGTGCCGGTGCGCTGCCTGCGCGCCGGCCGGTCCTCGGTTTCAACCCATTAAGCGAAATGTACAGGTGTAACGATGAGCGATTCCTCCTCTGTTTTTCTGAGCGAACAAGAACTGCTGATTCGCGACTCGGCGCGCAAGGTCGCGCTCGAGGTGGTCGCGGCCACCGCGGCCGAGCGGGATCGCAGCGGTGCCTGGCCGCACGCCGAACTGGCGGCCGCCGCCGAGCTGGGTTTTCTCGGCATGCTGATCCCCGAGGAGTACGGTGGCGCGGGCTTGAGCTTCGTCGAGTACTGCTTGGCCATCGAGGAGTTCGCCGCCGCCGATGCCGGCTTCGCCACGCTGATCCACGTGCACAACTCCGCCGGCATGTCGATTGCCAAACTTGGTAGCGAGGCGCAGAAGCGCAAGTACCTGCCCGGCATCGCCGCCGGCACGCGGATTGGCGCCTTCCTGCTGAGCGAACCGCAAGCCGGCTCCGACACCGCGGCGTTCCGCACCAGCGCGCGTCGCGAGGGCGAGCACTACGTGCTCAACGGCAGCAAGCAGTTCATCTCCAACGGCAATGAGGCGGGCGTTGGCCTGGTCCTCGCGGTCACCGACAAGGCCGCCGGCAAGAAGGGCAGCAGCCTGTTCATCGTCGATCCCAGCGAGCATCCCGGTTACATCGTCGCGCGCATCGAGGAGAAACTCGGCCAGCGTTCCGCGCATGTGGCGCAGATCCAGCTCGACGAATGCCGGGTGCCGGTGGACAACCTGCTCGGCGCCGAAGGGGCTGGGTATGGCGCCATCATGGGCTCGCTGTCCGAAGGGCGTGTGGCCATCGCCGCGGTGGCCACCGGTGTGGCGCGTGCCGCGCTGGACGCCGGGGTCGCCTACGCCAAGGAACGTGAGGCCTATGGCGCGCCGATCATCAACCTGCAGGGCGTGGCCTTCGACCTGGCCGACATGGCGATGAAGGTCGACGTGTCGCACCAGTACGTGGTGCACGCCGCGCGCTTGTGCGAAGCCGGTATCCCCTGTGCCAAGGAGGCCTCGATCGCCAAGCTGTTCGCCAGCGAGATGGCCGAGAAGGTCTGCTCCGACGCACTGCAGGTGCACGGCGGCTACGGCTACCTCCGCGACTTCCCGGTCGAGCGCTATTGCCGCGACGTGCGGGTGACCAAGATTTACGAGGGCACCAGCCACATCCAGAAACTGATCATCTCCCGCAGCCTGGGCTAGGACCTCGGCCGTCCCCGCGAAAGGCGAGGGGACGGCCGAGGTGGTGTTTCCTGACCTGCCGGGACCCGGATTGAACCGCGCCGCTGCAACGAGGAACTGGGCCATGAATGTTGAAAGTCCAACCGAAGATCAGCGGTTCATGATCGAGAGCTTTCGCCAGTTTCTCGCCTCGGAGGTCGAGCCGATCGTGCGCGGCTATCGGGACCGTCCGATTTCCAAGGAGCGGCTGCTCGACATCACCCAGGCGATCGCCGAGTTCGGCCTGCCCGGCGCCAGCGTGACCAAGGCGCTGGGTGGATTGGGCTTGTCGCTGGCGACCGAGGCGATGTTGTTCGAGGAGCTCAGCGTCATCTCCCTCGACATCGCTTGGTGCGTGATCACCAACCGCGCCGCGGCCATGGTTCTGGCCGAGCTACCGTCGACCCAGGCGTACCTGCGCGACCGCTACCTCGCCGACCTTCTCGCGGGGCGGGTTTTCGCCGCCTTCTGCCTGGGAGATGCCGACTCGGCGAGCGCCCTGCTCACCATTGAGCAGGATGGCGACAGTGTGGTGCTCAGCGGCGAGGCAAGCGGGGGCGCCAATGGCCATTTCGCGGATTTTCTGATCGTTGCGGCTGACTCTGCGAAGGATGCGCGTGTGCACGTCATCGTCGACCGCAAGGATCACGGCTATCTGTCGCGCAAGCTCGACAGGGGCGCGCTCAGCGGGCCTCCCGCCGCGCAGATCACCTTCACCGGTGCGCGGGTGCTGGCGGTTAATTGCATCTGGGCGGGCGAGGCGGGCATGCGCAGCGCACGCCGGCTGCTGGCAAAAATGCATGCCGATATCGGTTTGCTCGCGGTCGGCCTGATGCGTGCGGCCCTCGATGCGTCCATCGCCCATGTGCGGCAGCTGCGCCCGGGCGGCCGGCTGCTGCCGGGACATTCTCAGATGGCGGCCCGGCTCGCCGAGATGGCTACCGCGATCGACGCCGCCAGACTGATGTGTTTCCAGGCCATTTCCCTGATGGATGCCAACAGGCCGAGTGCCATGGCGGTGTCGATGGCGAAGTGGCTCGCCTGCGACTTGGCGGTGAAGGCCTGTCATGACGCGGCGCAGTTGCACGGCGGCGAGGGAGCGGGCCGGGGCAGCGAGATCGAGCGCCTGGCGCGCGAGGCGATGGCGCTGTCGATCTCCGCTGGCACCACCGATTGCCACAAACAGTGGATCGCCGACGCGGTCCTCATGACCGACGTGCAGGCTTGAATCCGCGCCGGCGCGGCGCACGTTCGAACAATTTCATATAGTAGGAAAAGTATGCGAACCCAAGTAATTGCCCTATTTGCCACGACCTCCCTATTGGCGGTCGGAGTCATGGCAGGCGAGGCCCCGCTGGGCAAGCCGGCGAGCCCGCAAACCATCGCGGCGAACCGCGCGGTGCTCGACCAGTTGCCGTTCGCCGATCGTGCCGATTACGACGCGGTGCGCCGCGGCCTGGTGGCGCCCTTTGCGGGCGAGATCAAGAACGCTGCCGGCAGGGTGGTGTGGAATACCCACCGCTACGACTTCCTGGCTCAGGACCAGGTACCGGACACCATCAACCCCAGCCTTTGGCGTCTGGCGCAGCTGAACGCCAATGCCGGCCTGTTCCAGGTGATGGAGCACATCTATCAGGTGCGCGGGCTGGACCTGGCGAACATGACGATCATCGAGGGCGACAACGGCCTGCTGATCATCGACCCGCTGACGTCCACCGAAACGGCACATGCCGCGCTGGAGCTGTACTACCAGCATCGGCCGCGCAAACCGGTGGTAGCGGTGGTCTACAGCCACAGCCATGCCGATCATTTCGGCGGGGTGCGCGGCGTTGTCGACGAGGCCGATGTGCGAGCGGGCAAGGTTAGGATCTTCGCCCCGGCCGGCTTCATGGAGCATGCGATCAGCGAGAACGTGCTGGCCGGCACGGCGATGTTCCGCCGCGCCCAGTATCAGAGCGGCAGCGCACTGAAGCCCGGCGAGCGCGGGCAGATCGACACGGGGATCGGCAAGGGCGCGTCGGTCGGCGGCACGATCAGCCTGATTCCGCCTACCGATCTGATCGGCAAGCCCACCGAGACGCACGAGATCGCCGGCATTCAGGTCGAATTCCAGCTGACTCCGGGGACCGAGGCGCCGGCGGAGATGAACCTCTACCTGCCGCAGATGCGTGCGCTGTGCATGGCGGAAAACGCCACCCAGGTCATGCATAACGTGCTCACCCCGCGCGGTGCCGAGGTGCGCGATGCCAAGGGCTGGGCGCGCTATCTGGATGACAGCTTGGTGCGCTATGGCGACAAGGCCGAGGTGCTGTTCGCCCAGCACAACTGGCCGACCTGGGACGGCGCGAACATCCGCACCTTGCTTGCCGACCAACGCGACATGTACGCCTACATCCACAACCAGACCTTGCATCTGCTCAATCAGGGCCTGACGCCCCTGGAGATCGCCGCGGCGACCCCCAAACTGCCCGGCGAACTCGACCGCAAATGGCATACGCGTGGCTACTACGGCACGCTGAGCTTCAACGTCCGTGCGGTGTACCAGCGCTACCTCGGTTTTTACGACGGCAATCCGGCCAACCTCGATCCGCTGCCGCCGGCGGAATCCGGCAAGCGTCTGGTCGAGGCGCTCGGTGGTGCCGACCAGATGCTCGAGCTGATCCGTGCGGCGATGGCCCGTGGCGACTATCGCTGGGCAGTGCAGCTGGGCAATCAACTGGTCTTCGCCGAGCCGCAGAACCAGGCGGCCCGCGAAATCCAGGCCGATGCGCTGGAGCAGCTCGGCTACCGCAGCGAGGCGGCCACCTGGCGCAACATGTATCTGCTCGGCGCGCAGGAGCTGCGCGAGGGGGCACAGGACAATGTGCCGCGCGCCACCGAGGATCTGGTGCGTGCCGCGACCCCGGCGATGTTCTTCGACTTGCTGGCCGTGCGCCTCGATGCGGAAAAGGCGCAGGGCCACGACATGACCCTCAACTGGCGCTTCGACGACCTCAAGCAGGACTTCGCGCTGACCCTGAGCAACGGCGTGCTGACCTATCGCGAGAACAGCCAGCATGCCCAGCCCGACGCCGCGGTCAGCCTCAGCAAGGCCACCCTGGATCGCATCAGCCTGCGCCAGACCGACTTCGCCACGGCCATCCAGAACGGCGAGGTGAAGCTCGACGGTCAGGCTGGTCAGTTCAAGGCGTTGCTCGGCATGCTGGGCAGCTTCACGCCGAACTTCAACATCGTCACACCCTGACGACCATGTTGAACCGCACTCTGCAAACCGAAGCCGCCGCGCTCAAGGACACCCGTTCCCAGGCCGGCGGCGAGGTGCTGCTGGTCGAGCTCACCGCCCGGCAGCGCAAGCTGCCGCGCCAGGCACGCTCGATCGCCCTGGTCGAGGCGCTGAAAAAAGCCGGCCGCGACATCCTCGAGCAGGAAGGTCGCAGCGGCTTGTCGGTGTATCGCCTGGCGGATTACTCGGGGGTCGCTATCAGCTCGATCTACGAGTACTTCCCGACCATCGAAGCGCTGGTCGGGGCGATCTTCGACGACTACCGCGAAGAAGCACGCCAGGAGGTGATCGCCAGTCTGGCCAATCTCCCAGCCACCGCCGCGCTGTTCGATGGCATCGAGATGGTCTTGGGCACCGGCCTTGCGGCCTTGCACCGCTGGATGCAGATCGACTCGGAGCTGAGCATCAAGGCGGCCTACCACGCCGAGCTGGTGCGCCTCGACCTGGTCAAGGCGGAGCGCTTTTGGTCGTCAATGGTCATCCCGGGGCTGGTCGAACGCTTTTCCAGCGAGGTGCTGGTGCGCGACCGCGAGAAGGCCGGCTTCCTCGCCTATCAGGCGGTGGTCGCCTTGCCGCGCGCGCTGCTCCTCGAACGGCCGCAATACCTGGTGGCGCCGGACACCGTTCGCCTGCTGGCGCGGATGATTCATGCGCTGCTGACCACCCCGGATGTGGAAACGCGCCGTTGATGGTCATGTTCGCCAGCTCCAGCCCGCGGACCTGCCGACCCTTTCGGTGACCTGGAACGGCCCAGCATAGGTATTCCGCTGGGCCATGCGCCGGAGACCAGGGTCGAGCGAATTCGGCATTTTGTCCGAGCTCTGGAATTTCTATGGCCAGCGCCGGCTTTGCCGCGCTCGCGCGGCGGCCAGTGTCGCACTGCCGCAAAGCAATGTGACGCCGACCGCCAGAACACGGCGGGGTTGGCCGCTGCGCTTATTGCTGTTGTTCCTGCAGCAGCAGGTCACAGGCCTTCTCGCCGATCATCATCGCCGGCGCATTGGTATTGCCGCCGATCAGCTTCGGCATGATGGAGACGTCGACCACTCGCAGCCCATCAATGCCGCGCACGCGCAATTGCGGATCGACGACAGACTCACGGTCCGCACCCATGCGGCAGGTCCCTACCGGATGGAAGGCGGTTTCGGTTCGCTCGCGGATCATCTGCTTCACCGCCTCGTCGTCGCTGCCGTCGAATTTCAGGTGCGCGTGGAAATGCGCCTTTCCGCCGAGCGACGCCAACTGCGGCTGGTCAAGAATGCGCTTGACCAGATGCACGCCGGTCAACATGGCCTCGAGGTCACGCGGGTCGCCCAGCAGATTTGGATTGATCAGCGGGGCCTCCCGTGCATCGGCGGAGGCCAGTCGCAGTTCGCCGCGGCTGTGCGGACGCAGCACGCAGACGTGGCCATTGTAGCCATGGGTGCCGAGCTTCTGTAGATCGCCGAAGGAAGTGCCGAAGTGCAACTGCAGATCCGGGTCGGGGAGTTCCGCGCGGCTTTTCAGGAAGGCGCCGGTCTCGACGATGTTCGAGGCGAACATGCCGTAGCGATCGCGCCGATAGCGTTGCCATTCACCGAGCATGCGCAGCCCACCGGGAACCGAGGCTGCGTAAAGATCGGTGCTGAATAGCCGCATGTGCAGCCTGGCGTCCGGATGCTCCTGCAGGTTCTGGCCGACCTCCGGCAGATCCTGCACCAGCTCGATACCGTGCTCCGCCAGATGCTCCGCCGGTCCCACCCCCGAGACCATCAGCAGCTGCGGCGAGCCGTACGAGCCGGCGCTGAGGATCACCTCCCGGCGAGCGCGCAGCACCTGGCGCTGGCCGTTGTGCATATGCTCCACGCCCACCGCCCGCTTGCCCTCAAAGAGGATGCGCAGCACCTGGCTGTCGGTCAGCACCTGCAGATTGCTGCGCCCGCCGTTCAAAGGCATAGCGCCGCCGTGCAGGTAAGCCCGCGCGGCGTTCCACCGCTCGCCATTCAGTTGGGTACGCTGATAAAAGCCCACGCCTTCCTGGGTGCTACCGTTGAAGTCGTCGTTGTACGGATAGCCGGCGGCCAGGGTGGCCTCAATGAAACGGCGATCAAAAGGGTTGGTGCTGCGCGTATCGGCAACCTTCAATGGCCCAACACCGCCGTGCAACTGAGTTTCGGCGTGGCCCGCGAGGCGGATGTTGGCCTCTGAGCGTTTGAAGTAGGGCAAGACGTCCTGCCAACTCCAGCCCGCGCAACCCAGTTCGGCCCAGTGATCGTAGTCGCTGGGCACGCCGCGGATATAGACCATGGCGTTGATCGACGAGCTGCCGCCCAGGCCACGGCCACGCGGCTGGAAAATCTGCCGGCCGTTGAGTCCAGGCTGCGGCTCAGTCTGGTAACCGTAGTTGAAGGGACCGGCCTTGGGCACGGTGGCGGCGAAGCCGATGGGGAGGGTGATCACGCGCTTCTGGTCGTGGCCACCGGCCTCCAGCAGCGCGATGCTGCCGGGCTGGGCGTCAGCCAGGCGACCGGCGAGGGCGCAGCCGGCCGAGCCGGCGCCGATAATGATGTAGTCGTAGGTAGTCATAGTCATCGAGAGTTCCGAATTATCGTTGCGAGGCGTCCGCGCATTCCCCAACCGGCACGGCGGGTCGGGGCAATGCCGCAGCCAGCTTCAGGCGCGAAAGACTGCTTTGCCGTGGCTGAAGCGGCGGAAGCCGTCGAAGCCGCGATAGGCGCCCATGCCGCTGGCGCCAACCCCGCCGAAGGGCAGGCTCTCCAGGCCGGCGTGCTTGGCGATGCCGTTGATCGTCACGCCACCGGAGCAGGTGCGCGCCAGCACCTGTTGTTCCTCGATGGCGTCGAGGCCGAAGTAGTACAGGGCCAGCGGCCGCGGACGGGCATTGACGTAGGCGAGCACCTCGTCCAGTTCGCGATAGGTCTTGATCGGCAGCAGCGGACCGAAGATCTCGTTCTGCATCACCTGCAGCTCGTCGCCAGGGTTGATGAGCAGGGTCGGAATCATCTTGTGGAACGCCTGGCCGGTGAGGTTCTCCCCGGCCGGATTCAGCTCGATCAACTCGACCCCGGCGGCGCGGGCTTCGTCGAGATAGCCGTGCAGGCGTTCAAAGTGCCGACGGTTGATGATCGAGGTGACTTCCGGATTGTCGCGCAGGCTGGGGTAGTGCGCGGCGATCGCCGCCTGAGTGGCGGCGACAAAGGACGCCAGCAATTCCTCTGGGACGAAAACATAGTCAGGGGCGACGCAGATCTGTCCAGAATTGTTCATCTTGCTCATCGTCACGGCGGCCGCCGCTGAGGCCACGTCGGCCGAGCGCGAGATGATCACCGGCGATTTCCCGCCTAGTTCCAGTGTGACCGGCACCAGATGTTCCGCCGCCGCGCGCATCACCTCGCGGCCAATGCTGGCGGCCCCGGTAAACAGCAAGTGATCGAAAGGCTGACTGCAGAAGGCGCTGGCGACATCGGCGCCGCCGGTGATTACCGCCACTTCGTCCTGGGCGTACACCGAGCCCAACAGGGCGGCGAGGAGCGCGCTGGTCCGCGGGGTGGCTTCGGAAGGCTTGAGCATTACTCGGTTGCCTGCTGCCAGCGCACCGGCCAGGCCATTGAATAGCAGGTTCACCGGGCCGTTCCAGGGCGTCATCACACCGACCACACCCAGTGGTTGGTATTGCACCCACGCTTCGCCTTGCGCGCTTTCCCGTGCTTCGGGCTGCATCCAGCGTTCGAGGTTTGCCTGGGTCTGACGGATAGTGGCCAGCGGGGCCTGGATTTCCAGACCACGAGAAAAAGTCGGACTGCGCACGCCGAAATCGGCGTTCAGCGCCTCAATCAGCTCGTCGCCATGGGTGAGCAAGAGCACGGCAGCGCGTTCGAGCAGCTCAATGCGCGCCTCGGCACTGGCGAGTGGGGCGGCAAGAAAAGCCGCACGCTGAAGCCGCAGTGTTTCGCGGATGGAGGTAGCGTCGAAGGATTGTGATGAGTTCATGGGTAACGTCTCGTCTTGAAATTTTTGTGGCGACGTAACGACCGTAAAGGACGCATCTAGCAGGCTAAAGTAGCGCGACATATACTTCTATTGCATAAAATGAATGCCATTCTTGCAGCGGACTCATACCAATGAACCTGCGTCAGCTTGAACACTTGGTGGTCCTCGCTGAGGAGGGTTCCTTCGTCAAGGCGGCCGCTCGGGTGCACCTCACCCAATCGGCATTGAGCCGTAGCATCCAGAGTTTGGAGGAAGCCTTGGGCATGCCCCTCTGCGACCGCCAGTCGCGCGGCATCATCCTGACGCCCGGTGGCCGGCTGGTGCTCGAGCGGGCCCGCAAGGCGCTCTTCGAGCTGCGCGGGTTGGAGTGCGACGTGCGGCTGTTCAATAACTACGAGCTGGGAGACCTCAGCTTCGGCATCGGCCCTTTCCCCGCCGCGGTGCTGCTCACCGATACTTTGGCGCGTCTGAACGGCACTCATCGGGGCCTGCGGATTAGCGCCCAGGTGGAAGACTGGCGGACGCTGCTGGAAGGCCTGCGCAAGGAGCGCGTCGACTTTCTGGTCTCGACCAGCCAAGCCATACCGGAGTCGCCGGATCTGGCTTTGCGAATGCTGCCACCCATGCCCTGCGGTTGGTTCGCCCGCAGCGGGCATCCCATTCTCGAGCAGGCGCGCCCGCCCATTTCGATGCTGCACGACCTGGCGCTGGCCGGCGTGCCGATACCCGATGACGCCCGCGAGTCACTCCGCAGAATCATGCAACTGGGGGCGGCTGAGAATGTGTCATTCAGTGTCGAGTGCAACAGCTTCCAAGTGCTACGCGAGCTCGCCGGGAAATCGGACGTGATACTTTGCGCACCGGTGAGTTCCGTGCGCGACGAGCTGCGCGAGGGCCGCTTACAGCGGATCCACTTCGAAGATACGGCCGACTTCACCACTCAGTTTGTCATCGCCCATCTGGCGCATCGGACGTTGACGCCCATCGCGCAGAAGGCCATCGACATGCTGGTGGAGTGCAACCTGGCAGCCATTGAAGAAACTGGCTCGTTTTCAGGTGGCGGAGCCTGAGGAAGACAGCGCCTGTCAGTTCCGCCCCCTCACCCTACGCGGGCCGCCCTAACCCTCTCCCAAAGGGGTGAGGGGACAACAGCAGGCCGTAGCCCGGATGCAATCCGGGAAAACAAGCAATTCCGCTCCCTGGATTGCATCCAGGCTACAGAAACCTGCGTGTGTCACAGACGTAGACGCTAGCCTTACTCCCCTCTCCCTGCTCTTTTACAAAGAGGGGGAGAGGGGCCGGGGGAGAGGGCGATTGGCAACTCAGAGGCTGTGCCATTTCCGTCGAAGCCCACCGCCGTAACCAACTGAGGCGGATGGGTAAGAATCACACCTAGCCGCATTGAAACCAGCAGCTCAATGCACCGCCCGCGCAAACGTCCGCGACCTGCTGGCCGACCCACATCGTGCGGTGATCGCCTTGCCGCGTGCGCTGCTCCTCGAACGGCCGCAGTACCTGCTCGCCCCGGACACCGTCCGCCTGCTGGCGCGGATGATCCATACGCTGCTGACCACCCCGGATTTGGAAACGCGTCGCTGAGCTTCTAAAAAATGTCAGTTAAATCAACTGTTTGTAATTGATATTCGGGCTTCTGAATCCGGAACGAATTGCCGGCGACTCTCCCTACACTGGCTCTACTGTGGCGATGGGCAGCGTTCCCCTCGCCGCGTGAATCAGCGAATTCGAAGAGGCTCTCCGCATGACAAGAACAATCGACGAGAAGGTTGAACTGCTGTTGACCAACCCTGCTGAGTTGGCCGAGCACTCCTTCGAGACCTGGAATCAGCTGCCGCGCGACGAGGTCGATGCGCTGCAACTGGCGGCACTCCAGCGCCGCTTCGCGCAAATGCGCGACAGCATTCCGGTGCTGAAGAAACTCGCCGACGGCGAGGGCGTTGAGCGCATCGAGAAACTCGAAGACCTGGTGCCGCTGCTGTTCGAACACACGGTGTTCAAGTCCTACCCGCCGTCGCTGCTGGAGAAGAACAACTTCACCGCGATCAACAAGTGGCTGAGCCGGTTGGTGATCCCGGAAATCGGCGAGAAGATCCTCGCCACCGACGTCAGCGCCTGCCAGGGCCTCGACGAGTGGTTCGAGACCATGGAGGTGGCGGTGCCGGAGTTGTGCCTCAGCCACACTTCCGGCACGTCCGGCACCCTGTCGTTCCTGCCGCTGGGTTTCCGCGAGTTCGAGAAATCCGTGCAGATCCGCCGCCTCTATGCCTGGGGCATGACCGGCCCGGACAGCCCGGCGGTGGACATGCACTCCGCCTATCCCTACTACCGCAAGGGCTATCTCAGTCACCTGCGCGGTAACGTGATGCTCATGCGTACCGTGTTGCCGAGCCTGGACAACTTCCATGCCGCCTACCCGGCGACGCTGTCCAGCGACGTGCTGCACCTCGGCGCCAAGGTCCGCGCCGCGCATGCCAAGGGCACCCTCGACCGTCTGGTGATCAGCCCCGAGCTGCTGGCCAAGAAGAAGGAATTCGATCAGCTGCAGGCCGACATGCCGCAGCACCTGGCCAACTTCTTCGACGACATGACCGCCAAGCTCAAGGGCAAGCGCGTGTACATCGGCGGCACCTGGAACCTGCTGCACAACATGGCCAAGGCCGGCCTGGAACGCGGTATCGAGGGCGTGTTCCACCCCGATTCGTGGATCGCCACCACCGGCGGCGCCAAGGGCGTGGTGCAGCCCGAGGGCTGGCGTGAGGACGTCATGCGCTTCACCGGCGTGAACAAGCTCAATGAGACCTACGCGATGTCGGAAACGCCCAGCGGTTCGCACGCTAAGTGCGAGCACGGCAACTACCACTTCGCACACACCGCGATTCCCTTCGTGCTCGACCCGGAAACCGGCAAGGCGCTGCCCCGCGAAGGTCGGCAGACCGGGCGCGCAGCGTTCTTCGACCTGGGCGCCGACCTGCGCTGGGGTGGCTTCATCACCGGCGACGAGATCACCGTCGAGTGGGACAAGCCCTGCGCCTGCGGCCGGCCGAGCCGCTACGTGGCCGGTGCCATCGAGCGCTACAGCGACAAGAACGGTGGTGACGACAAGATCACCTGCGCCGCATCCGAACAGTCCCATCGCGAGGCGATGGACTTCCTGAATACCTTCGAGGGCTGATTCATGACCCATCCCATTGCACCGCTGATCATCCGCGGCGAAGTCATCACCGACAACCTGATCGAAGTGGGTGGCCGCGGCGGTGACCTGGCCTTCCTCACCCCGGATGCACACAAGTACATCGACAAGCTGCCGCTGGGTAATCCGGCCAAGCTGGCTGACCTGTACGCGCTGAGCTTCGAGGACATCCTCGACTACTGCGTCGAGCTCGGCGAGCGCCTGGAATTCAGCAAGAACCGCTACCTGCAGGAAGCCTGCGAGCTGTCCTACCTGACCGCGCCGACCACCCCGACCATCGTCAAAGCCTCCTACATGGGCCTGCAGCACATGCTGTCGCGCGAGTTCATCCGCGAGATGGTGGAAACCACGGTGGGCGTCGATTACCTGGAAGGCTGGGTCAAGCAGACCCTGCTCGACGGCACCGAGCTGGAAGTGCGCTGCTTCGGCGCGCGCACCCTGCACATCGTCGCCGGCAACGCCGTGTCGCTGTCGCTGTGGACCATCATCCGCAACATGGTGTTGCGCAGCGACGCGATCATCAAGGCGCCGTCCAACGACCCGTTCACCGCGCTGGCCATCGCCCGCACCATGATCGACATGGCGTCGGATCACCCGCTGACCAAGCACCTCACCGTGGCCTACTGGAAAGGTGGCGACCAGGCTTTTGAACAGCGCCTGTACCAGCCGCAGAACCTGGAGAAGATCGTCGCCTGGGGCGGTTTCGCCTCTATCAAGCACGTCACCCAGTACATCCAGCCGGGCCTCGAGCTGATCTCCCTCGATCCGAAACGCAGTGCGTCGATCATTGGCGAGGGCACCTTCGCCAGCGAAGCGAGCATGCGCGAAGCCGCCGTGCGCCTGGCCGCCGACATCGGTGCGATCAACCAGAAGGGCTGCGTCTGCGCCCGGGTGATCTACGTGCAGAGCGGCACCGACGAGGACGGCCTGGCGCGGTTGAATACCTTCGGCCAGTACGTCTACGAGGCGATGCTCGGCCTGCCGAACACCCTGTCCACCGCGCCCAAGCGCTACGACCAGCGCCTCAAGGCGGAAGTCGACGCGCTGCGCCTGGATGACGAGTGGTACAAGGTCATCGGTGGCAAGGACGGCGAGGGCGCGATCATCTGCTCGCAGATCCCCGAGCCGGTGTCCTTCTCCACCAGCCTCGACGACCGCACCGCCAACCTGGTGCCGGTGGACTCGCTCGACGAGATGATGGACGCGGTGGACTCCTACACCCAGACCGTCGGCGTTTACCCGGAAAGCATCAAGGATCAACTGAAGGACGTCCTGCCGCTCTATGGCGCCCAGCGCATCGTCTCGCTGGGCTACGCGGCGGCGATGAAGTTCGCCGCCCCGCAGGACTCGCTCGAGCCGATGCGGCGCATGGGTAAATGGATTTCCAACCAGATCGCCTCGCCGGAAACCACGGCGGCGCCCTGGCTGCGTCCTTCCATCTGATACCAGGCCCGGTCACGTGATCGGACCGTTTTGTCTCCCTTTCGAGGATTTGTCATGACCAATTGTCTTGCCTACTGCGCCCATGAAGCCCACGCGGATCTGACCCCTTTGCGCATCGAGCGTCGCGCTTTGCGTGACGATGACGTCGCCATCCAGATCGCCTACTGCGGCGTCTGCCACTCCGACCTGCACTTCGCCCATAACGACTGGGGCAGCACCGTATTTCCCTGCGTGCCCGGCCACGAAATTGTCGGCCACGTCACCTCCGTCGGTAGCGCGGTGAGCCGCTACCGGGTAGGCGACCAGGTGGCAGTCGGCTGCCTGGTCGACAGTTGCCAGCAGTGCGCGGCCTGCGAGCAGGGCGAGGAGTCGTACTGCGAGAAGGGCATGACCCCGACCTACAACGGCCGCGACCGCCAGAGCGGTGCCGTCACCCAGGGCGGCTATGCGCAGCACATTGTGGTGCGCGAGAAGTTCGTGCTGCGCGTACCCGAGGCGCTCGACCTGCGCTACACCGGCCCGCTGCTGTGCGCCGGCATCACCGTGTGGGAGCCGCTGCGCACGCATGGCATCAAGCAGGGTTCGCGGGTGGCGGTGGTCGGCCTCGGCGGCCTCGGGCACATGGGCGTCAAGCTGGCAGTTGCCCTGGGCGCGGAAGTCACGGTGATCACCACCTCGCCGGGCAAGGCCGACGATGCCCGTGCGTTGGGTGCCCATCACGTGCTGCTATCCACCGAGCCGGCGGCAATGAAGGGCGCCGCCAGTAGCTTCGACCTGATCCTCGACACCATTCCGCGCAAGCACAACGTTAATCCGTACCTGATGCTGCTCGCCCGCAATGGCAAGCTGGCGCTGGTCGGCGCGCTGGAACCGCTGGAGCCGATTCACGGCGCTCTGCTGGCGTTCAACAATCGCTCGATCTCCGGATCGCTGATGGGTGGTCTCGCGCAGACCCAAGAGTTGTTGGAGTTCTGTGCCGAGCACCAGGTGCTGCCGAACTGCGAGATGATCCGCATGCAGGACATCAACAGCGCTTTCGAGCGCATGGAAAAGAACGACGTGAAGTACCGCTTCGTCATCGACATGGCCTCGTTGAGCGACGTGCAGGTCGACTGAGCCCGAGCCGGGCAGGGGTATAGCTCGGCGATTGCCCCGCGCCCGGGTCGCCCACTCCAAAAGGAGGGGGGCATAAGTGGTCCGATGAGGCTAACTGGCTATGATCTAGAGTTCGTACCAATTGCTTTCGACGGAGAACGTTCATGTCCATGCGATTACCTGCCGCCCTTGGCGCCACTGCAGCGACTTGGTTGGTGACTGCCTGCCTGCAGGCGCCTCTCGCCCTCGCGCAAACCCCCCCTGCCGCACCCGCAGTGGCGATCACCGATCAAGACATCAGCGACGCCTACATCTACCTGCTTGGCCGCCTGTTGGTGACCCGTCAGCAACAGCTGGACTTCAAGGACGGCATGCAGTGGAACACGCTGTACCACCGCAAACCCGGCGCGGTGGACTGGCCCAACCCCAATCTGGATGTGGCCTATTCCGAGGCCTGGGTGGGGATCGACGAGAAGAGCTGTACGCAGGTTACGGTGCCGAAGGTCGTCGACCGTTACTACACGGTGCAATTTCTCAACGGCTGGGGCGAGACCTTGGCCAACATCAACGAGCGTGAATATCCCGAGCATCCGAACGGCGAGTTCGCGGTCTGCCTGAAAGACGCCAAGGTTTCGCTGCCGGCCGACACCCAGCGCATCGACGTTCCCGCGCGCACCTTGCGGGTGCTGAGCCGGGTCGAACTGGGCAAGGACTGGAGTGAGGCCGAGCGCCTGCAGCACCAGTTCAAGATGCGCCCGAGCGGCTCGCCGCAACTGCCGGAAGTGCCGAAAACGCTGATCTTCGAAGGGCAGAAGCTGCCCGGTGTGGAGGCCTTCGACTCGGCCACTGTGGCGCTGCAGGAGCCGGACATCAACCCCGGCATGGAACAAGTGCAGGCCAAGGTGCGCGCCATCGCCGCAGCCATCGCCGACCCGGCGGAACGGGCGCGCGTCGACAAGTCGATCCATACCCAAGCCTTCGCCGACATCGCCAAAGCCTCGCCGATCATCGGCCACGGCACGGCCCGCGACGGCTGGGCTCGTCCGGCCACAGTCGGCACTTACGGCGATGATTATCTGACCCGTACCCTGGTGAACTACGGCGGCATCTGGGCCAACACCCAGAAGGAAGTGATCTACTACCGCGGTGGGCAGGATGCCAACGGCAAGACCCTGGACGGCACCCAAAGCTATTCGCTGACCTTCCCTGGCAAGCAGCTGCCTGCCTCGATGGCCAACTACTACTGGTCGATCACCGCCACCAATGCCAAGACCTTCCTCGTGCTGCCTAATTCGCTGAACCGCTTCTCGGTCAACGATCAGGCAGATCTGAAGTACAACCAGGACGGTTCGCTGACCCTGCACTTCGCGCCGAGCAAGCCGCAGGACGTGGCGGATGGCAACTGGCTGCCCACCGCGCCGGGGCAGATTTACCGCCTGGTGCTGCGCTTCTACGGGCCCAAGGGCGACGTTGCCAGCGGCGAATACTTCCCGCCGGTGATCAAGCACCTCTGAGGCTTCGCCAACGGCAGTTCCGCACCCGGCGGACTGCCGTCTTTACGAGTCATCCATAACAACAAGGACCATCTCTATGCCAATTACCGGCACAGGGCGCCGCCTGGCGCCCGCCCTGCTGTTCGCCGCTTTGGCAAGCGCGCATGCCGCCGATGTGGATGTGGCGCCAGCCAAGCCCGTCGCCGTCACGCTGGACAACTTCATCCGCGCGGAGACCGACCGCTACTTCGGCCTTACCTTGCAACGCGGTGGCCTGGGGCAATTCGCCCACCTGCGCCAGCTGATGCCGGTGGGTGTTCAAACCGTGGTGCGACCGAACCGCGACACGCTGTATTCCACCGGCGTCTTCGACCTGGACGCCGGTCCGGTCACCGTCGCCCTGCCGGAGGCGGGCGGCCGCTACATGTCCCTCGCGGTGATCGACGAGGACCATCACATCAGCGTCCATTACGGCGCGGGCAGCCACACCTTCAGTCGGCAGAGTGTGGGCACCCGCTACGTCATGCTCGGCGTGCGCACGCTGTTCGATCCTACCAAGCCGGAGGACCTGAAGCAGGTCAATGCCCTGCAGGATGCGGTTTCGCTGAGCCAGCCCGGCGGCCCCGGCCGTTTCGAGGCGCCGAGCTGGGACAAGGTCAGCCAGGATGCGCTGCGCCAGGCGCTGATCGTGCTGGGCCGGACGGTGCCGGACTCGCGCGGCATGTTCGGCAAGGCGGGCGAGGTGGCGCCGGTGCGTCATCTGGTCGGCAGCGCCATCGCCTGGGGCGGCCTCCCGGAGAAGGATGCGCTGTACCAGAACATCACCCCGGCGCGTAACGATGGCAACACGGTGTATCGCCTGAGCGTGAAGGACGTGCCGGTCGACAGCTTCTGGTCGGTCAGCGTGTATGACGCCGATGGCAACTTCCGCAAGAACCCGGCGGATGCCTACACCCTCAACAACCTGACGGCGCAGAAGTCTGCCGATGGCTCGGTCGCCATTCAGTTCGGCGGTTGCGAGGCGGCGACCGCCAACTGCCTGCCGATCATGGCGGGCTGGAACTACATGGTGCGCTTCTACCAGCCCAAGCAGTCGATCCTCGATGGCAGCTGGAAGCTCCCGGAGGCGCAGCCGGTCCGCTGAGCAACAAGAAAAAAGCCCGCAGCTGCGGGCTTTTTCTTGGCCATAAAAAAGCCCCGAGCAAACGCCGTCGTTCGTGGAAACGCCAGCGCCGCTCAGGGCAGCAAGGGTAAAGCTTGGGGGTCAGGACACGCGGCGCGTCATGTTCTTCCAGTATTTCTCGCGAACCTGACGGCGCAGCACCTTGCCGACCACGCTGACCGGCAGCGCCTCGACGAACAGGATCGACTTCGGCGCCTTGAAGCGCCCGAGGCGACCCTTGACGTGCTCGATCAGCGCGTCGGCGGAGACTTCCTGGCCAGCCTTGATCACCACCTCGGCATGCAGCGCCTCGCCCCATTCCTCATGGGGGATGCCGACCACCGCCGAGTTGGACACTGCCGGGTGCGAGTTGAGGGCTGCTTCGACCTCCACCGCGTACACGTTGAAGCCGCCGGTGATGATCATGTCCTTCTTGCGGTCGACCAGATGCAGGAAGCCTTCCTGGTCGAGGTAGCCGAGGTCGCCGGACTTCCAGAAACCGTCGACGAATTCGCTGGCGCTGGCCTCCGGGTTGCCGAAATAGCCGGACACCGTGCCGCGCGAGCGCACCCACAGCTCACCGGTTTCCCCGTGCGGCACTTCGCGGCCGTCATCGTCGACGATGATCACTTCGGCGCCGGCGGCGATGCGCCCGGCCGAACCGATCTGTTCATCGCTGGCGTTCAGGTGGTCGGCCTTGCTGAGCATCGCCACCGCGTGCAGGCATTCGGTGGCGCCGTAGATCTGCATGAAGATATTGCCGAAACGCTCCTGGGCCTGGCGCAGTTTGGTCGGGCTCATCGGCGCGGCGCCGTAGGCCAGGCTATTCAGCGACGACAGGTCGTAGCTGCTGGCCTCGGGCATTTCCAGCAGCCGATAGATCATCGTCGGCACCAGCAGGGTCATGGTGATGCGTTCCGCCTCGATGTTGCGGCACAGCTGGACCATGTCCGGAATGTTCTGGGTCACCGTGCAGCCGCCGCGGAACAGCGTCGGCAGCAGGCCGAGACCGGAGCCGTGGCTGATCGGTGCCATGTGCAGGAAGCGGGTGTCCGGCTGGTAGGGCTGCTCGCTCTCCATGTACATGGAGTCGCGCAGCGCCAGCCAGTTGTCCATGGTGTAGGGCACGCACTTGCTGACGCCGGTGGTGCCGCCGGTGAAGCGGTAGGAGACCACGTCGTTCTGGGTGTCGTGGGCGACCTCGGTGGTCTGGTCGCTGATGCCTTCGAGCAGATCCCAGAAGTACAGCAGGCCGTCTTGGCTGTTTTCCGGCGGATCCATGCAGACTGCGGTGATGCCCTGTTCGCGCAGCAGGCCGACATAGCGCTCAAGCAGGCTGTTCTCAAGGAACACCACCTTGGGCTGGATCAGGGCGATCTGCCCGCGGTGCTCTTCGAGCGAATCACGGAAATTGGTGTAGGCGCCGGCGGCCTCGCCTTTCATCGAGGTCCAGGCGTGCAGCAGCGACAGGTTGTCGTTATCGAGGATGCACATATAGATGTCGCCGCGTTTTAACTGCAGGCGCTCGCGCATCATGTTGGCGATGCGGTTGGTGAGCAGGTGCAGTTCGCGGAAGGTGTAGCGGCGGTTGCGCTCGATATTGACCAAGGCTTCCCGGTCGGCGAAACGCACGGCGAGGTTTCTTATCGTGCGTGCGAAGTTCATTGTTGTCATCTTGTTCTCCTTCCCGAATGCCTGGGCTAGCCCGGTCGGGCGTGCGGATGGCAGTCGGTGCCAGCGGCAGAAATCCGCGCGTTCGCGGTCAATGCTGTTATGGGACGACGGCCCCGGAAGCGGCCCGGGCAGCTCGACTGCTCAGTGGCTTGCGGGGTCCGTTCCAGGCGTCCAGTCCATCCGCAGCGGCAGGCCGCTGCGGATTTCGCTGTCGATTCAAGCTAAGAGCCTGTCTACGATCTGCTGCGTGTCGGTCAAACTGCGTTGAAAACGGCTTCGGACTGCTCATTTACAACTCGTAAACTCCGCGTCCTCAGCCGTTTTCGCCTTGTTTGACTCTAGCTCGCGAGATCGTAAACAGGCTCTAAGGCCGAACCCGGCCTCGACTCAAGCCTTCAGGGCTTTCATCGCGGTGTCGATGAACAGCGCAACCTGTGCGTTGGCATCTGTGCGCGGGACGGCGGTGGTCCAGTCGGCGATCTGCTCGATGCGGGCCTCGATGGCTTCCGGCGACAGCTCCGCTTCCGGAATGTAGACCGGCGCGGTCTCTTCCATGCGCACGGCGGTGAACACGCCGGCACCGGCGCCCAGGACCAGCTTGGTCGGAGCGTTTTCGCTGACCAGATACAGGGCACCCGGAGTGACCTGCTCGGGACGGCTGACCTTCAGCAGTTCTTCCGGCATCACGTCGGCAGTCATGCGGGTGGCGGCCATCGGCGCCAGGGTGTTGACGTGGATGTTGTTCTTGCGGCCTTCGATGGCCAGCATGTTCATCAGGCCGACCACGGCCATCTTCGCCGCGCCGTAGTTGGCCTGGCCGAAGTTGCCGAACAGGCCGGCGGCGGAGGTGGTCATCAGGATGCGACCGTAGTTCTGCGCCTTCATCACGTCCCAGACGGCCTTGGAGCAGTACATCGCACCCATCAGGTGGACATTGATCACCGCGTGGATGTCGGCCAGTTCCATCTTGGCGAAGGACTTGTCACGCAGGATGCCGGCGTTGTTGATCAGGATGTCGACGCGGCCGAACTCGGCGACGGTCTGGGCGACCATGACCTGGACCTGCTCGTAGTCGGCGACGTTGGCGCCGTTGGCGATGGCGGTGCCGCCGGCCTGGCGGATTTCCTCGACCACAGCCAGGGCGGAGTCGGTGGAAGAACCGGTGCCGTCACGGCTGCCGCCGAAGTCGTTGATTACTACCTTGGCGCCACGCTTGGCGAGTTCCAGGGCGTGAATACGGCCTAGGCCGTTGCCGGCGCCGGTAACAATGGCCACTTGGCCGTCGAAGCGAATCGTCATTTCGTTAACCTCAAATCAATGAATAGCGAATGTTGCGGCGCGGCCGGGAAGGGCCGCGCCCGTAGTCATTAGGCGCGGCTGAAGATGCCGACGTGTTCGGTCGATTCCTCGACGCGCCACAGGCCGCCGCCGTTGCCTTGCATGGCGATGCGCGCGCCTTCCACCTGACGCTTGCCGCAGTCGCCGCGCAACTGCTCGACCAGCTCGAAAATCTGGCCGATGCCGGTGGCGCCAATCGGGTGGCCCTTGGATTCCAGGCCGCCGGACGGGTTGACCGGCAGGCGACCGCCCAGGGAGCTGTCGCCGCTTTCGGCCATCACGCCGCTCATGCCCGGCTCGCACAGCCCCAGGGCCTCGATGGCGAGCAGTTCGCCGATGGCGGTGGCGTCGTGCACTTCGGCCACGTCCACGTCCTGCGGGCTGATCCCGGCCTGTTCGAACGCCGCCTTGCCGGCCAGGTGGGTGCAGCCCTTGTCGAAATCGTCGGCGGCACGGGCCGAGGCCGAGCGCACCACGGAAGCCAGCACCTTGATCGCGCGGCTCTTGTCGAAACCGTATTTCTTCAGTGCCGACTCGGTGCAGAGGATCGCGGCGGCGGCGCCGTCGGAGATCGGCGAGCACATCGGCAGGGTGATCGGGTAGGTGATCGGCGGCGCGGCGAGGATTTCCTCGATGCTCATGGCGTTGCGGTACTGCGAACGCTCGTTGTGCACCGAATGACCGTGGTTCTTCGAGGACACGGCGGCCAGCTGGCGCTGGGTGATGCCGTAGCGCTCCATCAAGCCACCACGGCCCAGCGCCGCGTAGATGTCCATGAACGGGCTGTAGGGGTTTTTCGACTGCGAGCCTTCCGGCGGTACGATGCTTTTGCCCATGTTGCTTAGGTACTGCTGGTTCTCCTCGAAGGTCTCGATGTCCCAGGCCGACTCGAAGGCGGAGAACATCTTGGCCTTGTCGCTGTAGAACATCTTCTCTGCGCCCACGGCGATGGCGACATCGGCGGCGCCGGCGCGCAGTTGGGTGACCGCCAGGTTGAAGGCGTGGCTCGACGAGGCGCAGGCGCCCTCGATGTTGAAGATCGGGATGCCGTCCAGGCCCAGCGGCAGCAGCGCCACCTGGCCACGGATCATGTGCTGGCCGTCGAAATGGCCCTGGGTGCAGTTGCCGAAGAAGCCGACTTGGACCCACTTGCGGTCGCAGTTGGCATCTTTCAGGGCGTCTTCGACGGCCCAGGCGGTGAGTTGCTTGATGCTCTTGTCCGCGTGGCGACCGAACTTGGTCATACCCACGCCGACGATGTAGACGTTTTCCATAGTTACCTCGAGTTCTGTTGAGTGACGGGGCGCGGATCAGTAGCCTTTGAAATCCGGCTTGCGCTTCTCGGCGAAGGCGCTCACGCCTTCGGCCATGTCGTAGGAGCGTTGGTGATCGCGCAGGGCCAGCAGTTCGTGGCGCAGCGCGTCGGCACGGCTCTTGTCGGTGGCTTCGTCGCAGACTTTCTTCATCTTGCGCAGCACCAGCGGGCTCTTGTCGGCGAGCTTGTCGCCGATGGCCTGGACGCGGGCGACCAGTTCAGCGTCGGCCACCACTTCGCTGACCAGACCGTACTGCTTCATGTCCTGGGCTGGCAGGGCGTCACCGGTGAACAGCATGTACTTGGCGATGTTCTCCGGAATCTTGCGCGGCAACACGGCAGCACCGCCGCCACCCGGGAACACGCCGAAGTTGGAGTGCGCGTCGCCGAAGCTGGCGCTCTCGGCCGCGATCACGAAGTCGCAGCACAGCACGGTTTCCAGACCACCGGCCAGGGCCATGCCGTTGACCGCGGCGATCACCGGTTTCGGGAAGGCGCGCAGGCGGTCGAAGAACGCGACGATGGTGTCCAGCAGATCCATTTCGCCCGGCTGAGGGGTGCCGCCGGCCTTCAGGTCGGCGCCGGCGCAGAACGCCCGGCCGGTGGCGGTCAGGGCTACCACGCGCACGCTGGCGTCGTGTTCCCAGCCTTTCAGGCACTCGATCATGGCGTCGAGCATTTCACGGTTCAGGGCGTTCATGGCCTTCGGACGGGTCAGGGTGATCCAGCCCACCTGGCCCTTCACTTCAAAGGAAACCGACTCGCTCATTTTTTATCCTCACTCAGCGTTCAAATGGCGTTTTTGCTCAGATGGGACCTTACGTCAGGCGCTTTTTATCGGACCCCTCCCTTAATGGACGGGTGGGGAGGGGAGTGGGTGTCAGGCGCGCGAAGCGGGCTTACCATCGGGCTGCGGCGCGGGTCCAGGGCCGGTATCCACGGGTTGGCGGCTGGCGTCCGGCGGCGGCGCGGATGGCGGGAATTGTCATGGGCGGGTCGGCGGATGCCTGCCACGCTAGGCAGCTTTATCGGCATGCCGGCCGGGGCGTCTCGTCCCGAACCTGCCATGATGGTGTTGACGGTCGGCTCTGCGTGGCGCGGCCGATGTGCAAGGCGGAGCAGTCAATCGATGCAAACCACGGTAATGAATTCCGAAAATCTGCTGGTGGCGACCAAGTTCTCGCCACCACGACTGAACACCCGACACATCCCGCGTGTGCACCTGCTTGGGCGGCTGAGCGAGGCGCAGGACAGCACCGTCACGCTGATTACCGGCGGAGCGGGGTTCGGCAAGACCATCCTGCTCGCGCAATGGCGGCAGGAACTGATGAAGGCCGGGGTCGAAGTGGCCTGGCTGTCGTTCAGCCATGACGACAGGGAATTCCGCAGCTTCTTCTCCTACCTGTTGGCGTCTCTGCAGCATCTGGGCATCCAGATCGACGGCGAGATGCTCAATGCGGAAGGCGGCGACCAGTCGATGAGCGCGGTGGTCGCGGTGGTGACGCGGGCGGCGGAGGAGATCGGTCGCGAGTTGTACCTGCTGATCGATGATTACCAGCACATCGAAGCGCCTTCGGCCCATGGGCTGATCCAGAAGCTGCTCGATCACTGCCCAGCGAACCTGCACATCGTGATCGCCTCGCGTACCATTCCGCCGCTCAGCCTCGGCCGGCTGCGCATGCAGGGCTATGTGGCGGAAATCGACTTCGCCGAGCTGCCTTTCGATCTGGAGGAGACCAAGGCCTTCTTCGCCCAGAACCTCACCAGTCTGGAGCTGACCGCCGATGAGGATCGGCTGATCCATGACCTGACCGGCGGCTGGCCGGCCAGCCTGCAGCCGATCGCCACCATGCTGCGCGTCCGCCCGGCGAAGCGCGCGAAACTACGCTCGCTGCTGTGGAAGTCGTCCGATCTGCAGGCCTATCTCGCCGAAGATGTGGTGGCGTGCCTGCCCGAGGAACTGGTCGAGCTGATGGAGAAGATCTCGATCTTCCGGCGTTTCAACGCCGAGCTGGCGGAGTTCGTGGCGCAAGATTCGCGCGCGCTGGAACTGATCAAGCTGGCCGAGGACGAGAACCTGCTGATTTACCGGGTGGACTCGGACGACAGCCTGCCGTGGTACCGCTTCCATCCCTTGTTCGGCGAGTTCCTGTCGCAGCGCTTGGCGCAGCAGGGCCAAGCGGTGATCGAGGCGCTGCATGGGCGGGCCAGCCAGTGGTTCGCCGAGCACGACTTCCTTGCCGAATCGATCCGCCATGCCAATCTGTGCGGTGACCTCGACTACGCGGTGAGTGCGCTCGAGCAGGCCGCGACCACCACCTGGAGCATGGCCTACATCGGGCCGATGCTGCACCTGCTTGATCGGTTGCCACAGGAAACCCTGTTCGCCCATCCGCGCCTGTTCGTCCTCGGCTGCCTGACCTACGCCCTCACCGCCAGGCCGGAAAAAGCCGAGCGCTGGCTGGAGCAGATCCGCCGCACCGAGGCGGCGAAGAACCCGGCGATTTCCTCGCGCTTCGCCCTGGCCGACGCGGCGGTAGCGATGCAGCTCGACGACCTCAAACGGGTCATCGATCTGCTCGAGCCGACCCTCAAGGCACCGGTGGAGAACCGCTCATTGCGCTACATCAGCCTGTCGGCGTTGGCGGTGGCCTACCTGACGGTCGGCCGCTTCGAGGATGTGCGCCGGCTGTTCGATGACAACCCGATCAATCCGGACGATCGCGAAAATGACATGGCGATGGTCTTCGAAAGCAATCGCGCCCTGGCCTACCTGACCAAGGGCAGCGTGCGCGAGGCCGAGCGCATCGGTGCCGGCGTGCTGGCGCGTGCCGAGGCCGGCTATGGGCGCGGCTCGGTGGCCGCCAACCTGTGCGCCGCGACGCTGAGCGACGCCTACTACGAGCTTGATCGCATCGACGATGCGCTGGAGGTGCTGGCCAATCGCTCTGGCATCCTGCAGTTTTCGATGCCGGACGTGATGGCGCGCGCCTCGTTGTGCCGCGCGCGCATCGAAGTGCTGCGCGGCGAGCCGCAGGACGCCCTGCGTTTCCTCGAAGACCAGGCGGCGCACTTTCATCTGCTCGGCCTGAGCCGGCCGCAGGCGATGATGATCGCCGAACAGGCTGCCTTGCTGTTGGCGATGGGCGAGCGTCGGCAGGCCGGTGAGCTGCTGGCGCGGCTGCAGGGTCTGGCGGCGCAGGGCGGCAGCGCCGGCGGGCAAGGCGAGATTGCCGCGATCACCGCGGCGGTGCGCGCGCGTACTGCGATTTCCGATCGCGACCCGGCTGCCGCGCTGGTGGCGCTGGCCGAGGTCCGGCGGTTCGGTGAGCAGCATGGTCGCGGCCGCGCCATGGTGAAGACCAACCTGCTCGCCGCGATCGCGCACGACATGCAGGATGACAGCGAAGCCGCCGCCGCCGAGCTGGCCCAGGCGCTGCAAACCGGCGCCACGCTCGGCCTGGTGCGCACCCTGCTCGACGAGAGCGAGGCGATGGAACTGATTGAGCAGCTGCGCGCCGCCCTGCCGCTGGACGCCTTCACCGCACAGTATCTGGCCGATCTGCTGGCGCACCTGGCTGCGGAGGAGGGCGCCGCGGATGCGGCGGTGGCGCGGGACGCCAGCAGCGGACAGCCGGCGGTGCTGACCCCGCGCGAGCTGGAAATCCTCAGCCTGATCTCCCAGGCCATGTCCAACAAGCGTATCGCCCTGACCCTGAATCTGACCTTCGGCACGGTGAAGTGGAACGTGAAGAACATCCTCGCCAAGCTCGGCGTGTCGAGCCGCTATGGCGCGATTACCACGGCCCGCCAGCAGGGTCTGCTCAAGTAAGCGTCGGCCTAGGGCCACACGGATGTGGCCCGCAACGAAGATAAATCTCCACAGCCCCCCCGCTATACCCCTTTGGTCGACGGCAACAGGATCGTCAGGATCCCCAGCAGAGGCAGGAACGAGCACAGATAGAACACGTATTCGATGCCATGGATATCCGCAAGATAGCCCAGCAGCGCACCGCCGATACCGCCAAAGCCGAACATCAAGCCGAAGAAAATACCGGCGATCATGCCGACGTTGCCTGGCACCAATTCCTGAGCGAAGACCACGATGGCTGAGAAGGCCGAGGCGAGGATAAAGCCGATGACCATGCTCAGTACGCCGGTCCAGAACAGGTCGGCGTAGGGCAGCGCCAGGCTGAAGGGGGCGACGCCCAGGATAGAAAACCAGATGACCTTCTTGCGCCCGATCCTGTCGCCGATTGGCCCACCGAAGAAGGTGCCTGCCGCGACAGCGCCAAGGAACAGGAACAGGTGCAGCTGGGAGTTGGCAATCGACAGGTCGAACTTCTCGATCAGGTAGAAAGTGAAGTAGTTGGTGAAGCAGGACATGTAGAAATATTTGGAGAACACCAGCAGCGCCAACACCCCCAAAGCGGCAGTCACTCGGCGTTTCGACAGCCCGTGAGTGGCCTGGCTGCCCTGCTTGAGCTTGAACAGATCAAGGTGCTTGCGATACCAGCGGCTCAGCCCGTAGAGCACCAGAATCGCGAACGCCGCGAACAAGCCGAACCAGGCAACGTGGCCCTGGCCGTAGGGAATCACGATGGCCGCCGCCAGCAGCGGGCCGAAGGCGCTGCCGGCATTGCCGCCGACCTGGAAGCTCGACTGGGCCAAGCCGTAGCGCCCGCCGGAAGCGAGGCGGGCGATGCGCGAAGCTTCCGGATGGAATGTCGACGAGCCAATCCCGACCAGCGCCGAGGCCAGCAGAATCGCCGGGAAACTACCGACGAAGGCCAGGAGGAGGATGCCAACCAGCGTGCACAGCGAACCGGCGGGCAGCAACCACGGCTTGGGGTGGCGGTCGGTGTGGTAACCCACCCATGGCTGCAGCAGCGAAGCGGTGAGTTGGAACGTCAGGGTGATCAAGCCGACCTGGGCGAAGGTCAGCCCGTAATTGGCCTTGAGCATCGGGTAGATCGACGGCAGCACGGCCTGGATCAGATCGTTGATCAGGTGCGCCAACGCGCAGGCGCCGATCACGCGCATGACCAGGGGGCTGGCTTGGTTAGCTATCGATGGGGCAGCCAAGGGCGAGGCAGTGGAGCTAAGGGGCATATTCGATCTTCCAGACAAAAACAGCGTGATCTGCGGACTAGCTGTTCAGCAGAAATGCGCTGCGAGATTTCGGAGTGCGCGGCTATGCTAAATTTCGTGAATCTGCCTGTCTCGCGAAATTGGGGTGGCAACTCTCTTAAAAAGGGCGAAATGATCAAGCCACTGCATGAAGCTGTCGTAGAGATCGATGAGGCGACTGGTTGGTGAGTGGCAGCGCTACTGACTACCCGGACGGTTGGCGTATCGATCCGCACAGCCACCAAAAACACCAACTGATTTACGCCATCCAGGGTGTGATGGTCGTTCACTCTGAAATGAGCCAGTGGACTGTGCCGCCCAGTCGGGGCATTTGGATGCCCAGTGGGAAAATTCACGCCATTCGCTGTGTCGGGCCGGTGAAAATGCGCAGTGTGTACGTGCGCCCCGATAGCACGCTGGAGCTACCTAGCGAATCCAAGGCGGTGAGCATCTCCCCGCTGCTGAGCGAGTTGATCAAGGCCTCCATCGATATCGCTGAGCCCTTTGATCCGAACTCACGGGAATCAAGGGTCATGAACTTGATTCTGGATGAGCTGAAAATCCTCCCGACTTTGCCGTTACACCTGCCTCAGCCGGCGGACCCGCGCATCGAGTCCATTTGTACAACCCTGCTTAACGATCCGGGCGATGGCTCAACGCTGGCGGATTGGAGCACTCGCTTGAGCCTCGATGAAAAAACCATCCAGCGGCTGTTTCAGAAGGGCGCCGGGATGACCTTTGGTCAGTGGCGTCAGCAAGCTCGGCTGTTACTGGCGTTGGAACGCATAGCGGTGGGGGAGAAGATCATCGACGTCGCCGGCGAACTGGGTTACGAAAGTCCGAGTGCCTTCACCACCATGTTCAAAAAACAGTTCGGCACGACACCCAGCCACTTCTTCAAATAAGCCGTTCTACCCAGGCGGCGCTCGACACCAGCAGCAGTGTCGAGTTGGTTTCCCGCTAAGAATACCCCCGTGTTTGCTCTTCAAGGCGAACGTCTACAGCGCTTTCCGGACGTTCTGCGTCCGCGTGCGCGCATCGTTTGTCTGTCCTCGTCACCCATGCCCTGTTGGGGCGGCGTTCGCCTGCCGCTTTAGCCGGGGGGGGCTATCCCCTCCCGATAGGGAAGGAGCGACGCTGGCGGCGCTCATCTCATGCTGTAGGCGTGGACAAACCGACGGCCTTCCGTGGCCGGCCGCCTTTGATGGCGCCGCCGTGGATCAGGCCTCGCAGCAAAACGCTGTGTCGGTGGGCACCCCCCCAGACAGACGAGGAAGACAATGAGCGATACATCTGCAGTATTCCTGAGCGAGCAGGAAGTCATGATCCGCGATTCCGCCCGCAAGGTGGCGCAGGAAGTGGTCGCGCCGACTGCCGCCGAGCGCGACCGCACGGGTGCCTGGCCGCGGGAGGAACTGAATGCTATCGCCGAACTCGGCTTTCTCGGCATGCACATCCCCGAAGAGTACGGCGGTGTCGGCCTGAGCTTCGTGGAGTACTGCCTGACCATCGAAGAATTTGCCGCTGTCGATGCCGGCTTTGCCACTGCCCTGCATGTGCACAACTCCGTCGCCTTGTCGATCTACCGCGACGGTACCGAGGAGCAGCGGCAGCAATGGCTGCCGGCCATGATCCGTGGGGAAAAGATCGGCTGCTTCTTGTTGAGTGAACCGCACGCCGGTTCGGATACCGCCGCCTTCCGCACCTCGGCCCGCCGCGATGGCGATGACTATGTGTTGAATGGCAGCAAGCAGTTCATCTCCAACGGCGGCGAAGCGGGCGTAGCCATCGTGGTGGCCGTCACCAACAAGGACGCCGGCAAGAAAGGCGTCAGCCTGATCATGGCCGACCCGAGCACCCCGGGCTTCGTGGTCACCCGCAACGAAGAAAAGATGGGCCAGCGTACGGCCAACCTGGCGGCGATCCAGATGGAGGGCTGCCGTACGCCGGTGAGCAACCTGCTGGGCGCCGAAGGGGCCGGCTACAAACACATCATTGCCGGCCTGGACGAAGGCCGGGTGGCGATTGCTGCGCTGGCGACCGGTGTAGCGCGTGCGGCACTGGAAGCCGCGGTGAAATACGCCAAGGAACGCGAAGCCTACGGCGCGCCGATCATCAATCTGCAGGGCGTGGCGTTCGATCTGGCCGACATGGCGACCCAGGTGGACGTCTCGCACGTGTACATGCTGCACGCCGCCCGTCTGTGCCAGGCCGGGATCCGCTGCCCGAAGGAAGCCTCGTTGATCAAGCTGTTCGCCAGCGAGATGGTCGAGAAGGTCTGCTCGGATGCGATCCAGGTTCACGGCGGTTATGGCTACCTCACTGACTTCCCGGTCGAGCGCTATTACCGCGATGCGCGGGTGATCAAGATCTATGAAGGCACCAGCCACATTCAGAAGCTGATCATCTCGCGCAACCTGTAACCGCCGCGCCCGGCCGCCCGCGTGCGGCCGGGTCGATCCAACTGTGAGGGAGCAGGATCATGAGTAACCAGACAAACGCCGCGGTGCTGTACGAGAAAATCGGCAAGACCGCGGTGATCACCCTCAACCGGCCGCAGACCCGCAACGCCTTGGAAGAGGCCGTCATGGCGGCGCTGCCCGAGGTGGTGCGCCGCGCTCGCAACGACCGCTCGGTGGCCTCGGTGGTGCTGACCGGCGCCGGCGGCGCGTTCTGTTCCGGGGCCTACCTGGGCGAGGCGAACGACAACGAGAAGACCTTTATCGGTCGCGACATCGTGCTCGACTCGCAGGACTGGTTCGCCGAGCTGGCCAATATGGAAAAGCCGGTGATCGCGGCGGTCGATGGCGTCGCCGTGGGTGCCGGTTTCTCCCTGGCACTGGCCGCCGACTTCATCTTCCTCAGCCCGCGGGCGCGGCTGATGCCGTCGTTTCTCGGCGTCGGCCTGGTCCCCGACCTGTCGATGATGTACGTGCTGCCGCGCCTGGTCGGCTTGGCCAAGGCCAAGGAAATCGTCTTCTCCGCGCTTCCGGTGGCGGTTGAGGACGCCGTCGCGCTGGGTATTGCCCAGGCGGTGGTGCCGGCGGAAAGCCTGCTGGATGAGGCGCTCGCCTATGCGCGGCGCTTCGACAACGCACCGCCCAGGGCGCTGGCGCTGGCCAAGACCATCCTCAATCGTTCCTTCGAGACCGATCGGGCGGCGCTGACCCAGCTGGAAGCGGCGGCGCAATCGTTGTGCGTGGCCAGTGATTATCACGCCGAGGCGCTGCGCCGCTTCATGGCCAAGGAGCCGGCGCTTTATCCGGCTGCTGCTCGCCGGCCTTCCTGACCGGATGGGCGCTGCGCGGCGCGCGGCCTTCCGCTCGCTGCCCCCCCCCTACGACTGCCTGGAGGGGGAGGGGCAGCTAGCGCTTTCGATGCATACCCTGAAATTCATGGTTTCACCGCACGCCAGCCTTGCCCGTCAGGGTCGGTTTGGTGGCGGTGACTAACAGAAAAACGAGAGGAGAAAGACATGACGCAGAAAGTCGTTGTCGCCGGTGTTGGCATGATTCCATTCACCAAGCCCGGTCAGAGCGAAACCTATCCGGTGATGGGCGAGCAAGCGGTGCGCATCGCCCTGGCGGACGCCGGTGTCGGCTATGAGTCGATCCAGCAGGCTTACGCGAGCTATGTCTTTGGCGATTCGACCAGTGGTCAGCGCGTGCTCTACAACGTGGGCATGACCGGCATTCCGGTCATCAACGTCAACAATAACTGCGCCAGCGGCTCCACCGCGTTGTTCCTGGCCAACCAGGCGATCGCCAGCGGCATGGTCGACATCGTGCTGGCCTTCGGCTTCGAGCAGATGGTCCCCGGCGCCATCCCCAGTGCCTTCGCTGACCGTCCCAGCCCGCTGGAGCTTTTCCTCGACCAGTGCGACCGCAACGTGCCGGGCGCCGCGGCCATCCCCTCGGCGCTGCGCATCTTCGGCAGCGCCGGCATCGAGCATATGAAGCGCTTCGGTACGCCGCTGGAGACCTTCGCCAAGATCCGCGCCAAGGCCAGCCGCCATGCGGCGAACAACCCCAAGGCAGTGTTCCGCAAGATCGTCACCGTCGAAGACGTGCTCGCCGAGCAGGTGATGTGGCCGGGCGTGATGACTCGCTCGATGGCCTGCCCGCCGACCTGTGGTGCCGGCGCTGTGGTCCTGTGCAGCGAGTCCTACGCGAAGAAGCACGGCCTCGACCGCCGCGTGTCCATCGCTGGCCAGGCGCTGACTACTGACGGCGCGGAAACCTTCACCTCCGGCGACATGCGTGATCTCGCTGGTTACTCGATGTCCCGCGCGGCGGCCAACAAGGTCTACGAGATGGCCGGCATCGGCGCCAAGGATGTGAGCGTGGTCGAGCTGCACGACTGCTTCGCGCAGAACGAGCTGCTGACCTACGAATCGCTCGGCCTGTGCCCGGAAGGTGGCGCGCAGAAGTTCGTCGACGACGGCGACAACACCTACGGCGGCAAATTCGTCGTCAACCCGTCCGGCGGTCTGCTCTGCAAGGGCCACCCGATCGGCGCCACCGGTCTGGCGCAGTGCACTGAGCTGGTCCAGCAGTTGCGCGGCCAGGCCGAGCAGCGCCAGGTCGAGGGCGCGCGCATCGCCCTGCAGCACAACATCGGTATCGGTGGTGCGGCCGTGGTCACCATGTACCGCAAAGACTGACGGGGACCCGCCATGGACTTTCAACCCGATGCCGGCCTCGAGGCGTTCCGCCAGGACGTCCGGCAGTTCATCGCGCAGGTGCCGGCCGAGCTGAAAGGCCTGCAGCGTTGCGTGCGCTCGCCGCGCGAGCAGATCCAGCGCTGGCAGCAGTTGCTCGATGCGCAAGGCTGGGGCGCGCCGTACTGGGCCACGGAACACGGCGGCACCGGCTGGTCGGTGCCGCAAATCCTGGTGTTCGACGACGAGTGCAGCGCCGCCGGCACGCCGACCCAGGACGGCTTCGTGCAGAAGATGCTCGGCCCGGTGCTGAACGCTTTCGCCACGCCCGAGCAGAAGGCCGAGCACATGCCGGCCATCTTCCGTGGCGAGCGCCTGTGGTGCCAGGGTTTCTCCGAGCCGGGCTCCGGCTCCGACCTGGCCTCGCTGCGCACCCGCGCCGAGCGCGATGGCGACGACTACATCATCAACGGCCAGAAGATCTGGACCAGCTACGCGCATGACGCCGACTGGATTTTCCTGCTGGTGCGCACCAGCGCGGAAGGCAAGAAGCAGGCGGGGATCAGCTTCCTGCTGGTGGACATGAAAACCCCGGGCGTCACCGTGCGGCCGATTCGCAGCATTGACGATGCGCACCACCTCAACGAGACCTTCTTCGACAACGTGCGGGTGCCGGTGCAGAACCTGATCGGTGCCGAAGGGCAGGGCTGGAACATCACCAAGTTCCTGCTCAACAACGAGCACGCCACCACGGCCGACCTGCCGGAGCTCAAGCGCTACATGCGCGAGCTGCGCCAGTTCGCCACGGCGCTGCGCGTTGGCGACCAGGCGCTCGGTGCGCAGCCGGCGTTCGCCCTCAAGCTGGCGCGCCTGGATGCCGAGCTGCAAGCCATCGGCATGCTGGTGCAGCGCGTCGCGCGCCTGGAGCAGCAGCACGATCCGGCCTCGCATGTGCTCGGTTCGATGCTGAAGGTTCGCGCCACCGAGCTGCAGCAGCGCATCACCGAGGCGCAGCTCGAGGCACTCGGCGATTACGGTGCCATTGCCTATCCGCATCCGCACGAGGCGGCGCCCGCGCAGCCTTATCCGCTGCAGGCGCTGGCCCGCGGCATTGCCAACGACATGTTCCTGCGTCGGGCATCGACTATCTACGGCGGTACCAGCGAGGTACAGCGGGGCATCATCGCCAAGATGCTGTTCCAATTTTGAGAGGGGAGCAGGCATGGATTTCCAACTGACGTCCGAGCAGAAGCTGCTGCAGGACAGCGTGCGCCGCTACGTCGACAAGGCGTACGGCTTCGAGGCGCGCACCGCGCTGCTGCACAGCGGTCGCAACGGCAGTGCGGCGAACTGGCAGCTGTTCGCCGAGAACGGCTGGCTGATGGCTGCGTTGCCCGAAGAGTACGGCGGTCTCGGCGGCACGCTGGTGGACAGTGTGATCATCAGCCAGGAACTGGGCCGCGCCCTGGTGCTCGAGCCGTACCTCGGCTGCGCAGTGCTGGCGGCACAGACCCTGGTCGCCGCTGGCACGCCGGCGCAGCAGGAGACGCTGCTGCCACAGCTGGCCGATGGTAGCTATCGCCTCGCCCTGGCCTACAGCGAGCCGGCCTCGCGCGGCATGCCGGACATCGTCGCGCTGCGCGCCGAGCGCACGGGCGACGGCTTTGTGCTGAACGGCAGCAAGTCGCTGGTGCTCGGTGCGGTCGGCGCGCAGGCCTTTATCGTCTCTGCGCGGATCGAAGGAACTTCGGGCATCAGCCTGTTGCTGGTCGACGGCGACAGCGCCGGGCTGACCCGCCAGGCGCTGCCGCTGCATGACGGCAGCTGGGTCGAGGAACTGACCTTTGCTGGCGTGCGGGTAAGCGCGGATGCGCTGCTCGGCGAAGCCGGCCAGGGCCTCGGCGCACTGCGCGCCGGCCTGGCCAGCGGCATCGTGACACTGTGCGCGGAGCTGATCGGGGTGATGGAAAAGACCATCGAAGTCACCGCCGAGTACCTCAAGGTGCGCAAGCAGTTCGGCGTGCCGATCAGTGCCTTTCAGGCGTTGCAGCACCGCATGGCCGACATGGCTGCCGAGCTGGAGCTGTCGCGTTCGATGCTGCATGCGGCACTGGCCTCGCTGGCCAATGACGAGGAACCGGCGCGCCTGAAGACCCTGTCGGCCGCCAAGATGCTGATCGGCCGGGCGGCGAAGGTCGTCTGCGGTCAGGGTATCCAGCTGCATGGCGGTATCGGCATGACCGAGGAATATCTGGTCGGCCACTACTACAAGCGTGCTGTGGTCGCCGACCTGCTGCTGGGCAGCAGTGACAGCCACGAAGCGCTGTGCGCTGCGGCGCTGCAGGCCGAGCTCGGCGTGTAGGCGGCCCCCAAAAGGTGATGTCCCAATTATGTGCTGAGACGACACGCTGAACCGTAGGGTGGGTTAGCCGTAGGCGTAACCCACCGACCCTGCTGGACGCCGATGTCCAGGTCAGCACCGCTGGTTGGTTACACCGCTATGCGGCTAACCCACCCTACAAAAGCGCTGCTCAACACGTTACGGGGACACAGTCAAAAAACCATTCGTATCCAATTCATTCGAGTACGTACCGATGAAAAGCTTTGAGAATCTGACCGAACTGCAAGGCCAGGTGGGCGAGGTGATTGCCACCAGCGACTGGCTGACCATCGACCAGCAGCGCATCAATACCTTCGCCGAGGCCACCGGCGATCAGCAGTGGATCCATGTCGATCCGCAGCGCGCGGCCGAGGGACCGTTCGGCAAGCCGATCGCCCACGGCTTTCTAACCCTCAGCCTGCTGCCGACCCTCATGACCAACGCCTTCGAGATTCGCAACGTGAAGATGGGCGTGAACTACGGCTTGAACAAGGTGCGCTTCGTCCAGCCGGTGCCGGTCGACAGCCGCCTGCGCGCGCACTTCAAGGTGCAGTCGTGGGAAGCGCTGCCAGGCAATGGCGCACAGATCACCTATGAGATGACCGTCGAGATCGAAGGCGTGGCGAAGCCCGCTTGCGTGGCCGAAGCCATCCTGCGGGTGTTCGGCTAAGCGGGTGGCCTGTGTGGCTAGTTCAATTAGTCAATTTCGGCGCCAGACGTCCCGCTACTGCGTTGCCGCTCCTCGCCATAGCCCTGCTATGACTCGTCGCGGCGCCTTGTCTCGGAACCTCTGGCATCCGAACTTGAGTTAATCCACTAGCCGTACAGGCCACTAGACGCGGTGGCGTGGACTCGCCGGAGATTGATGTCGTCTCCGGCGGGCCAAATTTGCGTTTTTCAGGCCATGGGGCGGGTCACCGCGCCATGGCCTTTTTCGTTCTAGGCGGCCGGTGCGCGACGGCTTGAACGCGTCGTCACCGGGTCACCCTCCCCCCCTATTACTCCACTTTGGGAGGGGCGGGCCCACTGCTTCCCTCATTACCCTCAAGTCGAGGCTAGGGCTCTGCATCGATGGCCCGCTCGTGTGTTTCATTCAATCGATGAAGGTGCTCCCGCCTGCCGAATACCGCTGTTCTGGCGGCTCCGAGGCTGGCGTGCATCACTTGATTTCAGACCCTAGAAAGGTGGAGACATGACTAAACTCACAAAAACCCTGATCGCGGCCGGCTTGCTGGCGGCGCATGCAGGCGTGCTCCATGCGGCAGTGTCGGCAACTGAGGCCCAGAAACTGGGCACCACGCTGACTTCTTTTGGAGCCGAAAAGGCCGGCAATGCGGATGGCTCGATTCCCGAGTACACCGGTGGCCTGACCACGGCACCGGCTGGCTTCGATGCGAGCACGGGCATTCGCCCCGATCCATTCGCCAGTGAAAAGCCGCTGTTTTCGATCGATGCGAAGAACATGGATCAGTACGCGGCCAAGCTGAGTGAAGGGGCCAAGTCGCTGCTCAAAAACCAGCCCGGTTATCGCATCGACGTCTATCCGACCCATCGTACCGTGGCCTATCCGCAGTTCGTGCTCGACAACACCGTGAAGAACGCCACTCGCGCGTCGCTGTCCGCGGATGGCCTGTCGGTGCAGGGCGCTCGCGCGGGCACCCCGTTCCCGATCCCGAAGACCGGCAACGAGGTGATGCTCAACCACATCGCGCGTTTCCAGGGCCTGCGCTTCGTCATACCCAAATATACTGCCTACAACGTCAACGCCTCCGGCCGCAAGGTGATTTCCACCCAGGGCATGTGGGCCAACGAATCGGCGTTCTACGACTTATCGCGTCCGGCCGATGAAAACCTGATGACCCGTGCCCGCGCCAACTACAGCGGCCCGGCGCGTCGTGCCGGTGAGTCGCTGCAGACCGCCGAGCCGATCGACTACACCACCCTCGGTCGCCGCGCCTACCAGTACCTGCCCGGGCAGCGTCGCGTGCGCCTGGCGCCGGACCTGGCCTACGACACGCCGAACCCGAGCACGTCCGGCATGTCCACCGTCGATGACACCAACCTGTTCAGCGGCAAGATGGATCGCTACGACTGGAAACTGGTCGGCAAGAAGGAGCTGTACGTTCCGTACAACACCTATCGCTTCACCTATGCCGACAACCCGGACGAAGTGGTCGGTCCCAAGTTCCTCAATCCGGACGTAGTGCGCTGGGAGCTGCACCGCGTGTGGGTGGTCGAGGCGACCCTGAAGGAAGGCCAGCGCCACATCTACGCGAAGCGTACCTACTACCTCGACGAGGACAGCTGGGCGGCTCTGGCGGTCGATCAGTACGACGGTCGTGGGCAGCTGTGGCGCCCAGGCTTCTCCTACATCACCGCGCTGTACGACCAGTCGGCGATCAACAACACGCCCGTCAGTCATTACGACGTTATCGCCGGAACCTACTACATCAACCTGTGGCCCGGTAAATACGGTCTGAAGATCAGCAACAGCCTGCTGCCGGACAGCAAGTGGACGCCGGACAACCTCGCCGGTACCGGGATTCGCTGAGTTTTCCCTGCATCGCGCATGCGGCGTCGCCACTGGCTCCGCATGCGCATTTCCCCCAACAGACGATCGAGCCACCGCTCGGTGGGCCACAAAGCTGGCCCATCATCAGCGCTGGCTCGTCGTCCATTCTGCATTTATGGTGATCCGGTACGGGGCGCAAGTATCCTGTCCGGGTCGGCAAAGATTTATGTTTGAACTCGAATCGCCGCGCCCATGCAGCGTCCTGCCGACTGAAGTGTGTCATTGGCGAGTAACTGGAGCAGTGGAGGCAGGATTGGACATGCATATCGACAATCTGCTTGTGTCGACGAAGTTTTCGCCGCCGCGGATTGGCACGCAGACGATTCCTCGGCAGAGGCTCCTCGACGAATTTCAGCTCATGACCCAATGTCGGGTGGGGCTGGTGGTCGGCAGTCCCGGCTATGGCAAGACCACCCTGCTGGCGCAGTGGCGCCAGGCGATGATGCGCGACGGCACCGAGGTGGCCTGGCTGTCGCTGAGTGCCGACGACCGGCAGCTTTCGGTATTCTTCGCCTACCTGCGTGGCGCGCTACAGCGCCTGGGGATTCCGCTCGACAACCGCATCCCACTGGAGTCGGCTCGGCCGGAGTTCGTCGATGCCATGGTTGCCAGCATCGTCGACGGCGCCGCTAGTCTGACCAAGGAACTGTACCTGGTGATCGACGATTACCAGCACGTGACTGATCCCCGCGCCCATCTGCTGATGCAGAAGCTGCTCGATCATTGTCCGGACAACCTGCATTTCGTGATTGCCTCCCGCGTCGGGCCACCGCTCAGCCTGAGTCGCCTGCGGATGATGGGGCAGGTGGTGGAACTGGACTGTGTCGGCCTGCCGTTCGAGGCGGGCGAGACCCGTGCATTTCTTGAGCAGAACCTGCCGGCGCTGAAGTTGAGCACCGAAGAACTGCAGCTCATTCATGAGCTGACCCGCGGCTGGCCCGCGAGCCTGCAGTTGATCGTCATTCTGCTGCGCAGCAACCCCCAGGCACGTGGCACCCTGCGCGAGCTGGTGTGGCGCTCCGATGATCTGCATACCTACCTGGCGGAGGACGTGATGATCCATCTGCCGGCGGATCGGGCCGCTTTCATGGAAAGCATCAGTCTCTGCCGACGCTTCAATGCGTCGCTGGCCGAGGCGGTGACCGGCAGCGCGAATGCCCAGGAGATGCTCAAGCGGCTCGACGAAGAAAACATGCTGATCTTCCGCGTCGAGTCCGATGACCGGCAGCCCTGGTATCGCTTTCACCCGCTGTTTGGCGAGTTCCTTTCGACGCGCCTCGAACAGCGCGATCCGGCGCTGGTCAGCGAGCTGCATAGGCGCGCGGCGCATTGGCTGGCCGAGCACCGTCTGCTGGCTGAAGCGGTGCGGCACGCCACTCAGGGCGGTGATCTGGAGTTCGCCGCCCTGGTAATCGAGCGTGCGGCTCCGGCCTCCTGGAGCCTGGAGCAACTCGGCCCGTTGTTGCGTCTGCTCGATCGCCTGCCCCAGGAAGTGCTGTTTTCCCGGCCGCGATTGGTCTTTCTCGGGTGCATGGCCTACGCGTTGACCGCCAGGCCGGGGAAGGCCGAGCTCTGGCTCGAACAGTTCCGCCGCAGCGGCGCGGTGCAGCAGGCCGACGAGGATTTCCGTGTGCCCCTGGTGCAGGCGGCGATTGAAATCCAACGGGACCGCACCGACCCGGTGATCGGTCTGCTGGAGCGTTTTCAGGCGCTGTCCAACGACTACCCGGTGACCCGTTATGGCGCGCCGATCCTGCTGGCCATCGCCTACTCGGCGGCGGGGCGGCACGCCGATGCGCTGCGCTGTCTGGAGCAGAATCCGATCATCGAGGCCGATCGCGACTCGGAGTTGTCGCTGGTCTCCGAAGGCACGCGGATGCTCTGTCACATGCTCGAGGGGCGCATCGCGGATGCCGAGCGGGTGGGTGTCGCCCAACTGGAGCGGGCGATAGCGCTGCATGGCTTCCGCTCGGTGAGCGCCTACCTGAGCGCAGCGAACCTTGCCGAGGTGTACCGCGAGCAGGATCGTCTCGACGAATCGCGGGAGATCTTGGCGAACCGCGAAAGTCTGCTGCAGTGGGCGATGCCGCAGACCATGCTGCTGGCCAGTATCTGCCAGGCACGTCTGGTACTGATCCAGGAGTCGGCCGCCGCTGCCCTGGCGTTCCTCGAGCGTCAGGAGCGGCATTTCCGTAATCTCGGCCTGGACCGCGCCTTGGTGCACTGCCTGGCCGAACAGGTGCGTATCGCGCTGCTCGGCAACGACCGCGCCCTGGCCGCGGAGCATGCCGCGCGAGTCGATGCCCTGGCGGCTGGCTATGCGCAGGCGCGCGGCTTTCAGGCCGAGATTCCGGCCCTGGCGGCGCTGACCCGGGCCCGGGTGCTGCTGGCCACCGAGCTGCCGCAGCAGGCGCTCGAGGTCTTGGAAGCCGTGCGCTGCTACACCTCCGAGTACCACCGCGAGCAGTGGGATGTCACCGCCTTGCTGCTGATGGCCCAGGCCAACCCGCAGGATCTGCAATGGCTGCGGCAGGCAGTCGAGGCCGGCGAGCGCCTGGGGTTGGTGCGCACCTTCCTCGACGAGGGCCCGGCAGTGCAACGTCTGCTGGCCTCATTGGCCGAACAGCTGCCGCCAGGCAAGCAAGCTGACTACGTGCGGATGCTGCTGGCGCGATTCGGCCAGGACCAGGCGCCGCACTCCGTTGAATCGGACGGCGCCGGCGCACCCGCGGTGCTGACGCCCCGCGAGCTGGCCATCCTGCAGCTGATCGGCCAGGCCATGTCGAACAAGCTGGTGGCGCTGAAGCTGAACATTTCGCTGGAAACAGTGAAATGGAATCTGAAGAACATCTACGCGAAGCTTGGCGTTTCCAGCCGTTACGACGCGATTTCCTGGGCCCGCAAGCACGACTTGATCGAGTGATCCGCAGGCCCTGAACGAGGCCTGCGGCATCCCACTCAGTGGGAAGGTCGGTTGTCCCTGAGGCAATGTGCCGGAATCCCGATCAGCAGGAGCAGCGCGCCCAGCACCATCACTGCGGCCATCACATCGAACGCCAGGTAAAGACTGCCGGTAGCGGACTTGATCGCTCCGACGGCGGCTTGGCTGAGCACCCCGGCGAGGTTGCCGAGGCTGCTGATGATGGCGATGCCACCCGCCGCGCCGGCGCTGTTGAGTAGCGCTGGCGGGATCGTCCAGAACAGCGGGATCGCCGACAGCGCGGCGGCTGCGCCAAGGCTCATGAGGAAGATCGATAGCACCACATTGCCTTGCGCCAGGCCGAGCAGGGCGAAGCTACCCGCGCCAACCAGCATGGTCAGGGCGAGGTGCCAGCGCCGCTCCATGTGCCGGTCGGAACTGCGTCCCAGCAGGTACATGGCGCACAGGGCGACCAGGAATGGCAGGGCGGCGAGCATGCCGATCAGCTTCAGGTCTTCCAGGCCGAAGCCGCGGATCAGCGTCGGTATCCAGTAGGTCACGGTGTTCGAGCCGCTGTAGATGCAGAAGTACACCAGGCCGGCGATGTACAGGCGGGGATCGCGCAGCACGCCGCCGAAGTGACTGCGCACGGTGTGTGGCTCACTGGATGTGGACTGGGCGATCTGGCGCTTCTCCTCGTCGCTCAGCCAGTTGGCCTGCTCGGGACGGTCGGTCAGCCAGAACCAGCCGAATACGCCGAGGAGGATGGCCGGTGCACCGGTCAGAATGAACAGCACCTGCCAGTCGTTGAAGCCCAGCCAGCCGTCCAGGTGGGCCATGATCACGCCGGACAACGGTCCGCAGATGATCCCGGCAACCATCGCCGACATCAAGAACGCGGCAGTGACCCGCCCGCGCAGGGACGCGGGTAGCCAGTAGGTCATGTACAGGATCACCCCGGGAAAGAATCCGGCTTCCGCCACGCCGAGCAAAAAGCGCGCGGCTATCAGTTGGTTGGCGGTGGTGACGAAGGCGGTCGCCACGGTCACCATCCCCCACAGCACCATGATGCGAGTCAGGGTTTGGCGCGCGCCGACCCGCTGCATATAGAGGTTACTGGGCACCTCGAAGAGGATGTAGCCGAGGTAGAAGATCCCTGCGCCGATGCCATAGGCGGCGTCACTGAGCAGGATGTCTTCGGCCATGCGCAGCTTGGCGAAGGACAGGTTGATCCGGTCGATGGCGTTGATGATGAAGGCCAGCAGCAGAAAGGGCATCAGTCGCCACAGCACCTTGGCGTAGACAGTCTTCGGCACGGGTGGCGCGATGGCGGTGGTCGGGTACTGCTCAAGGGTGTCGCTCATGTGTCGCTCCTGCGGGTGGCCCGCTTGTTGTTCTCGAGAGGGGCGTGACGGCGGGTATGCAGTGCTGACGGTAAATGCGTCCTCAAGGCCGTAGGGCGAGTATAGGGACGACCAAGGGACGGCCTTTCCGGATCGCGTATTTTTATAACAAATTGATTTTTAATGAAAAAAAATCAATCTGCGGTGATGGCAGACAGCCCCTTCCGTGTTCCGGGCATGGTGCCGGTGCGATGCAGGTGGAGCGGCGTGGATCGAGCCGCCCGCCAGGTAGGGAAGCGGGCGGTGGAGGGCGGCGGGTGTCGCCTCAGCAATGCCGTCGCAGCCAGGCGAGGCCACCCCAGCGCCCCCCAGAAAAGGAAGGTGCACACTAGGCGCCGTCCAGTGCTTCCTATGCGCTCTGGGTTGGTTTCTGCCGGCTCAGGTTTGTTTCGTCGTCGATCTGCCACAACAACAAAAAACAAGGACACCGGACGATGCGAAAGACCCTGCTACTGTTGTGCCTGCTAAATCCCCTACTGGCCAGTGGAAACGCGCTTGATGCGCAGCGCTTGAGCGAAATCGACAGCCGCAGCAAGCTGCTCTGCGCCAGTGCCATGGCCTACTTCGATCCGCGCGAGCGCGAGCCCGACGCTCGCGGTCTGACGTCGGTGTACCACAACCTCATGGCACTCGATACGCTGGCGGTCCAGATGGGTGGCTCGGAGTCATTGCACCGCCCGCTACAGACCATGAGAACAGTGTTCGAAACTCTTGAAGGACTGCCTCGGGAAGACGCGGCGCAGTTTCCGCTGCTGGTTCGTCAGTTGCTGGAGGCGAGGGATGCACTGCAGCAGATAGCCCTCGCTACCCCCACGAATGCCCCCAGCGATCCCCTGGCGGAGGGGCTGGGCGCGCAGAGCAGGGCCCTGGCTTCGTTGCTGTTGGACTACCAATTGCGCGGCTACCCATTGCCCGATCCACAGCCCTTCGCGCTCAGCGGCGAGCAGGTCCAGCATTTCGATGCCGAGGTCAGCCAACGCTTTGAACAACTGCAGGCCAGCTATCCACAGCACACCATGGCGCTGGGCAAGATAGACAACACCTACCGCTTCGTTAGGAGTCAGTTGCTACAGGGCAACGGTCACCTCAGCGGAGGTGCCACCTTCTACCTCGACCGCGCCATCAGTGACCTCGACGACCTCGCCGCGACCATCAGCGAGTGAGGTGCCAAGCTCATTGAGCGCACCGGCCTGCGACGGCGTTCGACCGGTTCTGTCGAAAAGGTCGGCGTCGTCGCGGTTCGCTCGCACGAAGCTGAAAGACCTGCTGATTGCCCGGCGAAATCCGGGGGTGGTTAACAGACCATTCAGATCGAAGGTACGCTCCACTGGCGGCTCTAATGGAGACGCACCAGTGTCAGAACTGTTCGTCGTCCATCGCCAGCACGACATCGCCGCTCTGCAGCACGACAGATACCAGACCGTTGGCACGGACCAGCAGGTGCTCGGCGTAGAAGCGCGCGGTGTGCAGTTTCGCCTGATAGAAGCCTGCGTCGCCGCCTTGCGCCAGATGCTGCTGCGCCACTTGCGCGGCGCCTGCCAGCTGCCAGCCACCGGCGACCAGACCGAACAGCTCGAGGAACGGTACCGAACCGGCCAGGACCCTGGCCGGGTGGTCGCCGTACTGCGCGACGATGAAAGCGATTGCCTGCTCCAGGGCGTCGATGCCGTCGCCCAGCGCCTGGGCGATGATCAGCAGCGTCGCATCGTCGCCGCTGCGCAGCTGCGCCTCGACCGTGCGCATGCGCTCGATCAGCGCGCGGATGGCCTGGCCGCCGTCGCGGGCGATCTTGCGACCGACCAGGTCGGCGGCCTGAATGCCGGTGGTGCCTTCGTAGATGCTGGTGATCCGCGCATCGCGCAGGTGCTGGGCGGCGCCGGTTTCTTCGATGAAGCCCATGCCGCCGTGGATCTGCACGCCGAGCGAAGCGATGTCGATGGCGTTCTCGGTGCCGCAGCCCTTGATCACCGGGATCATCAGGTCGACGAAGGCCTGCGCTTGCTGGCGCTCGGAGGCGTCGGCATGGCGCTGGGCGATGTCCATCGCCACCGCCACCTCGCAGGCCAGCGCGCGCATGGCCTCGGTACGCGACTTCATCGACAGCAGCATGCGGCGCACGTCCGGATGCCGGATGATCGCTACTTTATCGCGGCTCTTAACCCCCAACTCGCCGCCTTGTACGCGATCACGGGCGTAGGCGACGGCGCGCTGGTAGGCACGCTCAGCCAGGCCGATACCTTCGATACCGACCGAGAAGCGCGCGGCGTTCATCATGATGAACATGTACTCCAGGCCGCGGTTTTCTTCGCCGACCAGCCAGCCGGTGGCGCCGCCTTTGTCGCCGAAGGCGAGTACCGCAGTCGGGCTGCCGTGGATGCCGAGCTTGTGTTCGATGGACACGCAGCGCACGTCGTTGCGTGCGCCGAGGCTGCCGTCGGCATTGATCAGGAACTTTGGCACCACGAACAGCGAGATACCTTTCACGCCCTCCGGCGCGCCCGGTACGCGGGCCAGCACCAGATGGACGATGTTGTCGGTGAGATCGTGTTCGCCATAAGTGATGAAAATCTTCTGGCCGAACACCTTGTAGGTCCCGTCACCCTGCGGCTCGGCGCGGCTGCGCACGGCAGCCAAGTCGGAACCGGCTTGCGGTTCGGTGAGGTTCATCGAGCCGGTCCACTCGCCGCTGACCATCTTCGGCAGGTAGGTTTCCTTGAGGTGCTCGGAGCCGCGCAGTTCGATGGCTTCGATGGCACCACGGGTCAGCATTGGGCACAGTCCGAAGGACACGTTGGCGCCATTCCACATTTCCTCGACCAGCGCCGAGACCAGGCGCGGCAGGCCCTGGCCGCCGAACTCCGGCTCGCAGGACAGGGCGTTCCAGCCACCCTCGACGAACTGCGAGTAGGCCTGCTTCCAGCCGGAAGCGGTGCGCACCTCGCCGTCGTTCCAGCGTGCGCCTTCGCGGTCGCCGATCACGTTCAGCGGCGACAACACTTCACCAGAGAAGCGGCCGGCCTCGGCGAGGATGGCATCGACCAGATCGCTACCCAGATCCTCGCAGCCGGGCAGGGCGGCGATGCGCTGCAAGTGGCCGAGTTCGTTGAGGAGGAACTGCATGTCGCGTAGGGGGGCGGTGTAATCAGTCATGGACGTTGTCTCTCAATAATCAAAGAAGCCACGGCCGCTCTTGCGACCGAGCCGGCCGGCCGCGACCATCTCGCGCAGGAGCGGTGCAGGGCGGTATTTGGGATCGGCGAAACCATCGTTGAGCACCTGCATGATCGCCAGCGTGGTGTCAAGGCCGATCAGGTCAGCGAGTGCCAGCGGGCCGATCGGATGGTTGCAGCCCAGGCGCATGCCAGTGTCGATGTCTGCAGCACTGGCCACGCCTTCCTGAAGAACGAACACCGCTTCGTTGATCATCGGAATCAGTAGGCGGTTGACCACGAAACCGGGACCGTTGCTCACGCTGATCGCGGTCTTGCCGATGTGTTCGGCGAATTCCAGGGCGAGCGCGTGGGTGGCATCGCTGGTCTGCAGGCCGCGAATGACTTCCACCAGCGTCATCACCGGCACCGGATTGAAGAAGTGCAGGCCGATGAAGCGCTCCGGCCCGCGCACCGAACCGGCCAGTTCGGTGATCGAGATCGACGAGGTGTTGGTCGCGATCAGGGCGTTGGCCGTTACCTGGGCATCGATCTGCGCCAGGATGCGACGCTTGAGTTCGAGGTTCTCGGTGGCCGCCTCGATGACTAGGTCGGCGTCGGCCAGGCTGGCGTAATCGGTGCTGGTCCGGATGCGGCCCAGTGTGGCGTCACGCTCGGTGGCGCTCAGCCGCTCCTTCTTCACCAACCGTTCGAGGTTGCTGGCGAGGGTCTGCAGGCCGCGCTCGAGGGCCGCGTCGGATATGTCGATCATGGTCACGGACAGGCCGGCAGACGCGCATGTCTGGGCGATGCCATTGCCCATGGTGCCGGCGCCGATGACGGCGACTTTCTGAATGGTCATGCTGGTTTCTCCTGTTTTAGCGCGCGACTCGCACCTGAATATGCAAACCCTGTTGCCGGTGTTGCGGCCATGGACTGCTCCCGGATTGCATCCGGGCTACGGCTCCCACGTAGGTTGGGCTGAGCCCGCGATGCCCAACGGGCGATTGTGAGCCCAACCCTGCTGCTGGGTATTTGCCAATGTAGGGCGGGTGCAACCCGCGGTGCGGGCTGTTGAATTGCTATGCGGGTTTCACCCGCCCTACGGGTCAGGCTCTTTCGATGGCCAGGGCCACGCCTTGGCCGCCGCCGATGCACAAGGTCGCCAGACCTTTTTTCGCATCACGTTTGATCATTTCATGCAGCAGGGTCACCAGCACGCGGCAGCCCGACGCGCCGATCGGGTGGCCGAGGGCGATGGCGCCGCCGTTGACGTTGACCTTGCTGGCGTCCCAGCCGAGCTCCTGGCCGACCGACAGGGCCTGCGCGGCGAAGGCTTCGTTGGCTTCGATCAAGTCCAGGTCGGCCAGCTGCCAGCCGGCTTTGGCCAGGCAGCGCTGAGTCGTCGAGACCGGGGCGATGCCCATGATCGCCGGATCGACGCCAGCGTTGGCGTAGCCGGCAATGCGCGCCAGGACCGGCAGGCCGAGGGCTTTGGCCTTGTCGGCGCTCATTAGCAGCACCGCGGCGGCGCCGTCGTTGAGGGTGGAGGCGTTGCCGGCGGTGACCGTGCCGTCTTTCTTGAACGCCGGCTTGAGCTTGGCCAGCGCTTCGGCGCTGGTGCCGGCGCGCGGTTGCTCGTCGGTGGCGAAGCTGAGCGGCTCGCCCTTGCGCGACGGGATCAGGATCGGGGTGATTTCATCCTTGAAGCGGCCACCTTCGATGGCGGCCACGGCTTTCTGCTGCGAGGCGGCGGCGAAGGCGTCCTGGGCTTCACGGCTGACGCTGTATTTTTCCACCAGATTCTCGGCGGTAATGCCCATGTGGTAGTCGTTGAAGGCGTCCCACAGGCCGTCCTGGATCATCGTGTCGACCAGTTTGGCGTGGCCCATGCGCAGGCCGGTGCGCGCGCCGGGCATGACGTAGGGGGCCAGGCTCATGTTCTCCATGCCGCCGGCGATCACCACCTCGGCGTCGCCGCAACGGATCGCCTGGGTGGCCAGGTGCAGGGCTTTCAAGCCGGAGCCGCAGACCTTGCCGACCGTCATCGCCGGCACTGCGTGCGGCAGGCCGGCCTTGATCGCGGCCTGGCGGGCGGTGTTTTGCCCGGCGCCGGCAGTCAGCACATGGCCGAGCAGCACCTCATCCACTTCGCTGCCGTTCAGGCCGGTCTGCTCCAGCAGGCGTTTGATTACCGCAGCGCCCAGTTCGACGGCGGGCACGCCGGCCAGGGAGCCCTGGAAACTGCCGATGGCGGTACGGGTGGCGGCGACAATGACGACTTCTTGCATATGTGCTCCGAGGCATAGGAAACCAATAGGTGAACTATGCCTTGCACGTGGCCCATTTCCCCCACTCGTCGAGAGTGGGGGAAATGGGCTGCTGCCCTGATCATTGCAATCAAGTGGAGCTGGCGACGCCTCAGCAGAACCGCAGGAGCCTTCGCGCTACGTTTCAGCATGGCTATGTACCCGTTAAGTGTTGCACAGCTCTGTTGTAGGGCGGGTTAGCCGCGTAGCGGCGCAACCACCGTCGTCGCCCTGGGCAGCGGTTTCCAGCAGGGCTGGCGGGTTACGCCTACGGCTAACCCGCCCTACGAATCTAGTCTTGCAACACGTAACTGGGATATAGCCTTCGTTATGGCGCTTTCTGCTGGCTCCTCAGGAAGTCCTGCACCAGGTTCGAGCGGTCGAACGACTTGGCGGCCTGCACTGGCGGGTACTCGGCCAGGGTTTTCAGGTGCGCGCCGATCAGCTCGCTCATCGGTCCCGAGATCCACGAGTTTTTCTGGATCAGCTGGCCGTAGGAGTCTTTGCTGTCATAGCTCTCGAACGGGTCGCTGCGCAGGTTGAACATCAGCGGGGCAAACCGCGGCTGCACAGCGGCGTAGTAGTCCTCCTTGGTGGAGAAGTGCATCTTCCACGGACCCATGCGCACGGCGGTGAGCTTGCTCTCGATGTAGTAGAGCATGCTGGTGCGCTTGCTCTCTGGCGACTTGCCGGACCAGTAGTCGAGGTTGTTGATGCCGTCGATGTACTGCTTCTTGTCTTTCTTCACCTGCTCGGCCACATCCGCCACACCGGCCGCGGCGGCCAGGCTGGTGAACATGTCCTGGTGCGCCTGGATGCCGTTCTTGATCTGCCCCGGCTGGACCATGCCCGGCCAGCGCAGCATCGAAGGCACGCGCACACCGCCCTCGTAGGTGGTCATTTTCTCGCCGCGGAAGGGCGTGGTCGCGCCGTGCGGCCAGGAGGAGTGTTCCGGGCCGTTATCGGTGGAGTACCAGACGATGGTGTTTTCATCCAGGCCGTTGGCCTTGAGGAAATCGAGTACCTGGCCGATGTCGTGGTCGTGCTGCAGCATGCCGCTGCCCTGGGTGTCGTCCTCATGGGTGTACGGTGCGGCGGCGGTGCGCCATTTGTCGTTGAGGCGGGTATACAGGTGCATACGGCTGGTGTTGAGCCAGACGAAGAAGGGTTTGTCTTCCTTTTTCACTTTGCGCATGAAATCCAGCGCCATGGGAATCACTTCGGCGCCGTCGAAGTCTTCCATGCGCTGCATGGTAAGCGCTCCGGTGTCCTTGATGGTCTGCTTGCCGACGGGGCCGAAACGCGGGTCTAGCGTCGGGTCGTCCTTGTCGCTGGCGAAGGTGTGCAGCACACCACGGGTGGCGAACTTCTTGGCGTAGGCCTCCGGGCCGCCGGGATACGTCTTGGCGTAGTTCTGGTAGTCCAGATACTCGCTCTGCTCTTCGGTATTGAGGTGGTAGAGGTTGCCGTAGAACTCGTCGAAGCCATGTACCGTCGGCAGGTTGGCGTTGTTGTCGCCCAAGTGGTTCTTGCCGAACTGGCCGGTGCGGTAGCCGGCCTGCTTCAGCACTTCAGCGAGACTTGGCGAGGCGGCCTGCAGGCCGAGCTTGTCACCCGGCAGGCCCACGGTGGTCAGCCCCGAGCGGATCGGGTACTGGCCGGTGATGAACGCCGCACGACCGGCGGTGCACGACGGCTGCCCATAGTGGTCGGTGAAGCGAATGCCCTGCGTGCCGATGCTGTCGATGTTCGGTGTGGTGTAGCCCATGGTGCCCATGCCGTAGGCACTCACGTTCTGCCAGCCGATGTCGTCGCCCCAGATCACCAAAATGTTGGGCTGGTCCGCGGCCTGCGCCAGTGGCGCGGCGAGCAAAGCGCCGGCCAGGGCCAGACGCTTGATGTGTTTGAGCATGAAGTCTCTCCCGTGAACGTTAATGCCTAAAGCTGGGTTGTTTAGCCGCGCAGCGCCTCGACCAACTGCTCGCGCAGTTCCGGTCGTTCGGAATAGGGATCGGGCGGGTTGCGCTGCTCGACAATCGCCTCGAAGCGCTCGCGCACCGATCCCATGGCGTGGGGATGCGAATAGATGTAGAAGCCACCCTGGTGAATCGCCTCGAAGGTCAGCTGGGCGATCTGCTCGGCGCTGACCTTGGCGGAGCCGGTGGCCTTCTGATTCTGGGCCAGGGCGATCGCCTGCGAGCGGGTCAGGCCAGTGGCGTTGGCCAGCTCACCCGGACGATTCCGCGCGGACTGGCTGATGCCGGTGGGCACAAAGTACGGGCAGAGCACCGAGCAATGCACCTGCTCGGAGACCAGGGCGAGGTCGTGGTAGAGCGTCTCGCTGAGCGATACCACGGCCTGCTTGCTGAGGTTGTAGGCGCCCATGGTCGGTGCGTTGAGCAGCCCGGACATCGACGCGGTGTTGATAATGTGCCCCTCATAGCCAGGATCGGCCGCGGCAGCGGCGAGCATCAACGGGGTGAAGATGCGCACCCCGTGGATCACGCTGCGCACGTTGACGCCCAGCACCCAGTCCCAATCCTTCTCGCTGTTCTCCCAGACCAGGCCGCCGGCGAGCACGCCGGCGTTGTTGAACAACAGGTGCACTGCGCCAAACTCAGCGATGGCCGCATCGGCCAGCGCTTGGATCTGCTCAGACTGGGAGACGTCCGTGCGCAAGCCGATCACCGCGGCGCCGCGGGCGCGTAGTTCGGCCACCGTGGCGTCGAGCGCCTCGGCCTGGATATCGGCGAGTACCAGCTTCATGCCAAGGCCGGCTGCCATCTCGGCAAAGGCCTTGCCGAAACCCGAGGCCGCGCCGGTGATCACCGCTACGCGGCCGTTGAAGTCGTTCATTCGGCGACCTCGATAGTCTCCAGCGCACGGCGCAGTGCCTCCGGCAGCGGCACCGGGCGGCGCGTCACGCGGTCGACGTAGACGTGGACGAAGTGGCCCTGGGCCGAGGCCTCGGTGTTGTCGTTGGCGTACAGGCCGACCTCGTAGCGCACGCTCGAGGTGCCCAGACGGGTGACGCGCAGACCAGCGCGCACCAAATCCGGAAAGGCGATCGACGAGAAGTAGCTGCAGTGGGTTTCCACCACCAGGCCGACCGCCGGGCTGTCGGTGAAATCCAGCACGTTCTGCTCCAGCAGCCAGCCGTTTACCACGGTGTCGAACCAGCTGTAGTAGATGACGTTGTTGACGTGGGCGTAGACGTCGTTGTCCATCCAGCGCGTGGTGATGTCGCGGAAGTAGCGGTATTCGCTGCGGTTATGCGGTGCGGGTTTACTCATGGCTTCAGGCCTCCTGCTTCATGCGGCGCACGCGGATGTCCGCCTGCTCTTTGTGTCCAGACATATGCTCGTAGCCGCACAGGCGCGAGCAGTACTCGCCGACCATTACGCTGGCCGCGTCGGTCAGTACGCGCTGGTAGGTGTGGGTCTTGATGAACTTGCCGACCCACAGCCCGCCGGTGTAACGGCCGGCGCCCATGGTTGGCAGCGTGTGGTTGGTGCCGATCACCTTGTCGCCGTAGCTGACGTTGGTGCGGTGGCCGAGGAACAGGCCGCCGTAACTGGTCATGCGCTGCAGGTACCAATCCGGGTCCTTGGTCATCACCTGCACGTGCTCGGAGCACAGCCGCTCGGAGACCTCCAGGGCTTCCTCGTCGCTGTCGCACAGGTAGATCTCGCCGAAGTCGCGCCAGGCGACGCTCGCCACCGGTGCGGTGTCCAGGCGCGCCAGCACCAGTTCGATGGCAGCCGGCAGTTCCTCGGCGATCTTCTGGCTGGTGGTCACGCAATAGGCCGGCGAGGTCGGGCCGTGTTCGGCCTGGCCGAGCAGGTCGACGGCGACCAGTTCGGCGTCCACCGTGTCGTCGCAGATCACCATGGTCTCGGTCGGGCCGGCGAACAGGTCGATACCGACGCGGCCATAGAGCTGGCGCTTGGCTTCGGCCACGAAGGCGTTGCCCGGGCCGACGATCATGTCGACGCCGGTGATGCTCTCGGTGCCGATGGCCATCGCCGCGACCGCCTGCACACCGCCGAGGCAGTAGATCTCATCGGCGCCGGCCAGGTGCATGGCGGCGACGATCTCTGGGCAGGGCTGGCCTTCGAACGGCGGCGCGGCGGCGATCACGCGCTTGACGCCGGCCACTTTGGCGGTGAGCACGCTCATGTGCGCGCTGGCAATCAGCGGGTACTTACCGCCGGGGATGTAGCAGCCGACCGAATTGACCGGAATGTTGCGATGGCCGAGCACCACGCCCGGCAGCGTCTCGACCTCGACGTCGTGCATCGAGTCCTTCTGGATCTGCGCGAAACGGCGGATCTGCGTCTGGGCGAACTTGATGTCGTCGAGCGTCTGCTGCGACAGGCCGGCGATGCAGGCGTCGATCTGCGCCTGGCTGAGGCGGAAGCTGTCCGGCGACCAGTTGTCGAACTTCGCCGAGTACTCACGCACCGCCGCGTCGCCGCGCTCTTCGATGTCGGCGAGGATACCTTCGACGGTGGCGCGTACCTGCGCCTGGTTGCTGGCCTTGGCTTGGGCCGCCTGGCCTTTCTTGAGCTGTTGGATCATGGCAATTACCTATAGCTTTCCAGGGAATGCCGCCTCAGGCGGCTTGAAAAACGGGGACTGGCGGCCGGGCGACCGTCAGGACGATGAATGCGGCCAGCAGGTACAGGCTCATCACCAAGTACAGGCTGTAGGCCGTGCCGCCGCTGGCGGCGTTGAGGGCGTTGGTAACCGACGGGCTGATGGCGCCGCCGAGGTTGCCAAGGCTGCTGACCAGGGCGATGCCGGCCGCCACCGAGGCGCGTGGCAGGTAGTCGGAGGTCAGGGCGAAGAACACCGGGGTGACCGAGGTGAGGCCGAGTACGGCCAGGCACAGGCCGGCCAGCGAGAGGCCGAGCTGACCCTCGGCCAGGGCGATCAGTGCCATGCCGCTGGCGGCCGTCAGCGCGCCGGCGGTGAAATGCCAGCGGCGCTCGCCGTGGCGGTCGGAACTGCGGCCGAGCAGGATCACGCCGGCAATGGCGAAGAGTTGCGGCAGCGTGGCGTAGAGCCCGATCTCCAGCACGTCGGCGACGCCCCAGCTCCGGATCAGGGTCGGCGTCGAGAAGGCGATGAAGTAGGTCCCGGCGACCATCAGCACATAGACCAGCGACAACGTCCAGACCTTGGGATCGCCCAGCAGGTCGCGCAGCGAGCCGTGGTTGGCCTTGCTGGCCGACTGGCTTTCGGCGTCGAACTGCTGGCGCAGCCGGACTTTCTCCTCGGCGCTCAGCCAGGCTGCCTGTTCGGGGCGGTCGACGAGGACGAACCAGGCCAGCAGGCCGAGTAGCGGGGCAGGCAGGCCCTGCACCAGGAACAGCCATTGCCAGCCGTGCCAGCCGTTGATGCCGTCGAGGAACTTCATGATGACGCCCGACAGCGGCCCGGCGATCAGGCTGGCGATGATGGCGCCGAGCAGGAACACTGCGATCATCCGCGCGCGCCGCGCCGGTGGGTACCAGTAGGTCAGGTAGAGCAGGGCGCCGGGGGTAAAACCGGCTTCGAAGACGCCGAGCAGAAAGCGCAGCACGTAGAACTGCGTCGGCGTCTGCACGAACATCATCGCCATGGCGACGATGCCCCAACAGACCATAATGCGCAGCAGCGTCTTGCGCACACCGGCCTTCTCCAGCAGCAGGTTGCTTGGCACTTCGAACAGCAGGTAGCCGATGAAGAAGATTCCCGCGCCCAGGGCGTAGACGGCGTCGCTGAAGGCCAGCGTCTCTTTCATCTGCAGCTGCGCATAGCCGATGTTGATGCGATCGAGGAACGCCACCACGTAGGCGACCATCAGCAGCGGCATGATGCGCCAGCTGATCTTGCGGTACATCGCACTGTCGTCGGTGGACTCTGTCGGGTTCATGCCTGTCTCCTGGTTTTCTTGTTGTTGTGATGGGTTTGCCGGGGCTGTGTGCTAGGCGGAGGAGCGAATGACCAGTCGCCCCGGCACTTCGCGCAGCGCTTCGGCCACGCTGCCGCTCGGGCGGCCTTCATCGAGCAGCCGAATGACGCAAGCGATCATCTCGCGCACCGGTTGGTGCACCGTGGTCAGGTCATTCTCCGCATAGGCGGCGGCACGGATGTCGTCGAAGCCAACTACGGCCACGTCCTCGGGCACGCGCAGGGAAGTGTTCAGGCGCAGGTGGCTCAGCACGCCGAGGGCCATTACGTCGTTGGCGCAGAACACCGCATCGATGGCGGGCTGGCCGGCGCCAAACAACTGGGCCGCCGCGTCTCGCGCTCCTTCGTAGCTGTACCCGCCCTGCACGCAGGCAACCGGGCGTTGGCCGTGCATGGCCAGGCCGTGCTCGAAGCCGCGCAGGCGGTCAGCCGTGGTGGAGATGTTCGGATCGCCGGAGACGAAGGCACAGGCGCGGCGATTTTTGCCCACCAGGTACTCGGCCACCGCAGCTCCCATGCGCTCGTTATCGCAGCACACCGACCAGACGGTCGGGTCCTCGACGCGGCGGTTCATGAACACCACCGGAACACCCTGGCGCCCGCACATATCCGACATGTGCGAAGACAGCTTCGCCGCGGTCACCACGATGGCATCGACCTGGTACTGCAGCAGTTGCGGCATCAGTTCGTCCGCGTCGCCACCTGGCTGCACCACGAAGAGCAGCAGCTGGCGGCCGGTCTGCTGCAGTTGCAGCGAAAATTCCTCGATGGCGGCGGGGTAGAACGGGTTGAGCATGTTGCCGGTGACCAGCGCGACGATGCCGGTCCGTCGCTGGTTCAGCGAGCGGGCAATGGCATTGGGCCGATAACCCAGCTCATTGGCCATGGCGAGGATGCGCTGGCGCAGCTCAGCGGAGATGCGCGACTGCTTGTCGAACGCTCGGGTGATGGTCGACGTGGCAACCCCGAGCCGTTCGGCAAGGACCCTGGCTGTGATCCGCTGGCCAGCCGGAGCGACCGCACGGATTGGTTTGTCAGGAGAGGAAATGTTGCGAGCCATGTCGGGGCCTCAAGGGTTGTGCAATCGTGTGCACAGATGAGGCTCATGCTGCCGAGCTTTTGGGTTTCGTTGCCCACCCCAAGAGAGGGGGCCGTCGGTCGACGTCCAGCGAGCTTTCCTTCCAATCAGCGAAAAGCGAGGTGCTTCTTTGAATGAACAGGGCGACGCTAGCCTGGCTCTTTCGCTGTCGAAATAGGAATCGCCAGACACAGTCCAGGTTGGTCGACAGCATGGCGCGCAACCGATCTGCAAATCGCCGAGGTCCCAGGCAGGCACCGCTCTTGTAGGAGCCAGCCACTTCGTAGGGCGGAGAACCGCGAAGCCATTCCACCTTCGGCAGTGCATAAAAAGGGCGCCTGAGGCGCCCTTTTTATGACTGGGAAGATCGATCAGACCTGGTTGTTGGCCTGTCCACCGTCCACCGACAGTACCGAGCCGGTCATGAACGAGCCGGCATCGCTGGCGAGCAGTAGCAGGGCGCCGTCCAGTTCCTCCAGCTGGCCTAGACGGCGCATCGGCACCTGGTGGCGGATGTAGCCCAGCCCGGCTTCGGTGTCGAAGAACTCGTCATTGATCTCGGTCTTGAAGTAGCCGGGGGCGATGGCGTTGACGCGGATTTTGTTGCGCGCCAACTCCAGTGCCAGCGACTTGGTCAGCTGCACCACCGCTGCCTTGGCCGCGCAATAGTGGCTGAGGTTGGCGCCGACGCGCAGGCCGAGCATCGAGGCGATGTTGACGATGTTGCCCGGCTGGCCGGCTTTCGCCAGGCGTTGCGCGGCAACCTGGGCGACGCGCCAGACACCGTCGAGGTTGGTCGACAGCATGGCGCGCCAGTCTTCCTCGGTGATTTCCAGCGGGCGCTTTTCCTGGCCGATGCCGGCGTTGTTGACCACGACGTCGACCACGCCGAATTCAGCTTCCGCAGCGTCGAAGGCCGCCTCGACGCTTTCGCGGTGGGTGACGTCCATGCTGACCGCCAGTACCTCACGGCCCATGGCGCGGATTTCCCCTGCCAGTTGCTCCAGGCGGTCAACGCGGCGCGCGCCGATAATCACCCGTGCGCCGTACTGAGCGACAGTTTTGGCGTAGTGCGCGCCAATGCCGCTGGAAGCGCCGGTAATCAGGACGGTCTTGCCAGCGAGCGAGAAAATATTCTTGTCCATCAAAGCACCTCGAACAGGCCGGCGGCACCCATGCCACCGCCGACGCACATGGTGATCACCACGTACTTCACGCCACGGCGCTTACCTTCCAGCAGCGCATGGCCGACCATCCGCGCTCCGCTCATGCCGTACGGGTGGCCAATGGCGATGGCGCCGCCGTTGACGTTGAGCTTGGCCGGGTCGATGCCCAGCTTCTCGGCGCAATACAGCACCTGGCAGGCGAAGGCTTCGTTGAGTTCCCACAGACCGATGTCGTCGACAGTCAGGCCGTGCTGCTTGAGCAACTTGGGCACGGCCAGCACTGGGCCGATGCCCATCTCTTCCGGCGCCAGACCGGCGACGGCGATGCCGCGATACAGACCCAGCGGTTGCAGGTTGCGCTGCGCGGCCAGGCGGCCATCCATCAGCACGCAGGCGCTGGCGCCGTCGGACAGCTGGCTGGCGTTGCCGGCGGTGATGCAGCCGCCTTCGATCACCGGCTTGAGCTTGCTGAGGTCGTCAAGCACGGTCTGCGGGCGGTTGCCTTCGTCGAGCGAAAGGCTGACCTGCTCGTAGCTGACTGCGCCAGTGGCCTTGTCGGTCACCGACTTGCTCACGCTGACCGGCACGATCTCGCCGTCGAACAGGCCAGCGACCTGGGCGGCGGCGGTGCGCTGCTGCGATTGCAGCGAGTAGGCGTCCTGCGCTTCACGGCTGATGCCATAGCGCGCGGCGACCAGCTCGGCGGTGCGCAGCATCGGCATATAGGCGGTCGGCACGTTGTCCAGCACCTGGGCGTCGTGGTACTCGCCGACCCATTCCATGTGACGGTTCTGCACCAGACTGATGTGCTCCTGGCCGGCGCCGACGGTGACCTGCATGCCGTCGACCATGATCTGCTTGGCGGCGGTGGCAATGGCCATCAGGCCGGAGGCGCACTGGCGGTCGAGGGTCTGGCCGCTGACCGAGAGCGGCAGGCCGGCGGCCAACACGCTCATGCGCCCGAGGTTCCAGCCGGCGGTGCCGGCGGGCATGCCGGTGCCCATCACCAGGTCTTCGATCTCGGCGGCTTCGATGCCGGCGCGCTCGACGGCGGCACGAATGGCGAAGGCGGCCATGGACGGCGACGGAGTGTTGTTGAAGGCACCGCGAAACGCCTTGGCGATCGGCGTACGGGCGGTGGCGAGGATGACGGCTTCTTTCATGGTTCAGGATGTCCTTGGTTTGGTTCCCTCTCCCGCTGGGAGAGGGCCAGGGAGAGGGGCGGGCGTTCAGGTCGACAGCGGTGCGCGCCCATTTCCCTCTCCCCCAGCCCCTCTCCATGAATGGGAGAGGGGAGTTGGTTCAGTGGGAAATGAATACTGCTGGCTGTAGTTCGTTGGGCCACAGCGGTTCGATGCGGGTCTTGCCGGCGGTGACCAGGCGCTCCAGTAGCGACGCCGGTTGGAACCACATCTCGCCATAGGCGCCGAGCTCCTTGCGGTAGCGCTGGATGCCGGCCAGCACCTTGTCCAGGCCGAGCTGTTCGGCGTAGTGCATCGGCCCGCCGAGGTGGGCCGGGAAGCCGTAGCCGTTGATCCACACCAGGTCGATGTCGCTGGCGCGCAGGGCGATGCCCTCGTCGAGCAGTTGGATGCCTTCGTTGATCAGCATGAACAGGCAGCGATCGTGGATTTCCTGGTCGGAAATGGCGCGGCGCGGGACGTTCAGTTCACCGGCCAGGCGTTCGGCGATGGCGACCACCTCGTAGTCGTCCTGGCGCTGCCGGCCCTCGTAGATATAGAAGCCGCGACCGGCCTTCTGGCCGTAGCGGCCCAGGGCATACAGCTCGTTGCCGACGATGTGGTAGCTCGGGTCGTGACGGGTGGCAGCCAGGTTGGATTGGCGCACCAGGAAGTTCACGTCGATGCCGGCCAGGTCGAGCATGCTCAGCACGCCCATGTTCAGGTCGAGGCCGGTGAGTACGCCGTCCACCTGGGCCGGGTTGGCGCCTTCGAGGACCAGACGGTGCGCCTCGCGGGCGTAGGGTTCGAGCATGCGGTTGCCGATGAAGCCGAAACACACGCCGGAGACCACCGGCAGCTTGCCGATCTGCTTGGCGACTTTCATGGTCGTGGCCAGCACATCCGGGGCGGTCTTGGCGGCGCGCACCACTTCCAGCAGGCGCATGACGTTGGCCGGGCTGAAGAAGTGCAGGCCGATCACGTCCTGTGGACGGCAGGTCACCCCGGCGATCTGGTCGACGTCGAGCGAGGAGGTGTTGGTGGCGAGGATAGCGCCCGGCTTGCACACCCGGTCGAGGGTGCGGAACACCTCCTGCTTGATCTCCATTTTCTCGAACACCGCCTCGATCACCAGGTCGGCGTCGGCCAGGTCGGCGTAGTCGAGGGTGCCCTGCAGCAGGGCCATGCGCTGTTCCAGTTGGGCTTCGCTGAGCTTGCCGCGGGTGACGCTGATCGCGTAGTTGTTGCGGATCTGGCCCAGGCCATGGTCCAGCGCGTCGCCCTGGCGTTCCAGCAGCGTCACCGGGATGCCGGCGTTGGCGAAGTTCATGGCGATGCCGCCGCCCATGGTGCCGGCGCCGATCACCGCGACCTTGTTGATCGGGCGCAGCGTGGTGTTGGCGTCGATGCCGGGAACCTTGCCGGCTTCGCGCTCGGCGAAGAACACGTGCCGCAGCGCGGCCGATTGCGTGGAGTTCTCAGCTTTCTTGAACAGCGCATGCTCGTGAGCCAGACCCTGGTCGAGCGGCAGTTCGCAGGCGGCCTCGACGGCGGCCAGCACCAGGCGCGGGGCCAGGCGGCTCTTCCAGCGTGGCTCGTTCTCGGCGCGGTATTGAGCGATGAAGTCGTCCGGCAGGTCGACGGCTGGGTCCGGATAGGGCGCGACTGGCTGGGCCGGCGCTTGCGTTGCAAGCAGCTCGCGGGCGTAGGCGCGGGCTTCATCGAGCAGACCTTCGGCGCTGTCGGTGACGCGGTCGAGCAGGCGGAGCATCCGTGCGCGATCAGCGCTGACCTGTTGGCCGGAAATCATCATATTCAGTGCCGACTCGGCGCCGATCAGCCGTGGAAGCCGCTGGGTGCCGCCGGCGCCGGGCAGCAAGCCGAGGTTGATTTCCGGCAGGCCGACGCGGGTAGCCGGTTCAGCGATGCGGTAACCGCAGGCCAGCGCCAGCTCCAGGCCGCCGCCGAGCGCCAGCTTGCCGATCGCGGCGATCAGCGGTTTGTCGATCTCGGTCAGGCGCACCAGCAGGCCGGGCAGATCCGGCGCGGCGAAGGAGGCGTCGCTGCCGAACTCGCTGATGTCGGCGCCGGCGCTGAACAGGCCGTTGGCGCCGTGAAGGATGATGGCGCGTACGGCCGGGTCGGCGGCGGCGCGCTCGCAGGCGTCCAGCAGGGCGGCACGCAGCGGTTGGCCGAGGGCGTTGACCGGCGGACGGGCGAGGCCGATCAGGGCCAGTTCGTCTTCGAGGCGATAGTGGATCAAGTCGCTCATGATGATTCCCTGTAGTGGTTTGAATGGTGTCGATGAATAAAAGCGCCGCGAGGCCGGCCGGTGCTCAAGTCTGTGTAGGAGCGAATGAATTCGCTCCTACACGCCGTGGGCGCGGTCAGAACCAGGCGTTCTGCATGTCGAAGCACAGTCGGTTGCCGGCACTGAGCAGGCGCGCCTGGGCGTCCAGGCCGGCCAGTTCCCAGTCCATGAAATAGCGGGCGGCGTGCAACTTGCCCTGGTAGAAGTCGGCTTCGCTGCCGGCGGCGCCGGCGTTCAGCGCGCGGCTGGCGACCAGCGCCTGACGCAGCCAGATCCAGCCGACCACCACTCGGCCGAACAGGTCGAGGTAGGCGGTGGCGTTGGAGAGGCCGAGGTTGGCATCGGCGCCGACCTGCGCCTGCAGATCGACGGTGACCCGCTCGAGGATGCCTAGCGCATCGGCCAAGGCGGCAGTCAGCGGCGCGCAGGTGCTGTCAGCGGCGGCCTGCTCGAGGCTGGCGCGGGCGGCGGCGAGGAACAGCCGGTAGCCCTTGCCACCGCGCTGGCCGACCTTGCGGCCGAGCAGGTCGAGGCCGTGGATGCCCTCGGTGCCTTCGTGGATCGGGTTGAGGCGGTTGTCGCGGTAGTACTGTTCCAGCGGGTACTCGCGGATGTAGCCGGAGCCGCCGAGGATCTGGATGCCGAGATCGGAGGCGATCACCCCGTACTTCGACGGGTAGGACTTGACCATCGGGATCAGCAGGTCGAGCAGTTCGGCGGCGTCCTCGCGGGCCGCCTGCTCGGGCGCGGTGTGGGCGTCCTCGAACAGGCTGCTGGCGTACAGGCACAGCGACAGGCTGCCCTCGGCGTAGACCTTTTGCTGCAGCAGCATGCGCCGCACGTCGGCGTGCTCGACGATGCGTACCTGCGACGCCAGCGGGTCCTTGCTGCCGGGCAGGCGACCCTGCGGACGCTCGCGGGCGTAGTCGAGGGCATGGATGTAGCTCTGGTAAGCCAGCGCCGAGGCGCCCAGGGCCACGCCGATGCGCGCCTCGTTCATCAGTTGGAACATGTAGGCGAGACCCTTGTTGGCCTCGCCCACCAGGTAACCGACCGCGCCGCCCTTCTCACCGAAGCTGAGCACGGTGGAGGTGGTGTTGCGGTAACCCAGCTTGTGCAGCAGGCCAGCCAGCGCCACGTCGTTGCGCGCGCCGCGGCTGCCGTCGGCGTTGACCAGGAATTTAGGCACCAGGAATAGCGAGATGCCCTTGACCCCGGCCGGCGCGCCGTCGATGCGGGCCAGCACCATGTGCACGATGTTGTCGGTCAGCTCATGGTCGCCGCCGGAGATGAACATCTTCTGGCCGAACACCCGGTAGCTGCCGTCGTCGGCCGGGCGCGCGGTGGTGCGGATGTCGCCGAGCGCCGAGCCCTGGCCCGGTTCGGTCAGCGCCATGGTGCCGCTGTAGCGACCGTCGAGCATCGGCGGCAGGAAGCGCTGGCGCAGGGTATCGCCGGCGAAGCCCTTGACCAGGTTGGCGGCGCCGATGGTCAGGAAGGAATAGGCCGCAGAGGAAACGTTGGCGGCGTTGAAGTAGGCCATGCAGGCGCGCAACACCACTTCCGGCAGTTGCAGGCCGCCGTCCTCGGCGTCGTGGTGGGCGGCGTGGAAACCGGCGCCGGCGAGCGCGTCCCAGGCGGCTTTGGTTTCCGGAATCAGGCTGACCTTCTCGCCGTCGAAGGTCGGCTCGTTGGCGTCGCCCTTCTGGTTGTGCGGGGCGAGGAACTCGGCGGCGATGCCGCGCGCGGTTTCCAGGGTCGCATCGAATACGGCGCGATCGTGCTCGGCGTAGCGCGGGCGTTGCAGCAGCGCTTCGGTGTCGAGCATCTCGTAGAGCTGGAAGCTCAGCTCGCGTTCGTTGAGCAACTTGTCGGTCATGGCGTTCTCGTCGACGAAAATTGGTGGCGAAACAGACAGCGCTCGGCGCGCCGCGCTGATGGCTGTTGAGGCAGGCAGTAAAGAGGCGAATGCGCCACCAACGATCCCCCCTTTACGAGTGGGGGCGTGAGGCGCGGGCGAGCACCTACTCGCTACGAGGGGGTGTGGCAGGCGGGCAACCGCCTATGGTGACGCGAAGCGCCACCGGCAAGGCCGGCGATACGATCAACCTGCTTCCAGGGGAAACCCGATGATTCCACGTACCCTGTTCGATCACGAACACGAAGAATTCCGCAACACCGTTCGCCGCTTTCTAGCCGAGGAGTGCGCGCCATTCCACGAGCAGTGGGAGGAAGATCGTCTGGTGCCGCGCGCGATCTGGCAGCGCGCCGGCGAGCTGGGCATGCTCAACGCCACCACGCCGGAGGAATACGGCGGACTCGGGCTGGATCGGCGCTTCTCGATGATTGCCGTGGAAGAAGTGTCGCGCGCCGGCCTGTCCGGGCTGAACGGTTTCAACGTGCACGACATCTGCGCCGGCTACTTCATCAACTTCGGCACCGAGGAGCAGAAACAGCAGTGGCTGCCGAAAATGGCGGTCGGCGAGGCGATCGCTGCGGTGGCGATGACCGAGCCGAACACCGGCTCCGACCTGCAGGCGGTGAAGACCCGCGCGGTGCTGGACGGTGACGAGTACGTGATCAACGGCGCCAAGACCTTCATCTCCAACGGCACCAACTGTGATGTGGTGGTCGTGGTGGCCAAGACCGGCAACAGCGGCAAGGGCTCCGCCGACACCTCGCTGATCCTGGTCGAGGCCGATCGCGTCGGGCTGACCAAGTCCAAGCCGCTGAAGAAGGTCGGCATGCATGCCCAGGACACCACCATGCTGTTCTTCGAGGACTGCCGCGTGCCGAAGGACAACGTCCTCGGCGGCGTGGCGGGGCAGGGCTTCTACCAGCTGATGAAGGAGCTGGCCTGGGAGCGCCTGAGCATTGGCATTCTCGGCGTGGCGGCAAGCCAGGCGGTGCTCGAACAAACCATCGAGTACACCCGTGGTCGCACCGTGTTTGGCAAGCCGATCATCGATTTCCAGAACTCGCGCTTCAAGCTCGCCGACCTGAAGACCGAGATCGTCCTCGGTCAGACCTACGTGGACCGCTGCATGGAGCTGTGCCTCGAGCACACCCTGAGCCCGGAAGCCGCGGCGGCCGCCAAGCTGTGGTGCACCGAGCTGTACTCGCGGGTCGTCGACCAGTGCCTGCAGCTGCACGGCGGCAACGGCTACATGCTCGAGTACCCGGTCGCCCGTCACTACCTGGATAGCCGGGTCAACCGCATCTACGGCGGCGCCAACGACATCATGCGCGAGCTGGTCGCCCGCAGTCTCTGAGCCATAGCCCAGCCCCCTCTGTTGGAGGGGGCTGGGATTTTGTTTCGCTCCTCATCATCGCTGACTGATATCAGGTTTGCGCCTTCGCCTGCGCGCCAGGCAAGCATTGGCAACGGCTATGCTTGCGGTTGTCAGGCGGCTCAGCTACGCCTGATTCTGCAGTACCGCGCGCAGTTGCGCGGGCCGTGATGGGAGACTCCGTGTGGATATGCATACCGACAGGCAACTGGTGTCGACGAAATTTTCGCCGCCGCGCCTTGGCACTCAGTCGATCCCCCGGCAGCGACTGCTCGATGCCTTCCAGGGGATGGCGAAACGCCGGGTAGGGCTGGTGACCGGCAGCCCCGGTTTCGGCAAGACCACGCTGTTGGCACAGTGGCGCCAGGAAATGATGCGGGTCGGGGCCGATGTGGCCTGGCTGTCGCTCAGCGTCGACGACAAGCAGTTGTCGATCTTCTTCGCTTATCTACATGGGGCCTTGCAGCGCCTCGGCATTCCGTTCGACTCGGGTATTCCGCCGGAGGGGGTGCGGCCGGAATTCATCGATGAAGTGGTGGCCGCCATCGTCGAGGGTGCCGCCGGCATCAACAAGGAACTGTTTCTGGTGCTGGACGACTATCAGCACGTCAGCGATCAGCGCTCCCATCAGTTGATGCAGAGGCTCCTGGATCACAGTCCGGCCAACCTGCATTTCGTCATCGTGTCGCGCGTCGCGCCACCGCTCAACTTCAGCCGCCTGCGCTTGCTGGATGAGGTCGTGGACATCGACTGCGCGGCGTTGCCGTTCGACCTTGGCGAGACGCGGGCCTTCCTCGAGCTCAACCTGACGGCACTCAAGCTGACTGCCGAGGAGGTGCTGCTGGTTCACGAACTGACCAGCGGCTGGCCGGCCAGTCTGCAGCTGATCCTCATCCTGCTGCGCAGCAATCCGGATGCGCGTGGCATGTTGCGCGATCTGGGCTGGCGCTCCGATGATCTGCAGACCTACCTGGCCGAGGAAGTGATGGCCCATCTGCCGGTCGAGCTGGCCGGCTTCATGGAGCGGATCAGCATGTGCCGCCGCTTCAATGCCTCCCTCGCTGAAGCCGTGACCGGTTGCCTCGACGCGCCGGCGCTGCTCAAGCGCATGGCCGAGGAAAATCTGATGATCGTCCGGGTCGAGTCCGACGACCGCCAGCCCTGGTATCGCTTCCATGCATTGTTTGGCGACTTCCTTTCCGCCCGCCTGGCCCGTCAGCATCAGCGCGAGCTGGTTGAGCTGCACCGCCGCGCGGCGCGCTGGCTGGCCGAGCATGCGTTGCTGGCGGAGGCGGTGCGCCACGCGACCCTGGGCGATGATCTGGCCTTCGCTGCCGAGATGATCGAACGTGCCACCCCGGCGAGCTGGAGCCTCGACCAACTGAGCCCGCTGCTGCGGTTGCTGGAGCGGCTGCCCGAGGACATCCTGTTCTCCCGCCCGCGTCTGTTCTTCCTCGGCTGCCTGGCGTATGCCCTGACCGCGCGGCCGGCGAAGGCCGAGCTATGGCTGGAGCGCTTCCGGCTTAGCGGTGCGGCGCAGCCAATCGACATCCGCCATCGCCTGCCATTGGTTCAGGCCGCCATCGAAGTGCAGCGCGACCGCACCGACCCGATTATCGCGTTGCTCGAAGGCTTCGTACCGTTGGCGGAGGATTATTCCGTGACCCGCTACGGTGCGCCGGCACTGCTCGCCATCGCCTATTCCGCAGCGGGACGCTACGCCGACGCGCTGCGCTGCCTGGATGAAAATCCTATTCCGGAAAGCGACCGTGACTCCGAAATGGCGTTGATTGGCGAGGGCGCGCGGACGCTGTGCCACCTGCAGGTGGGGCGGATGGTCGAGGCCGAACAAGGCGGGGTCGTGCAGCTGGCTCGTGCCGTGGCGGTCCACGGGCACCGCTCGGCCAGCGCCTACCTGGGGGCGGCGACATTGGCCGAGGTCTATCGCGAGCGAGATCGTATCGACGAGGCCCGGGAAGTCCTCGCCAACCGCAACGGTTTGCTGCAATGGGCAATGCCCGACACCATGCTGCGAGCGACCATCTGTCGGGCTCGCCTCGACCTATTGCAGGAATCGCCCGCGGTGGCGATGGCGTTTCTCGAGCGCCAGGTGCGCCATTTCCGTCACTTAGGCCTGCACCGCCCATTGGTTCACTGCCTGGCGGAGCAGTCGCGACTCGCCTTGCTGCAGCATGATCGGGGTGCGGCCGCGGAGCGGGCGAGCCAGATCGATCAGGTCGCCGAGGCGTTCGGTCAGGCCAGTGGCTTCACTGCCGAAATTCCCGCCCTGGCCTCGCTGGCGCGGGTGCGGATCTGTCTGGCCGACAACTATCCGGACCGGGCGCTGGAGGCGTTGCACGGCTTGCGGGATTACGCCCAGCGCTATGAGCGCGGGCAGTTCACGGTTCTCGCGCTATTGCTGGAAGCCCAGGCGCGCGCCGATCTGCGCGAAGGTGCGCGCGTCGAGGTGCTGCTCGTCGAGGCGCTGCGGTTGGGCGCCGAGCTTGGTCTGGTGCGCACCTTCCTGGATGAGGGGCCGGCCCTCCAGCGTCTGCTCGTGCCGCTCGCGGAGCGCTCGCCGAGCGAGTATCTGAGCGACTTGCTGAGCCGCTTCGCCGTGGCCGATTCGTCCTCCCGGGGCGGTGAGGCGGCCGACGCGGCGGCGAAAACGCTGTTGACGCCTCGTGAACTGGCGATCCTGCAGTTGATCAACCAGGCCATGTCCAACAAACGCGTGGCCTTGACCCTGAACATCTCGTTGGAAACGGTGAAATGGAACCTCAAGAACATCTACGTGAAGCTCGGGGTTTCCAGTCGCTATGACGCCATCTCATGGGCGCGCAAACACGAAGTGATCTGAGAACCTGTCTCGGATCTGCTGCGCGTCGGCGATACGGCGTTAAAAACAGCCTCAGAATGCTCATTTACAACTCGTAAACTGCGCTTCTTCGGCTGTTTGACTCGCTTCGCTCGCCCTACGGGCCAGCCTGCGGCTGTTACTCCGCTTCGCTTCGTTGCGCCTTGTCTCGCTCTAGCTCGCAAGATCCGAAACAGGTTCTGAGAATCTGAGCGTCGCCAGCCGACGCCCGCCCTGCCGGGTTGCGTGGACGCCGGCGTGACGGGCGTCGACTGGCGGCGCGCGATCTCAGAATAGGGAGAGCGCCAGCCGGCCGACCTCCCCGTATGAAGGGGGGCGGTCTTTTCCAGTCGGCCGTCTCCCCGGGCCCCCAATCCCCCCCTCCCCGAGGGGGACGGCAGCGCCCCACCTCCTCCTATCTTGGCTCCATCCCGTACCGGCGTTTTTTGCCGCTGCGCAGACAAGATCCGAGGAGCAAACCGATGATTCCACGCACCCTGTTTGACCATGAGCATGAGGAGTTCCGCAACACCGTGCGGCGCTTCCTGGCGGAGGAGTGCGCTCCGCATCTGGAGCAGTGGGAGGCGGACCATCGGGTTCCGCGCGCCATCTGGGAGCGCGCCGGCGAACTCGGCATGCTCAACGCTACTACCCCGGAGGAGTACGGCGGCCTGGGCCTGGATCGGCGCTTCTCGATGATCGCCGCTGAGGAAATCAACCGCGCCGGTCTGGCGTCGGGGCTGATCGGTTTCGGCGTGCACGACATTGTCGCCGGCTACCTGGTGAACTTTGCCACCGACGCTCAGAAGCAGCAGTGGCTGCCAAAGATGGCGAGCGGTCAGGCGATTGCCGCGGTGGCGATGACCGAGCCCGACACTGGCTCCGACCTGCAGGCAGTGAAGACCCGTGCCGTGCTGGACGGTGACGAGTACGTGATCAACGGCGCCAAGACCTTCATCTCCAACGGCACCAACTGTGATGTGGTGGTCGTGGTGGCCAAGACCGGCAACACCGGCAAGGGCTCCGCCGACATTTCGCTGATTCTGGTCGAGGCTGGGCGTGCCGGCTTCAGCAAGTCCAAGCCGTTGAAGAAAGTCGGCCTGCATGCCCAGGACACCACCATGTTGTTCTTCGAAGACTGCCGCGTGCCGAAGGAAAACGTCCTGGGCGGCGTCGCGGGCCAGGGCTTCATTAACCTGATGAAGGAGCTGGCCTGGGAGCGTCTGTCGATCGCCATCAGCAGCGTTGCCGGCTCGCTCGCGGTGCTCGAACACACCCTGGACTACACCCGTGGTCGCACCGTATTCGGCAAGCCGATCTTCGAGTTCCAGAACACTCGCTTCAAGCTGGCCGATCTGAAGATGCAGCTGGCCGTGGCGCAGAACTATGTCGACCGCTGCATGGAGCAGTGCCTGGCCCACAGCCTCAGCCCCGAGGCGGCGGCCGCGGCCAAGCTGTTCTGCTCGGACCTGTACTCCAAGGTGGTCGACGAGTGCCTGCAGCTGCACGGCGGCAACGGCTACATGCTCGAGTACCCGGTCGCCCGTCATTACCTCGATCACCGCGTCCTGCGTATCGCCGGCGGCGCCAACGACATCATGAAAGACCTGGTCGGGCGCACGCTCTGATCCCGCTCGCCGAGAGGAATCCCCCATGGAATACCTGATCCCCCGCACCCTGTTCAGCACCGAGCACGACGAATTCCGCCGCGCCGTACGGCGCTTCATGGAAACCGAGGTCGCCCCCTTCCACGCCCAATGGGAAAAGGACAAGTGCGTGCCGCGCGCGGTCTGGCGCAAGGCCGGCGAGCTGGGCATGTTGCTGCCGTCGATACCCGAGGAGTACGGCGGCCCCGGCGCCGACCGGCTGTTCGACATGATCTTCGGCGAGGAGTTCTTTCGCGTCGGCGCCACCGGCCTGATCGGTTTCGGCGTGCACGGCCTGGTCGCCTTCTACCTGCTCAACTACGGCACCGAGGCGCAGAAGCAGAAGTGGTTGCCGAAGATGGTCGCCGGCGAGGCGGTCGGTTCGATCGCGATGACCGAGCCGAACACCGGTTCCGACCTGCAGGCAGTTAAGACCCGCGCGGTGCGTGACGGTGACGAGTATGTGCTGAACGGCTCGAAGACCTTCATCTCCAACGGTGCGTCCTGCGACCTGGCCATCGTGGTCTGCAAGACCGGCACCAGCGGCAAGGGCGCCCAGGACATCTCGCTGGTCATCGTCGAGAAGGAGCGTGCCGGTTTCACCCGTTCGCAGCCGCTGGAAAAGGTCGGCCTGCACGCCCAGGACACCTCGATGCTGTTCTTCGACGACTGCCGTGTGCCGGTGGAGAACGTGCTCGGTGGCGTGGAAGGCAAGGGCTTCTACCAGCTCATGCACGACCTGGCTTGGGAACGCATCATCGGCGCCGCCGGCTTCCAGGCCCAGGCCGAGGCCGCCATCGACCACACCATCGACTACACCCGCACCCGCATGGTGTTCGGCAAGCCGGTGCTCGACTTCCAGAACTCGCGTTTCACCCTCGCTCAATTGAAGACCGAAGTGCAGATCGGCCGCTCCTTCGTCGACAGCTGCATGGAACTGCTGCTGAAGGGCGAGCTGAGCGCCGAGACCGCCGCGATCGCCAAGTACTGGACCGCCGAGCTGAGCAGCCGGGTGGTCGACGCCTGCCTGCAGCTGCACGGCGGCAACGGTTACATGACCGAGTACCCGATCGCACGCCTGTACCTGGATACCCGGGGTAACCGGATCTGGGGCGGCACCAACGAAATCATGAAAGAAATCATCGCCCGCACCCTGTAAGGGCCAACCACCATCCCATTGGAGGAAGCAATCATGTCGCAGGAAATTCGTTTTGACGGCAAAGTCGCCATCGTCACCGGCGCTGGCAACGGCCTTGGTCGTGCCCATGCCCTGTTGCTCGGCGCCCGTGGCGCCAAAGTCGTGGTCAATGACCTCGGCGTGACCACCGCCGGTCTGGGGACTTCGTCCGAAGCCGCCGATGCCGTGGTCGCCGAGATCAAGGCGCTGGGCGGCGAAGCCGTCGCCGACTACCACTCGGTCACCGAGGGCGAGAAGATCGTCGCCACTGCCCTGGAGGCCTTCGGCACCGTCGACATCCTGATCAACAACGCCGGCATCCTGCGTGACACCGCGTTCCACAAGATGACCGAAGAGCAGTGGGACCTGATCCAGGACGTGCACGTCAAGGGCGCGTTCCGCCTGACCCACGCGGTGTGGCCGATCATGCGCGACAAGGGCTATGGCCGCATCGTCATGACCGCCTCTGGCACCGGTATCTTCGGCAACTTCGGTCAGTGCAACTACGGCACGGCCAAGGCCGGGCTGATCGGCTTCGCCAACTCGCTGGCCATCGAGGGCGCGAGCAAGAACATCCGCGTCAACACCATTGCGCCGATCGCCGCCTCGCGCATGGTGATCGCCAGTGGCCTGTTCCCGGAAGAGCTGCACGCCAAGGTCAAGGTCGAGGACGTCGCGCCGCTGGTTGGCTGGCTGTGCAGCGAAGAGTGCCCGGACACCGGTGGCCTGTTCGAAGTCGGTGGCGGCTTCCACGCCAAGTACCGTTGGGAGCGTTCCTACGGCCGCTTCCTGCACACCGACTCGCTGAGCCCGGAGCTGGTGCGCGAGAACTGGGAACGCATCACCCGCTTCGACGAGAAGAGCGTGCACCCCACCAGCGGCGGCGAAGGCTTCAAGGAGCTGTTCGAGCGCATGGCCGGCAATGCCATCGGTGGTAACCAGTACGTCGACATGGAAGTGGCGGCCAACGCCGTCGCGACCCTGGAAACCGAATACACTCAGACCGACGCTGCGCTCTACGCGCTGGCCGTGGGCGCCGCCAAGGACCCGCTGGACCGCACCGAGCTGCTCTACATCAATGAGTTCAAGGATCAAGAGTTCCGCGTGCTGCCGACCATGGCAGTGCTGCCGGCCACTCAGGTGTTCCTCAAGGCGATTCTCGCCGGCAAGCCGACCCTGGAAGGCCTGGAACTGCCATTCGCCAAGGGCCTGCATGGCGAGCAGTACACCGAGATGTACCGTCCGCTGCCGCCGAAGGCGAAGCTCAAGCACACCATGCGCTTGAAGGAAGCGCTGGACAAAGGCAAGAGCTCGGTCAGCGTGCTGGAAATCCACACCACCGACGAGAACGGCACTCCGTTGTTCTACAACGAGTTCACCAGCTTCTACACCGGCACTCCGGGTGCTGGCCTGAAGCGTGTGCCGAGCGTAGCGGCCGCGCCGCTGCCCGATCGCGCGCCGGACTTTGTCATCGCCGAGCAGACCGAGCTCAACCAGGCCCTGCTGTACCGCCTGTGTGGTGACTGGAACCCGATGCACGTCGATCCGGACTACGCCTCCAAGGCCGGCTACGAGAAGCCGTTCCTGCACGGTCTGTGCACCTTCGGCTATGCCGGTCGCCACGTGATCAAGGCGTTCTGTAACAACGACTCGCGTCTGTTCAAGAACATCCGCGTGCGTTTCGCCGCCATCGTGATGCCGGGCGACACCCTGGAAACCCGCATGTGGCGCGAATCACCGACCCGCGTGCTGTTCGAGACCCGTGCCGTCGAGCGTGACGTAGTGGTGCTCAAGGGCGGTTCGGTCGAAATCTTCGAGCAAGTCCCGGCCTAAGGCTGTAGAGAAAGTCCGCCGTCCCCGACGGGGCGGCGGCAACAGAATTTCAGGAGCGCGTGATGGAGCAAGACGTCAGAGTGGTTGGCGTGGGCCGTTCTGCCTATCACCGGTCGACCGCTGGCTGGTATCCCGTATCGGCGCTGGGTGAGGCAATCGGCTGCGCAATGGCCGACGCTAGCCTCGAGCCGATGCAGGTCGAGCAGGTCTATCTGTGCGCGAGCGGTGGCGCCCGCCTGCCCTGGCAGGAGTCCTTGTTACGTGCTCTGGGGCATGTCCCGCCCATCGTTTCGGTCGATGCCTCGGTGGCCGGCGCCAGCCGGGCGCTGTACCTGGCGCGCCGCGACATCGAGGAGGGGCGTGCGCACTGCGTGCTGGTGGCCGGGATCGATCATGGTCCGGCCGATGCACCGAGCGAACAATCCATGGCGCTGTGGACCGCTGCCGCGCGCGAGTACACGCGACGCCATCAGTGCCGTCAGGAAACCTTCGCGATGATCGCGGTGAAGGCCCATCAGCATGCGTTCCACAATCCGGATGCCGATTACGGCCAGCCGCTGGGTCTCGATGACGTGCTGGCTGGACAGGGCGGCTTCGCGCCGCTGCCCCGTCTGCAGTTCGCCGCTCCGGCGTACGCCGCCAGCGCATTGCTGGTGTGTTCCACCGAGTTTGCCCGCCGCCTCGCCTTGAGCCGTCCGGTGCGGATCCTGGCGCAGGTCTGCAGCGACGAACTGCGGGGGCCTGCCGTCGCGCCGGACACGCCGTTGCAGTCGGTGGGGTACGAGCGCGACATGGCGGTTTCCTGGGAAGTCTACGAGCGGGCCGGTATCGGTCCGGCCGACCTCCAGCTGTGCGAACTGCACGACCGCGCGACCGTCACCGAGCTGCTGCTGTACGAGGCACTGGGGTTCTGCCGCGAGGGCAGCGCCGAGCGATTCATCGAGGACGGCGACAACACCTATGGCGGCAATATCGTCGTCAATCCGTCCGGCGGACTGCTGGGAATGGGCTTTGGCGCGAGTACGTCCGGCCTGGCCCAGTGCGCCGAACTGGTGATGCATCTGCGTGACCGCGCCGGATCGCGACAGGTTCCGCACGCCTCGATCGCCCTGCAACAGGATGCCGGCGAGGCCGGCTCCATCGTGACGCTTTACCGACGCGACTGAACGGCGAATCAGCGGTCATCCGCTATCCAACAACAATGAACCAGGCGGCCAGCCGCCGCTGTACCGTAGGAACTGCCATGAGCGCCACACACGAACATGCGACCTTGCTTCACCGCTTTCTCGACTGGGAAAGCCGCCAGCCCGATACGGTCTATCTGACCCAACCGCTTGAGGACGGCTCGGTGGTCGAGTACCGCTGGGGTGAAGTCGGCGACCAGGCGCGTCGCATGGCGACGTACCTGCAGTCGCTGGGCCTGCCGCCCAAGTCGGCGATCGCCATCCTCGGCAAGAACACCGCGCACTGGATCATCGCTGACCTGGCGATCTGGCTGGCCGGGCACGTCAGCGTGCCGATCTACTCGACCGCCAATGCCAGCACGGTGGGTTATGTGCTCGCGCACTCCGGTGCCCGGCTGATGTTCGTCGGCCGCCTGGACGGCGACGCCGCCGGCTGGCTCGATGTCAGCGCCGCGGTGCCGGCGGAATTGCCGCTGATCAACCTGCCGCGCTCGGCGCGCAGCGAAGGCCTGGCCTGGGAGAAACTGATGGCCAGCTGCGCGCCACTGGCCGAACCGCTGCTGCCGGCGCCGGACGAACTGGCAACCATCACCTACACCTCCGGCAGTACCGGTAACCCGAAAGGCGTGATGCTCAGCTTCGCCGCGATGCACGACGTACTGCCCGTCACCCGGGTGATGTACAACGGCGGCCGTGGCACCAGTACGTCCGATCGCCTGCTGTCCTACCTGCCGCTGGCGCATACCGCCGAACGCGCCGTAGTCGAGGCGCTGTCGCTGTACAGCGGCTGCCAGGTGTTCTTCAACGAGAGCCTGGCGACCTTCGCCGACGACCTGCGCCGGGCGCGACCGACCATTTTCATGTCGGTGCCGCGCCTGTGGGGCAAGTTCTATCACGGTATCAACGAGCGGATTGCGCCGGCGGTGCAGGCGGCGGCGTTCGCTGATTCGGAGCAGGCGCCGGTGATGAAGGGGCAGATTCTCGGCGCGCTCGGGCTCGACCAGGTGCACACCGGGATGTCCGGCTCGGCGCCGCTGCCGGCGGCCGTCCATGCCTGGTACCGCCAGCTCGGACTGGAGCTGATCGAGGGCTACGGGATGTCGGAAAACTTCGGTACCTCACATTTCAGTCGCCCGGGAGATGTCCGCATCGGCTACGTCGGCGCAGCCCTTCCCGAAGTCGAATGCCGGATCGCCGCGGACGGGGAAATCCTCGTGCGTAGCCCGGGGCAGATGCTCGGCTACTACCGCGAGCCTGAGTTGACCGTCGAGAGCTACACCGAGGACGGGCTGTTCCGTACCGGCGACCGTGGCGAGCTGGACGAGACGGGGCGCTTGCGTATCACCGGGCGGGTCAAGGATCTGTTCAAGACCGCCAAGGGCAAGTACGTCGCGCCGGTACCGATCGAGGCCAAACTGGGTAACCACCAGACCATCGAAGCGTCCTGCGTGATCGGCGTGGGACTGGCGCAGCCGATCGGCCTGCTCAATGTGGCGCCGGACACCCGCGCGGCGCTTGCCGACGCAGCGACGTGCGAGCAGATCGGCGCCGAGCTGGAGGCGCTGCTGGCCGAGGTCAACGCGCAGTTGGAGGCGCATGAGCAACTGGACTGCCTGGTCGTCGTGCAGGAGCCCTGGAGCATCGAGAACGGCTTGCTCACGCCGACCCTGAAGATCCGCCGCAACCTTATCGAGGAGCGTTACCACGCGGCGGCCGAAACCTGGGGATCGAGCCGCTGCAAGGTCATCTTCGAGTAGTCCGCATTGGGCCGGCCTTTTCATGGCCATCGATTCGTGTTGAGCAGCGCTTTTGTAGGGTGGGTTAGCCGCGTAGCGGCGTAACCCACCAGCGGTGCCAACCTGGGCACCGATGTCCAGCACGGGTGGTGGGTTACGCCTACGGCTAACCCACCCTACGGGGCTTCGAGTAAACCCGCGTGGTGACCAGCATGGCCGATCCTCCAGGATCGGCCATGTCGTTTCCGACTCCCCCCTCCATCGCAGGGGGGAGGATTAGATCGGGCAGGCGCATAACTCGGGAGCCAATAACAAGAACGAGACTTCCGATGAAGATGAACTTCGCCCGTACCTTTGCCCAACTCGCGGTTCGTTACGGCGACCACGAGGCATTGGTCAATATCGAGCGGCAGCGGCGCTACAGCTTCGCCGAGCTGCACCGGCTGACCAACCGGATCGTCAACATGATGCGCGAGCGCCTGCAGCTACGGCGCGGCGACCGCTACCTGTGCATTCTGGAGAACGACAACCTGTCGTTGCTGCACACCTGGACCGCGCTCAAGGGTGAGGCCGCCGCGGCGTTCACCAACTTCCGCGACTCGCTCGACGAGCATGTTGCGCAGGTCGATCAACTGCAGCCGAAGGTGGTGTTCCTCGAAAACGCGCTGCTCGAACGCTACTTCGACTGGTTGCAGGCCCGCGGCATCAGCGTGGTCTGCATGGACCCGCCGACCGTCAGGCGTGAGGGTCTGTACGTCTTCGACGAGTTGCTGGACGGCGTCGGCGACCACGACCCCGGCGTGGAGAGCGACCCGCGCACGGATATCCTGATCTACCGCTTCACCGGCGGCACCACCGGCAAGAGCAAGTGCGCGCAGTACACCATGGACAACTGGCTGGCCTGCCGCGACGCCTTCTATGCCGAGAGCGAGCAGGCCTTCGATGCCGCAACCCGTCTGCTGCACATGGCGCCGATCAGCCATGGCTCGGGGCTGAGCGTGCTGGCCACGCTGTTCCGTGGCGGTTGTACGCTGACCCAGAACGCGCCGGACCTCGCCCTGTGGTGCCGCAACATCGAGGCCGAGGGGGTCACCGTCGGTTCGCTGGTGCCGACCCTGCTGTATCGCCTGCTCGACATGCCGGAGGCCAGCGACCACGACCTGTCCAGCCTGCAGACCATTTACTACGGCGCCGCGCCAATGAGCCCGAGCAAGCTCGCGCAATTGCAGCAGCGCTTCGGCAATGTCTTCCTGCAGATTTACGGAGCCACCGAATGCTTGCAGTCGGTGGCCACGCTGAGCAAGGCCGACCACCTGTTGGCCGACGCGGCCGGCCGGCTCGCTTCGGCGGGGCGGGTGGCGCCAGGCGTCGAGCTGATGATCGTCGACGAGCAGGGCGCGGAGGTTGAAGCCGGCGCCACCGGCGAGATCTGGTTGCGCAGCCGGGCCACCATCGGCGGCTATCACGGCAATCCCGAGGCGACCGCTGCCGAGTTCAGCAACGGCTTCTGGAGGTCGGGTGATCTGGGGTGTGTCGACGAGCTGGGTTACCTGTTCATCGTCGATCGCAAGAAAGACATGATCATCACCGGCGGCTTCAACGTCTATGCGGTCGAGGTGGAGGCGGCGCTCAATGCCCATCCGGACGTGGCGATCTCCGCCGTGGTCGGCATCCCCCATGCGGAATGGGGCGAGGCGGTGCATGCCGAGGTGGTGGTGAGGGTTGGCACGCAGCCGTCAGTGGCGGAGCTGATCGAGCACGTCAAAGGTCGGCTGGGACGTTTCAAGGCGCCCAAATCGCTGCTGCTGGTCAGCGAGCTGCCGGTCAGCCCGGTCGGCAAGGTGCTGCGCCGCCAGGTGCGCGACAAGTATTGGAAGGACCTGGGGCGGCGGATTTCCTGAGCGCGCCCAAAACCGTCTCCTCGGGAGGGGACGACGTCGCTCCGGCGCGCTGTCCCGACGAGTCATGCGGACCTACTCTGAAGGAGTGGAAGGGGCCGGGGTGTGGACTGTTATTGTGATGAAATGGAGCCTTACACGACACCCAAGCGGAGGCCTCGAAGCTACCCCCGTTGCTCAGCGACGGGGGGCTCACCCTGGCCGACCCGCAGCATTTTTTGAGTGCGCCCGCTCTGCCGCACGAGGGACGCCACCGCCAGGAGAAACGATATGAGCAAGCCCCCCATCGACGAATCGCGACCCGGTGCCGATGGTGTGTTGCGAGTCGAGGTGCCTGCCCAGCAGCGCAAATCGCCGCGCCAGGCACGTTCCATCGCCTTGGTCGACGCCCTCAAGCAGACCGCCCGGCAGATCCTCGAACGGCATGGAAGGGATGAGCTGACGACCTTGCGTCTGGCGGAAGAGGCGGGTGTTGCCACCAGTTCCATCTACGAGTATTTCCCGACCATGGAGGCGCTGATCGCCGCCATCTACGAGGACGTCCGCAAGGAAGTGCGCACCGAACTGCTGACCAGAATCGCCGCGCTGCCGGCCGACACCACACTGTACGACGGCATCGTGCTGACCATCGAGGTCGGCCTCAATCTCTATCTCCAGAAGATCCGCTTCGATCCGGAGTTCAGCGTGCGCTCGACCCACTACGACGAGTTGGTAAGGCTCGACGTGGTCAAGGCGCGAGAGGAGCTGTCCGGTAGCGCGACCGAGGCACTGATGTGCCGCTTCGCCGATGAGGTCCTGGTCCGCGACAAAGACAAGGCGCACTTTTTGGTCTTCCACACTTTACTCGCCCTGTCCCGGGCGATCCTCCTGGAACGCCCCAGCTACTTGACCGAAAAGGATACGGTGCAGATGCTCGCGCGCATGGTGCATGCGCTGCTGACGACTGCGGAGTGACTCGCTAAGAACGGTGCGCCGGCAATGTCGGTGATGAAACGAAAAACGGCGCCCGAGGGCGCCGTTTTTCATTGGGCTAACAAGGTTTAACGGATACCGGCGTTGCGCAGCGATGCCGGGGTGAAGTCGGACATCTTGGTCCGTTGACCAAACTGCGGGGCGCTCTTCGCTTCGTTGCTCATCGCTGCGACGATGTAGCGGCCGGCGATCAGGTCATAGAAGCCCTGCGCCGCAGGCACGTTGACGCCTTGTTCGTACTGCGAGTAGGTGTAGTTTTCACCCACCCGCCACAAGTTGCCTCGGCCGTCGTAGTGATCGACCTCGACGATGGTCCAGGTGTCCTCGTCGAAGTACATGTCGCGCTTGGCATAGATATGCCGTTCGCCCGGTTTGAGGGTGGCCTGGACTTGCCAGACCCGGTGCAGCTCGTAGCGGGTCAGATCCTGGTTGATGTGCCCGGGCTTGATGATGTCGGCGTACTTCACGCTGGGCGACTGCAGGTGGTAGTTGTTGTAGGGGATGTACATCTCCTTTTTGCCCACCAGCTTCCAGTCGTAGCGGTCCGGTGCGCCGTTCATCATGTCGGCGTTGTCGGAGGTGCGCATGCCGTCGGAGGCTAGGCCGGGGGCGTCGTAGGCCAATTGCGGGGCGCGCCGCACGCGGCGCTGGCCGGCGTTGTAGGCCCAGGCTCTACGCGGCTCCTTAACCTGGTCGATGGTCTCGTGGGCCATCGACACGTTGCCCGCCAGGCGTGCCGGGCCGGTGACCGCGAAGATGTAGTAGAACAGCACGTTGGCCGACTCTTTCGGGTCTGCGCCGTCCATGTATTGCGGGAAGCTGTTCTTGTCGTTGGTGTCGACGATGGTGTAGGCGCCATTGACTTGCGGAGCCGCCTGGGCCGCCCAGCGCTGAATGTTCTTGCCGCGATAGCGGGTCTGGTGGTTCCAGTACACCTCCACGCCGTTCTTCGGAATGGGGAAGGCGTAGTTGCGCGACTCGGTGAAGTGCTCCAGGCCGTTGCCGTCGCTGATCAGTTTCACGTTCACCGCGCTCTTCTTCGCCGCCTCGTAGATTTCCTGCGGGTTGGCCGCGCTGCGCTCGGTTTTGTACACCGGGATTTTGTAGGTGCTGGCGTAGCGCTTGAACATCGCCATCTGGCCCGGCGTCAGCTTGTCCTTGTACTGCGCGGCGTTAGCGGCGGTGATGGTGAACAGCGGCTTTTCATTGGCGTAGGGATCCGAGAGGAACCCCTTGGCGTCCACGCTACCCGCGCCAGGCTTCAACCCGCCGGTCCAGGCCGGAATGCTGCCGTCGGCGTTGCCGGCTTTTTCCGCACCCAGCGGGGTCAGCGTGGTGCCGAGCTGGTCGGCTTCCTGCTGCGAAACCGCGGCCATGACGCTGCTGGCCAGCAGGGACAGCGCGATGACGCCACTTTTGATGATCATGTTTGTTTTTGTTTTCATGCAATTACCCTCTGCCGATAACGGCTCAGAAGTTCACGCCGAGGCTGAGCGCGACGAAGTCACGATCGGTGTTGGTGTTGAAGTCGCCGCCGAAGAAGTCGGTGTAGCTGAGGCTGGCGGTGTAGGTGTTCAGGTAGTCCGCATCCAGACCGACGCTGACGGCCTTGACGCCTTCCTCGAAGTTCGGACCAAAGCCCTCCACGTCATGCGACCAGGCCACGTTCGGTGTCAGGTTGATGCCAGCGAACACGTTGCTGTAGTTCAGGCTGGCGCGGGTGCGGTAGCCCCAGGAGTCGGTGGTGTAGAAGCCGTGGCTGGTGCAGTTGTTCCGCTGCGTGCTGGTCGGGGTGGCGCAGACTGAGGTGTTCAGCGCGCCAGGGAGTTCGCCGGCGCCCCAGACCGGGCTGCGGCCGAAACGTACGTCGGTGCCGTCGGACTTGCCTAGGCCGTTGATGCGGTTGTAGCCAATCTCGCCCACCAGGGTCAGGCGGCTGGCGCCCAAAACCTGGTCGATGAAGTGGGTGGCGGTCATCTGCGCCTGGACCACCGGCATGCGTTTGTAGCCTGGCAGGTCGCCGCCCAGCGAACGGGTGGTTTCTCCGGAGGTGAAAACCGGCGAAGTGGCCCCGGAGAAGGTGGCCGGGTTGGTCGCGTGCAGCGCCGCCAGGTTGAGGTCGGGGGTGTTGATCTGCAGCGGCATGTTCGGCCGGTAGCTGACTTCGCCACCCAGCGAGGTGCCGCCGACGTTGGTTTGGAAGCTCAGGCCGTAGAGGCGGATGTCTTCCGGGTAGTCCACGAAGTAGCGCGCAGCTCGGACCTGGTCGAACTGGCGCTGACCGCCCGCCACTTGCAGAGCGGTAGTGATCTGCGCGGGCGTACGACCTGCTGCGATAAGGCTGTTGCGCAGGGCGCCGATCTCGCCTGCCGTGATCGACGGCACGGTGGTCTGCTTGAAGCTCAGGTACGGGTTGCGGCTGTGATAGTTCATCAGGTAAGCACCGAATTCGGTGTCGTTGGCTTCCGGCACGAACCAGCGCAAGGCCAAACCGTACTGACCGCCGTCACGGGCGTCGTTGTCCTTGGCGCGCGGCATGTAGACGTCATCCGTTGCCGCATTCCCGCCCGCGAGAATCGTCGCAGCGGAGGCAGTATTCCTGGCTACACCGGGCGCGAGGTCGGGGCCGGCGAACACCAGGCGGTCGTTACAACCCTTCGGCAAGGGGTCAGAACCGAAGAAGGTGCCGCAGTTGTCGGTTACCGTCTTTTCCCATTCGATCTGATAGAAGGCCTCGGCGTTGAGGTTCTCCGACAGGCCCTGGGACAGGTAGAACATGTTGACCGGGATCAGGCCTTCTTTGACCTCAGAGCCGGGACGGCGCAACGCGGCGACGTCGATCGGGTTGATGCTGTTGATCGAGTTACCGATGAAGGTGCTCTCACCCCAGCTCACCACCTGCTTACCCAGGCGCACGTTGCCCGACAGGTCGCCGATGTTGTAGTTGTGGTAGACAAAGGTGTCGAGGAACATCGCGCCCGAGGATTGGGCGGCGCGGTCGCGACCGCTGTCATCGATGTCGTAGAACAGGCGGTGCTCGTCCTTCAGCTCGAAGTCATACCAGTACTTGCCGCGGACGAACACGCCGCTGTCGCCGTATTTCAGCTCCAGATCATGAATGCCCTTGAAGATTTTCGAGAAGGTTTCGCCCTTCTTGAAGTTCTTGCGGTTGTCGTCCGCGGTGCGGGTTGCCGAATAACCACGCATGCCCAAGGTGTTGGCGGGGTGGATGAACTCGGGGTCCGGGCCGTCTGCGGCCCAACTGGCACCCACAGAGAGTGACGAATCGAAGCTGCCCTCGATTTCCCCAATTTGGAAGCTAACGGCCTGGGCCTGAGATGCGACGCCCACTGCAATGGCGGCGGCCAGCAGGTGGGGTTGGAAGACTCCGGATTTTCTTATTGTCATGCGGCGCTCCAAAGACGGTTGCAATAGGACGAAGGGCGAACGGCTCAAACCCAGCTGATCAATTGGGTTGCCGCGAGCGGCGTGGGTGAGCGGCTGCAACGCCGGCGTTGGCCGTTGTCGCGCTTGCCTTTCTGAACGTGTGTCGGTGCTCGATCAGCGGGCCAAACGCTAATCCCGCAGACAGCCACTCCCCCCCCCTAAGGGGAGGGGGCTACTCCTTTTGGGTGATATTTCGGTGGGCCGCCGCGTTGGCGCGGCAAAGGCCGATCCCCCTCGACAGGAGGGGGCGCGCCATTGCCGGAGTGGATGACCATCGCTCCATGGTCGCTGTGTCGCCGCTGTGTGAGCGATGAGCAAGGTCCTGTCACCTGTCCCTGGAGAAAGATATGTCGCAGAAAGTCTACGTCGCCGGTGTCGGCATGATTCCGTTTGCCAAGCCCGGCCAGAGCGGTACCTACATCGAGATGGGTGCCGAAGCCATTCGCCTGGCCCTGAAGGATGCCGGTATCGATTACAAGCTGGTGCAGCAGGCCTATGCCGGCTACGTCTACGGCGACTCCACCAGCGGCCAGTCGGCGCTTTACGAAGTGGGTCTGACCGGTATCCCAGTCATCAACGTCAACAACAACTGCGGCAGTGGTTCCTCGGCGCTCTGGCTGGCTCGTCAGGCGGTGGAAAGCGGCATGGCCGATTGCGCGCTGGCCTTCGGCTTCGAGCAGATGCAACCGGGCGCCCTGAAAGACCACTGGACCGATCGTCCGGTGACCTACGGCAAGGGCATGGACGTGGCACGTCGCGTGTTCCCGGAAGGCGAAGGCATGCCTAACGCTCTGCGCCTGTTCGGCGGCGCCGGCAAGGAACACATGGAGAAGTACGGCACCAAGATGGAAACCTTCGCGGCGATCCGCGCCAAGGCCAGCCGTCATGCCGCCAATAACCCGATGTCGGTATTCAAGAAGGTGGTGACCACCGAGGAAGTGATGGCCGACCCGGTGATCTTCCCTGGTGTGATGACCCGCCTGATGGCTTGCCCGCCGACTTGCGGCGGCGCCGCGGCAATCGTCGTCTCCGAGCGCTTCGCCAAGAAGCACGGCCTGCGCACCGACGTGGTGATCCTCGCCCAGGCCCTGGTCACCGACCAGCCGGAAGCCTTTGATCCGCCGTCGATGATCAGCGCCGTCGGTGTTGGCATGACCCGTCAGGGCGCCCGTGAAGTCTACGAGAAAGCCGGTGTCGGCCCGGAAGACATCCGCGTCTGCGAACTGCACGACTGCTTCGCCCAGAACGAGCTGCTGACCTACGAAGGCCTGGGCTTCTGCGCCGAAGGCGAAGGCGAGAAGTTCGTCCTGGACGGCGACAACACCTATGGCGGGCGCGTGGTCACTAACCCGTCCGGCGGCCTTCTCTCCAAGGGCCACCCGCTGGGTGCCACCGGTCTGGCGCAGTGCTACGAGCTGACCAACCAGCTGCGCGGCACCGCCGGCGCGCGTCAGGTCGAAGGCCTGCAGCACGCTCTGCAGCACAACCTCGGCCTGGGTGGCGCCGGGATCGTGACCCTGTTCGGTCGCGGCTAAGAACCTCATCACGAGATCGTGAACAGGTTCTAAGTCACCGCGCGCCCCGCTCCAGGGGCGCGCCTTTTCACCTGACAGGAATCCCAAAATGGCAGATACCAGTCTGATCGGCCGTTCGCTCGGCGTGACCAGTGCCGAGTTGGAAAAGGGCCGCCTGCGCTTCTTCGCCAAATCCATCGGCGAGACCGACCCGGTATACACCGATGAGGCGGCGGCCCATGCCGCCGGCTATCGCTCGTTGCCGATGCCACCGTCCTTTTTGTTCTGCCTGGAACGTGAAGGGCGCGATAACGACCACATCGTCGAGGGCATCATGGGCTTCAGCCTTGGCCGCATCCTGCATGCCGAGCAGAGCTTCAGCTACCACCGCATGGCCTTCGCCGGCGACGTGCTGACCTTCGACAGCCGCATCGTCGACGTGTACGAGAAGAAGAACGGCGCTCTGCAGTTCGTGGTGACCGAAACCCGCGTCACCAACCAGCACGGCGAGCACATCGCCGATGTCCGCGCCTCCACCGTGCAGCGCTGAGGAATCGCCCATGAACATTCCGCGTTACAGCGAGGTGCAGGTCGGCGACCAGTTGCCGCCGCTTGTCCTGCCGCCGGTCAACCGCACCACCCTGGCGCTGTATGCCGGTGCGTCGGGCGACCACAACCAGGTCCACATCGACCTCGATTTCGCCCGCAAGTCGGGCCAGCCCGACGTGTTCGCCCACGGCATGTTGTCGGCTGCCTACCTCGGCCGGCTGCTCACCAGTTGGGTGCCGCAGCCGCGGATCCGCAGCCTGTCCGTGCGCTTCGTCGGCATCACCCACCTGGGGCACATCCCCACCTGCACCGGCACGGTGATCGAGAAGTTCGAGCAGAACGGCGAGCCGCGCATCCGCATCGAACTGAGCTGTTGCAACCAATACGGCGAGCCGCGCCTGACCGGCGAAGCCGTCGTCGCGCTGGCTTGAACCCCATACGAACAAGTCGTAGGGCGGGTGCAACCCGCCAAGCGGCCACTCCGGCCTGGCGGGTTGCACCCGCCCTACGGCAAGAACCTGCATAGGAATAGATTGAATGAAAAAGCTTGAAGGTAAAGTCGCCCTGGTCACCGGCTCCGGTCGTGGTATCGGCCGCAGCGTGGCCCTGAAACTGGCCGCCGATGGCGCTAAAGTAGTAGTCAACGACCTCGACGCCGCGCCGGCCGAAGAAGTAGTTGCGGAGATCCGCGCCGCCGGTGGTGAAGCCGTGGCCTGCGTCGGCAGCGTGACCGCCGTTGACTTCGCCGACCGCTTCGTCAAGACCGCGATGGACAGCTACGGCACCATCGACATCATCGTCAACAACGCCGGTTACACCTGGGACAGCGTGATCCAGAAGATGACCGACGAGCAGTGGTACGCGATCATCGACTGCCACATCACCGCGCCGTTCCGCATCCTCCGCGCGGCCCAGCCGATCATTAGTGCTGCGGCGAAGAAAGAAGCCGCCGAAGGCCGCGTGGTCAACCGCAAGATCGTCAACATCTCCTCGGTGTCCGCCGCCGGCAACGCGGGTCAGGTCAACTATTCCACCGCCAAGGCTGGCGTGCTGGGCATGACCAAGGCGCTGTCCAAGGAGTGGGGCCGCTACAAGGTCAATGTCAACGCGGTGGCCTTCGGTCACATCGAGACCCGCATGACCCTGCCGGTCGAAGGCGATCCACGGTTCATCAACATCGAAGGCCGCGAGATCAAGGTTGGCATCAGCCAGGCCACCGTCGAAGCGTCCAAGACCGCTATTCCGCTGGGTCGTCCGGGCAATCCGGAGGAGGCGGCCAACGCCGTGTACCTGTTCTGCATTCCGGAATCGGACTACCTGTCCGGCCAGGTGCTGGTGTGCGGCGGCGGTCTCGGTACCGTCTGATGGCTACGGGGCGCTTCGGCGCCCCGTCGTTGGCGAGGGTTGTGATATGAGCGAGAAGATCGCCGGGAGCCCCGGCCGGAAACTGCTGCATACCCGTCAGGTGGTGTGCACGGGTTACCTGCGCGATGACGGCCTGTTCGACATCGAAGGCCGACTGCTCGACACCAAGGGCATCGACACCCAGTTTCTCTATGGCACCATTGCCGCCGGCGGCGTGCTGCACCAGATGCGTCTGGTGATGACCCTCGACGAAAGGATGCTGATCCAGCACATCGAGGCGCATTCCGAGCACGCGCCGACGCCGGTGTGCCCACACATCAGCAGCGCCTACGCGGCGCTCAAGGGCCTGCGCATCGGGCCCGGTTTCAAGAAGCGCGCCGCCGAACTGGTCGGCGGGCTGAAGGGCTGTACCCACCTCACCGAAATGCTCGGCCCGATGGCCACCACCGCGGTGCAGACCATGGCGCCGGTCATCCAGAAGCGCCTGCGCGAACGTGCGGCGCGCGACCCGAGCTTCGAGATGCCCAGCCACTGGGTGATCGGTACCTGTCACGCCTACCACCCGGAGGGCGAGGCGGCGCGCAAGATCGGCGAATGGCGTCCGTATGGCGATGCCCAGCAAAAAACAGAGATGCGATAAGCGCTTCGCTATCAGGAGTTTTCCGTGAATAAGAGCAATCTCAAACATGCTCTGATGGCCGCGTTTCTAGCGCGGCAACAACGTATAAAAAAGGGCCACGGAAATCATGAATGCTGAATACCAGCAGTACCTGAGCGCCATATTCGTCGAAGAAGTTGAGGGCGAAGCATTCTTCAGCGGTCTCTCGGAACGCGCCGCAGACGCGGAGCACCAACACAAGTGGCAGGTGCTCGCCCAACTGGAGACCCAGACCAAGGAGCACATCCGTGCCGGGCTGCGCGAGCTGGGCATCGAAGTGGCCGAGCAACGCCACAACATCGAGCGCGGTGAGCAGCTCGCCGAGCGTTTCTCCAAGCTGCCGTGGCTGGAGTTCCTGACAGTGTTCCAGCCGTCCTTGCAGAAGTTCGTGGCGCAGTACAGCGCAGGCGAACAACTGATCCCTGACGAAGGCCGGGAGCGCCCCCTGCTGCGCTATATCACCCGCCATGAGCAGGCCCTGCTGGCGTTCGTGATATGTGAGCTGCAGGGCCGCGGCGCGGAGTCACTGGACGCCGTGCTGGCGCTACTCGGCAAGCCGCTTCATCAGACGGCAGCCCCTTCGCGCTCACATAATTCCGAGGTACTCCAGTGACCACGTCCATCGTTCGCGCGGCTTGTCCGCATGACTGTCCCGACACCTGCGCGATGCTGATCACCGTGCAGGACGGGGTCGCCACCGAAGTGCGCGGCGACCCTGAGCACCCCACTACCGGCGGCGCGCTGTGTACCAAAGTGGCGCGCTACCTGCAGCGCACCTACCACGCCGATCGCCTGCTCTACCCGATGAAGCGCATCGGCGCGAAGGGCGCCGGCCAGCTCGCGCGCATCAGCTGGGACGAGGCGCTCGACACCATCGCCGCGCGCCTCACGGACATCGCCGCGCGCGCCCCGCAAGCCATCCTGCCGTACAGCTACGCCGGCACCATGGGCCTGGTGCAGGGCGACTCGATGTCGGCGCGCTTCTTCCACAAGATCGGCGCCTCCTACCTGGATCGCACCATCTGCAGCACCGCCGGCAGCGTCGGCTACCAGTACAGCATCGGCGCGCAACTGGGCACCGATGTCGAACAGTTCGAACACTCGAAACTGATCCTGATCTGGGGCTGCAACCCGATCGCCTCCAACCTGCATTTCTGGACCCGCGTGCAGCAGGCCAAGCGCCGTGGCGCCAGGCTGATCGCCATCGACCCCTACCGCTCGCTCACTGCGGAGAAATGCCACCAGCACATCGCCCTGCTGCCGGGCACCGACGCGGCGCTGGCGCTGGGCATGATGCACGTGCTGATCGCCGAGCAGTTGCTCGACGAGGCGTACATCGCCGAGCACACCCTGGGCTTCGAGCAACTCAAGGAACGCGTGCAGGACTGGACCCCGGAGCGCACCGCGCAGACCTGCGGAATCAGCGCGGAAGAGGTATTGCAGCTGGCACGCGACTATGGCGAAGCCGCCCGGCGCGGCGAGGCCGTGGCGATCCGCCTCAACTACGGCCTGCAGCGCGTGCGCGGCGGTGGCATGGCGGTGCGCAACATCGCCTGCCTGCCGGCGCTGGTCGGCGCCTGGCGACAGGCGGCAGGCGGCGTGCTGCTGGCCTCGGCGGACGCCTTTCCGGTCAACCACCGCGCCTTGCAGCGCTCTGATCTGCGCACCGGTGGCCGTCCACGCACCCTCAACATGAGCACCATCGGCGACAACCTGCTGCGCGAGACCTCCGCCGAGTTCGGGCCCAAGGTCGAGGCGCTGATCGTCTACAACTCCAGCCCGGTCGCGGTGGCGCCGGAGTCGCCGAAAGTCGCCCAGGGCTTCGCCCGCGACGACCTGTTCACCGTGGTGCTCGAGCATTTCCAGACCGACACCGCCGACTACGCGGACATTCTCCTGCCCGCCACCACGCAGCTGGAGCACGTCGACGTACATATGGCCTACGGGCACAATTACATGCTGGCCAACAACGCGGCGATCGCCCCGCTCGGCGAAGCCAAGCCGAACTCGGAGATCTTCCGCCTGCTGGCCGCACGCATGGGCTTCGACGAGCCGTGCTTCCGCGAAAGCGACGACGAGATCGCCGCCCAGGCGTTCAAGACGCAGGATGTGCGCGCCCAGCATTTCGGCTGGGAGGCGCTCAAGCTGGTCGGCTGGCAGAAGATGAACGTGCCCGATGCGCCGTTCGCCAACGGTGGCTTCCCGACGCCCTCGGGTAAATGCGAGTTCTTCTCCGCGCGCATGCAGGCCGCCGGCCTCGACCCAGTGCCGACCTTCATCGCCCCCTACGAGTCGGTGGCGAGCAACCCGGAGCTGGCGAAGAAGTATCCGTTGGCGATGATCTCGCCGCCGGCGCGCAATTTCATGAACAGCACCTTCGTCAACGTGCAGAGCCTGCGCAGCACCGAAGGCGAGCCGCATCTGGACATCCATCCGAACGACGCGGCGGCGCGCGGCATCGAGGACGGCCAAATGGTGCGCATCTACAACGACCGCGGCGCGTTCGAAGCCAAGGCGCGGGTCAGCGACCGCGCGCGGCCGGGATTGGTGGTGGGCCTGTCGATCTGGTGGAAGAAGTTCGCCGAGGATGGCAAGAACGCCAATGAAGTCACCAGCCAGCGGGTCACCGACATGGGCAATGGCGCGACGTTCTACGACGTGCTGGTGCAGGTGGAGATGTGCGAAGGCTGAATTGGACAGTCGCAGGCACCTGCCCCGGACTATAGGCGAGCCGGGCCCGCCAGCGCTCCAATTTGAGCCCAAGGAGGTCCGCTTTTGGCCCAGTCCCTCCGTTTTATCCCTCTGATTGAAAATGCAACCGTCAGCCGTGCGCGTAATGTCGGTCTCCAGCAGCTTGCATATTCTGCTTTTCATGGTGGCATCGAGGAGTCATTTCCGGAGATGTCCCATGAAGCGCAATATCCCCAACGTTTCTGCTCAGTTATGGCGCAGATTGGCTTTCGCCACCGTCCCACTTGTTGCGGTAGTAAGTTTCGTACTAATGCGACTAGCAACATCGCTTGAGCAGGTGGATATTGCGCCCTGCCAGGTGCTGGTCGAACTGCTGCAGCTACGGTTACTCCTGGTGATTGCCTTTCAGGTGGCCCCACTGCTTTGGGCCGAGTTCTTCATCAATGGCTATCGGCGGCGCCTAATTCAATGCACCCTGAATCAACTCTTGCGGGATTTACGGATGCCGCTCGCTACATGGGCAGGGGTCTGCTTGTTAATAGGCTTTTATTTCTGGCCGCGACTGAGCGCACCACTGGTTTGTTTCTAATGTGAATGTTGGCAGGCAAATCTAGCGAGAGGGCGGCATTCGAATTGGCCACGGCATGCCACAGGAGAGCTAGCTCGGTGAGTTTTGCTCTCCATGGCGGAGCTTCCTGGCTGGCGCTGGACTCTGTCAGATCGTCCGGCACCGCGGCTGGTGTTGATACGAGATGGGCGGGACGAGGAGGAGCGCGTTCTGCTATCCGCGCAGAACCCACGTCCCGAACCCGACAATTAAGATCACAATTGCGAACTCGAGCAGCAGGTATTGATTTCCCAGCGACATATCAAACCTCCATTCACCGATTTCACTTGAAGTGTAGGGCAGTGCCGGGGCCCTGGGGCAGCTGTTCTTCTAAATGTGGTAGCTATAGGATTTCAGCCTACGGGCGCGCTAGTCGGATTAAATGCCGGTACAGTGGAGCCGCCGGTGATAGCGACGCCCAGGGCAATGAGGCAGAGATTATTTTCAGCACTTATGCAGCTCCCCGCTTCAAAGTCGTCGCCAAACTTTCAACCTCGAATAAAATTTAACAGCGCCTTAAAGTATGCAACCCTGCGGTTCAGTGCGTAGCTATCCATCCGATCAAATATTTTATCATTTCGCACCATCAAGGTGTGGCCTGATTTTAGCGATTGACGTTACTAGGCGCAGATGATTTTTTTGTGGGGTTCTAGGGGCGAAGTTCTCTCGCAGGAATTCTGATAAAGGTATTTCGGTAACTTCGCCAATGCGTGCTTCTACATATATTTCTGCCAGCATGTCGAGTTTTCTTCCGATAGGCTGGATAACACTAGCTTGATTGGTGGTTTCATCGTCCGCTCCCATCTCTATTGAATAGGGTTCTGCTGGTTTTACGTCTTCGATGGGTGAACCTCCCAACGGCACCGCACATGAACTCTAGAATGTAGATCCAGTTGGCTATCTCAGTGTTTGCCAGCGATGGGAAGGCCAATAGCAATATCGTACCGGGGATAGCGAGCATCATGAAGGAAACTAAAAATGACGCCGCTTCGTGAGAACTTGAAATGTATTTTCTGGCTTGCATGATTGATTTTTCCCAATGGATTTGACGCTTCAAATTCTCCAGTGATTTCAAAATGTGTAAGCTTAGTCGGGTAGCCCCGGGTCATTGCTGATCCAGGGTCCCCTGAGAGCCGTACGTGCGATTTTCACCGCATACGGCTCAAGCCGTTAGTAAGCCTTCCACGGAAGACCGGCGTATTGGCATCTCTGCGTCCCTGGAGCCATACACCTTTGCAATCAGTTTCGAGTCGACTACACCTGCCTCCGATTTCGTGGTGATAGGTGGCAGGCTGGGGATGCCGCTACCGAAATGCTGAATCGCCCCGGGTTTCGTGGAGGCCTCAACTCTTGAGAAGATGAGGCTATGAAAAAGACTACGACCTACTCCCCTGAAGTCCGTGAACGTGCCGTGCGCATGGTTCTGGAACACCTGAACGATTATCCGTCCGAGTGGGCGGCCATTGAGGCCATTGCTCCGAAGATTGGCTGTGCAGCGCAAACCCTGCATGGTTGGATTCGTCGCCAGCAGACCGACGCTGGTCAGCGCCCCGGTCAGACCAGCGAAGAGCGCGAGCGCATCAAGGCTTTGGAGCGGGAGAACCGCGAGCTGCGTAAAGCCAACGAGATCCTGCGCCTGGCCAGTGCGTATTTTGCCCAGGCGGAGCTCGACCGCCGCACCAAGTCCTGAGGGCATTTGTCGATCAGCATCGTGACCGTCTAGGGGTCGAGTCGATCTGCAGCGTCTTGCAGATCGCCCCGTCCGGTTACCGCAGGCACGCGGCGCAGCAGCGTAACCCTGCACTACGTTGTTGCCGTGCTCGGCGTGATGACGTGTTGATCCCGGAAATCCAGCGGGTGTGGGACGCCAACATGCAGTGCTATGGCGCGGTGAAGGTCTGGAAGCAGCTCAGGCGAGAAGGCATCGGGGCAGCCAGATGCACGGTGGAGCGGTTGATGCGTCGGGCTGGATTACAGGGCATAAGGCGCGGCCAGGTTGTATGGACAACGGTATCGGGTGACCAAACCGTATGCCCACTGGATCGTGTCCAACGGCAGTTCCGTGCCGACCGCCCAAACCAGTTGTGGGTATCGGGCTTCACCTACGTTTCGACCTGGCAGGGATGGCTGTATGTGGCGTTTGTCATCGACGTGTTTGCACGCCGCATAGTGGGCTGGCGAGTCAGTACCAGCATGAAGACCGACTTCGTGCTGGATGCCCTGGAGCAAGCCCTGTATGCCCGCCAGCCACATCGCACAGGCGGTCTGATCCATCACAGCGACCGCGGTAGCCAGTACGTCTCCATTCGCTACACCGAGCGACTGGCCGAGGCCGGGGTCGAGCCCTCGGTCGGCAGCAAAGGTGATAGCTACGACAACGCCTTGGCTGAAACCATCAACGGACTGTACAAGGCGGAGCTGATTCACCGTCAGTCATGGAAGAGCCGCGAGGCCGTAGAGATGGCGCACCCTGCGGTGGGTGCACTGGTACAACAATGAGCGTCTGCTGAGTTCAATCGGCTATATCCCGCCTGCGGAGGCTGAGGCAAACTTCTACCGGCAACAAACAGGTCAGGCCATTGCTGCCTGACTTAAACGAAACAGCCTCCACGAAACCCGGGGCGATTCAGGCGAGCCATAAGGTGAGCTGTTGGCCGTGTGGGTAAGGGATCGCAGAGAAAGCGAACGCCGGGCTGTAATGGTTCGGATAGGGGTTGGAACATCACCCCACGGGAAACCGGGCAGACTTCTGCGTGGTCGTTGATTGCATGAGGTCTGACGGGACTATCTCAGAAGTAGCGAGAGCAGGCCAGCATGATAGAGCACGGGCGAAAGCGCGTGTCTGTGGCCTGCCACCTATCACCACGCAAGCGGAGGCAGGTGTAGTCGACTCGGAACTGATTGCAAGGGTGTATTGGCTCCAGAGAGATGCCGATACGCCGGTCTTCCGTGGAAGGCTTACTGACGGCTTGAGCCGTATGCGGTGAAAATCGCACGTACGGTTCTCAGGGGGCCCTGGATCAGTAATGACCCGGGGCTACCCGACTAGATGTTGGTCTCTGCATTCGTATCACTCCACCCAAATGGATTCCCCATAGCATCCAGCGAATTGCAGATCATCGGAATGCCACTGCCTGGATTGATCTCGAACCCAGAGCAATCTCCCAGTAGCGGAGCAGAACAGTTCGGCGAACCTATCGGAGTATCGAAAGGCTCGTCGATTTTCCAATACGCTGCCATTCGACTCAGTTGGTCATCCGTTGCGAGCGACCCGAAATCCAGGCTGTCATACACAACGATCATTTCACCAAGCGATGGATAGATTCTGGTCTGGTAGCCAAGACTGGGAGCAGGGCGTCGCAGGCTTTTGGCAAGTGCGGTGATAAGGCTTTTCAGCATGGCAATTTCCTCGACTTGAATGTCCCTGAAGCGGGAGGCCAGATCGGTCTGGCATTTCCAGTTTCCAGTCATTCTGAAAACTGCAAGTCGAGGTCTGGAGGCGCGCTTAAGATCAGGCGCGCAGTGCTTCTGCTGTCGCACGAGGCGAGTTGTGAAGGGGTGTGATGAGCCCCTTTGGAATGCCCTAAATCGGGATTGCTCAGCCCGAATCTGATACCAATTTTGATACCAATCGGTGTGTTTGGCTGAGTAGCCATGTGGCTGGAACCCGCGTGTTTCCTACTCATAGACCCCCACCCATACCCATGGCTTATTGCATGGTGATGTTTGCGGTAGAAATCACGGATTTTGACCAAGTTTGGGCGGGCGCGGGCGCGAATAAGGGCGCGATTGTAGCGGTTTGCTGACTGCAGCGGCAGAAAATTGCCTGGGCGGTCGTTACAGCATCAGGGCAATGCCGTTAAGACACGCCAAGACGAGTGACCTCTCCCGCTGTTACTCTGCGATCGGTTCTGATGGGTAAGCGCTCACAAAAGTGGAACCGAGCGATCAATGGCGAAAGGGAGCGCGCAGAGTGCGAATAAACGGATCAATCGGTTTGGGCCTGTGGTTGCTGATGTCGCTACAGACTGTAGCGGCGCAGGAAATCGCGATTGGCGACGCCATGGATCGCTTGCGCGACAGCCCCAAGCTCCGGGCCGGCGAGGCGGCAATCAATGCCGCCGAGGGTCAGCGTGAAGCCGCAACGGCGAAGCATTTTCCCGAGCTGGTGCTGTCCAGCAATCACTATCTGCTCGATCAGGATATTGAGGTCGATCTGGGCGATGTTCGTCAGGCCTTCGTCGATCATGGTGATGCGGCGGCTGCGGCGCGTATTTCCGACGTCACCATCCAAGACCGCAACTTCGGCAGCCTCGATGCCATCGTCAAATATCCGCTGTATACCGGCGGGCGGGTGAGTGCCGGCGTAGAGGCGGCGGAGTCAGCGGTCGAGGCCAGCCGCGAGGGGCGTGCGCACACCTACGACGAATTGGTATTGGAACTGGTGAAGCGCTACTACGGAGTACGCGTGGCCGAAGAGGCGCTGAGAGTACAGACGGCCGCCGCAAGCAGCCTGCGCAACCATGAACAGAACGCTCAGCATCTGGAGAAGGAAGGGCAGATCGCGAAGGTCGAGCGTCTCAGCGCCGATGTTGCCGCTTCCGAAGCGGAGCGCGAGCGGTCGATGGCCGAGCGCAACCTGCGTATGGCCCGGCAATCGCTGGCCTCGTTGCTCAACGGCGAGGCTACGCCACCCCGCGATGTGGCTATTCCTACGGTGGACAGCCTGCCGCCGTTGCAGCGTTTCACCAGCGGTAGCCAGGACAACAGCCAGCTCAAACAACTGGCGGCGACCCGCAAACAAGCTGAATCGGCCACCGATGCGGTCAAGGGCGCCTATCTGCCAGCGGTCAACGTGCTGGCCGTGCGCAGTCTCAGCAACTACAACCTGCCGGAAATCTGGCCGCAGTGGACCGCCGGCGTAACCATTACTCTGCCGCTTTTCGATGGTGGCGAGCGGCGCGGCAAGCTGCACGAGGCCAACGCCCGGCTGGAGGAGGTCGGCCAGACCTACGAACAGGCACGCCGCGATTTCAATCTGTTGATCGAGCAGCGCTATCACGAACTGGAAAATGCCCAGGAGCAGATTCGCACCTTGCGGCGCACCCGTCAGCTCAGCGACGAAAGCCTTCGCGCGCAGCAGAAAGCCTTTGCCGAAGGCTTCGCTCGCTCACTCGATGTAATCGATGCCCAGAACACTCAGTCCAAAGTCCAGCTCGCCGACTTGGGCGCTCGTTATTCCGCACTGACCAACTATGCCGCGCTGATGGTGGTGTCCGGCCAAGGACCCGCATTGGAGGAATGGCTACGCCGTACACAGGAGCAACGCCCATGAGCGAAGGGACCAATTCGCCGAAATCAGGCAAATCCATCTTCCTGCTGGGATTAGCGGTGCTCGTCATCGCAGGGTTGGCGGTCTGGGTATTCTGGCCCCAGCCACGTTATCTCGAGGGGCAGATCGAAGCTGATCGGGTCAACATCGCCTCCAAATACCCCGGTCGCGTCAAAGCGATCCACGTGCGTGAAGGCGATGCAGTCACGGTCGGCCAACTGCTGGTGGAGATCGACAGTCCGGAAGCCGACGCCAAAATGGCCCAGGTGCAGGCCATGGTCAGTGGTGCCACCGCCCTGCGCGACAAAGCACAGACCGGCGCGCGCAGCCAGGATATCGCTCGCGCCAAAGCCGGCTGGCTGGCAGCGCAGGAAGAGGCCCGGCTGGCGCAGACCACCGCCGGGCGCATGGAGCGTCTGTTTCGCGACGGGGTGATCCCGCAGCAGCGCCGCGACGAAGTGCAAACCATGGCCGCCGCCAGCGCGCAGAAAGTCCTCGCCGCCAAAGCGCAATACGATGAAGCGCAAGAGGGCGCGCGCACGGAGGACAAAGCCGCGGCCACTGCGCAGTTGGGAGAAGCCGAAGGCGCCCGCGCGGAAGTCCAGGCGGTGATTGCCGAAACCCGCCTGAGCGCACCGGTGGCCGGCGAAATCAGCACGCGCGTCATCGAAGAGGGCGAGGTGTTGGGCGCCGGCTTCCCGCTGCTGGTGATCACCCGCACCGACCTGCCGTGGGTCACCTTCAATCTGCGCGAGGACTTCCTTCACGGGCTCAAGGTGGGTCAGGAGTTCACCGCCCGGGTGCCGGCGCTGAGTAATCGTGAGGTGCGCTTCAAAGTCAGCCTGATCGCGCCGCTGGGCGATTTCGCCACTTGGCGCTCGACCCGCGACCTGGGCAGTTTCGATCTACGCACCTTCGAGGTCCGGGCTCGGCCGGTCGAGGCGGTGGAGGGGTTGCGTCCGGGCATGCGCGTGGTGCTCCCGGAATCCGACCTGACCGCGGGCTGAGGCCGGCATGGGTCGTTTCCTGCACCGCGAGTGGCAGCGTATCCGCGATCACCAGTCGGCGGCCTGGCTGCTGTTCGGGCTGCCGCTCATTGGCACCGTGCTGCTGCTATGGATCTTCTCCGCACGCACACCGCATGACCTGCCGATCGCCGTGGTGGACTTCGACAACAGCGTCTTGAGTCGCGAGGTCACCCGTCTGCTGGATGCCACCAGCTCCACCCGGGTCGCGGCCTTTCCAGACAGCGTCGGTGCCGCGCAAGACCTGCTGCTGCGCGGCGAGGTCTATGCGGTGATGGCGCTGCCCCACGACCTGTTCAAGCGGATGAAGCGTGGCGATCCGGTCCCGATTCAGGTGTTCGTCAACCAGCAACTGATGACTGCGGCGGGCAGGATCAGCGTCGATGTCCAGTCGGTGCTGGGTGAGCTGTCGGCCCGCAACTCGTTGATCCAGCAGGCACAGATGGGCGGCAAGGTGGTCAGCATCCTCCCGGTGCGCGCCGAACTGCACCCGCTGTTCAACCCTGGCATCGACTATGGGCCCTTTCTCGCCTTGCTACTGATCTCGGCGACGCTGCACGTGTTCATCTTCATCAGCGCTACCCAGTTCCTCGGCACCGAACTGCTGGAGAAGAGCGTGCCGGCTTGGCTGGCGGCGGCGCAGGGCGGCTGGTTTCTCGCGCTATTACGCAAGTTCGGACTCTATACCGGCTGGTGGATGCTGTTCGGCAGCTTGCTGCTGTTTGGCACCTACCGCTGGCTGGGCATGGGTATGCCCGAGCATCTGGGCGTGATGCTGTTCGGCTTGCTGCTGTTGGTACTGGTCTATCAGGGCCTGGCCTTGCTGCTGGTGATGACCACCGCCAACTACCGGGTGGCCGTGTCGCTTGCCAGTCTGATCGCCTCGCCGGCGGTGGCGTTCTGTGGGGTGACCTTTCCTCTCGAGGCATTGCCGCTCGGTCCGCGCATTTGGGGCGAGATGCTGCCGCTGACCCATTTCGTCCATCTGCAGATCGAGCAGACCCTGGGTTCGATACCCGAAGCGGTGTCTGCTCAGCGTTTGCTGACCCTGGCCCTGATGACCGCATTCTTCTGGGGGATCGGCTTGTGGCGTGCGCGGCTGGTTTTGCAGACACCGAGCTACTGGGGGCGCGAATGATCGGGGCCTTTCTGCAGGCGATGCGCGAGGAGTTTGCCGCGGTGCGTCGCAACGAGGGCGCGCTGGGCGTGCTGATCGGCGCCATTCTGCTGTATGGCCTGCTGTATCCCTCGCCCTACAGCCACCAGGTGTTTCGTGACGTGCCGGTGGTGGTGGTCGACCACGACAACAGCGCCCTCAGCCGCGAACTGATCCGCATGGCGGATGCTGCCGAGATGGTCGAAGTGGTCGGTTCTGCGGACGACATGAGCGCCGCCCGCGACCAGCTGTATCGCTCGAAAGCCCTGGGTGTGGTGGAGATTCCTCGCGAGTTCGAGCGACGTGTGCTGCGCGGCGAGCAGGCGGTGATCGGCGTGTATGGCAACGCCGGTTATGTGCTGGCCTACAGCATGATCGCCGAAACTCTCACCGAGGTGGCGATGACCATCGGCGCCGGAGTACAGATCGAGCAGCTGCAGGCCAAGGGGGTGCCGCAGGAACAGGCCAATGTCACGCGGGCGGTGCTGCCGGTTACCATCAAGACGCTCTACGACCCAGCTGGCGGTTATGCCAGCTACGTGGTGCCGGCCGTGCTGATCATCATGCTGCACCAGACCCTGCTGATCGGCATCGGCATGCTTTCGGCAGACAATCGCCACCTGCCACTGTCGCCCGTGGCCGGACGCTCGCCGGGGATGTGGGTGCTCGGCCGCTGCGTGCCGTACCTGCTGATCTCGGCGTTCAACTCGCTGTTCTTCTTCGGCGTGATCTTCCGCCTCTACGGGCTGCCGAACCAGGGCAACGGCTGGGTGTTGATGCCCTTCCTGACGCTGTTCCTGCTCGCCACCACGCTGTTCGGCTTGGTGGTCGGCAACCTCTTCCGCAGCTCGATCACCGTCGGTCAGGTGCTGCTGTTCACCTCGCTGCCGGGCGTGTTCCTCGCCGGCTTCAGTTGGCCAAAGGAGATGCTTCCCGAACCGTTGTTCTGGCTGTCGAGGATGATCCCCAATACCTCTGGGGTAGAGGGCTTCCTGCGCTTGCACCAGATGGGCGCCAGCTATCAGCAGATCCAGTGGCCGCTGATCAACCTGGCCATCCTCGCCCTGGTGTTCTGGCTGCTGGCACGCTGGTTGACACGGCGGCGGGTGAAGGCAGGGAGGTAGGAGCGAATTCATTCGCGATGGGGCAGCTGCCGATCGCGAATGAATTCGCTCCTACTGGCAGGTTTCACTCGCGATAGAACACCTGCACCAGGTGATAGCCAAACTGGCTCTTTATCGGTCCATGCACCTCGCGCACCGGCTTCTTGAAAATCACCTGATCGATCGCCCGCACCATCTGCCCGGGACGCACTTCGCCCAGGTCGCCACCCTTTTTGCCGGACGGGCAGGTCGAGTACTTGCGGGCCAGTACATCGAAAGCTTCACCGGCGGCGATGCGTTTCTTCAGCGCCGCCGCTTCGGCCTCAGTCTTGACCAGGATGTGGCGGGCCATTGCCTTTGCCATGACGCTATCCTCAATTTTTTCCGGACGGTATTGTGCCAGCTTTTGTTGCGCCATCAGAATGACGCCATCTTTCAGGCTTGTTGGCCGCCGATACCGCTGCATCCCACAAAAATAGCTACGGACGCACCGTCATGGATCTCTCTGCAATGCTCAAAATCCTGTCTAGTCAGGATGGCTCCGATCTCTACCTGTCCACCGGTGCACCACCTTGTGCGAAGTTCAACGGCGTGTTGCGCGCGCTGGCGGCCGAGCCGCTCAAGCCGGGCGAGGTGGCCGCCATTGCGGCGAGTGTGATGGATGCCGAGCAGAAGGCTGAATTCGAGCGCGAGCTGGAGATGAATCTGGCCACCTCGGTACCGGGGGTCGGGCGCTTCCGCATCAACATCTTCAAACAGCGCAACGAAGTCTCCATCGTCGCGCGCAACATCAAGCTGGACATCCCCAAGTTCGAAGACCTCAAGCTGCCCGAGGTGCTGCTCAAGACCGTGATGGAGAAGCGCGGTCTGGTGCTGTTCGTCGGTGGCACCGGCTCGGGCAAGTCCACCTCGCTGGCGGCGCTGATCGACTACCGCAACCGCAACAGCGGCGGCCACATCATCACCATCGAAGACCCGGTGGAATACGTGCATCGGCACAAGAAGTCGATCATCAACCAGCGCGAAGTCGGCGTGGACACCCGCAGCTTCCACGCGGCGCTGAAGAACACCCTGCGCCAGGCCCCGGACGTGATCCTGATCGGCGAGATTCGCGACCGCGAGACCATGGAGCACGCGCTGGCCTTTGCCGACACCGGCCACCTGGCGATCTCCACCCTGCACGCCAATAACGCCAACCAGGCGCTCGACCGCATCATCAACTTCTTCCCCGAGGAGCGCCGCCCGCAGCTGCTCAACGACCTGGGCAACAACCTCAAGGCCTTCGTCTCCCAACGCCTGGTCAAGACCACCGACGGCAAGCGCCGCGCGGCGGTGGAAGTGCTGCTCGGTACGCCGACCATCCGCGACCTGATCAAGCGCAACGAGTTCTCCGAGATCAAGGAGATCATGGAAAAGTCGAAGAACCTCGGCATGCAGACCTTCGACCAGGCGCTGATCGACCTCGTCAACGAGGGTGTGATCGACGAAGACGAGGCGGTGAAGAACGCCGACTCGGCCAACAACGTGCGCCTCAAGCTCAAGCTCTACCGCGAAACCCCGGCTGCACCGGCCGCCCAGTCCGTCGTGTCGACGGCCCCGGTCGCGACCACCGCGAAGGCGATCGAGTCGGGCGACTGGAGCATGGAGCTCAAGCTCGAGGACATCGAGGAAGAGCAGCTACCCGAAGATCCGGGGCGCCGCGGTATCTGAGGCGCTGTACCGCTGACTCAGCCGCGCACTGTATCGGGTGCGCGGGTACGCTTCGGTCTACAGTCGCAGGCACTGGGCATTCAACCGGAGCGAACCATGCGCATCGCCATCCTCACCTTTGACGGCTTCAACGAGCTCGACTCCTTCGTCGCCGCCGGCCTGCTCAATCGCCTGCGCAGCCAGGGTTGGTGCGCGGAGATCACCTGCCCGACGGCGCAGGTGATCTCGATGAACGGCGTGATCGTGCATGCCCAGCAGCCGCTGGAGTTTGCCAACCAGGCTGATGTGGTGCTGTTTGGAAGCGGCATCAAGACCCGCGAGATCGCCCAGTCGCCGGCGATTCTCGACCGCTTGCGCCTCGACCCGCAGGGCCAGCTGATCGGCGCACAGTGCTCCGGCACACTGCTGATGGCCAAGCTCGGCCTGCTCGGCGACCTGCCGGCCTGCACCGACCTGACCACCAAGCCCTGGGTCATCGAAGCCGGCGTGCGCGTGCTCGATCAACCGTTCTACGCCAGCGGCAACCTGGCCACCGCCGGCGGCTGCCTGTCGGCGCCCTACCTGGCCGCCTGGGTGATCGCCAAACTGGCCGGCGAGGGCGCCTGCGCCGAGGCGCTGCACTACGTGGCGCCGGTGGGCGAGAAAGACGCCTTCGTGGCCAGGGCGTCGGGCGTGGTGAGGCCGTATCTGTAGTAGTGGCGACCGGTTGCTGGCGTACTGCTCGCAGCGCTCCTGAGTCCGCCCCACGGGCTGAAGCTCGAGGAGAGCCGCCGGAAGACCCGGGGCGACCGGGGGCCGAGGCGGAGCACAGGCTTTTGTAGGAGCGAATTTATTCGCGATTCTGGAGCGACTCCGCATAGCCCTTCGTCGCGAATAAATTCGCTCCTACAGGAAAGGGCATTGCCTGCCAGGCCCGAATTTCTTATGCCCGCGTTTGCGAGGAGGGCAGACCACACTTTCTCGCGGAGCGACCACACTGTAAGAGCCTGTTCACGATCTGCTGCGCGTCGGTCATACGGCGTTGAAAATGGCTTCGGAAAGCGGCTTGCCGCTAACGTGCTTCAGCGCGACCCGAAGGGCGAGCGAAGCGAGTACTGCTCATTTACAACTCGTAAACTCCGCGTCCTCAGCCATTTCCGCCTTGTCTGGCCTTAGCTCGCGAGATCGGGAACAGGCTCTAAGAGCAACGCGCAGGAGCCCGACTTCTGCGGTCGTTCGAATAGTCACTTGCCGATCGTCGGGCACAGGCTCGGAGGTTAGCGCTAGGCATCACTCGCATAGAGGAGGCTGATCATGAGTGATTCATTCAAAGCGGTAGGAGGGTGCCGCTGTGATACCAACCCCGTTCGCTACGAGTACACCGCCCGACCCGCCGAGGTGCATTACTGCCTCTGCACGGATTGCACCGACATCTGCGGCGGGGCCATGGCGATCATCGCCGTGGTCGACAAACAGTCCTTCCGCATTACGGAGAATGCGGACAAGTTGCGCACCTTTCACTCCAAACCCACCTGCCATCGGCACTTCTGCAGCGCATGCGGCTGCCATCTGTACGTGCATGTGGATGCCTTCGCGGATTTCGAACTGGTGCACGTACCGACCCTCGACCGCGATCAGGACGCGGGCGGCAAGCCCGACCGCTGGGTGTTCGTGCGCTCCAAACACCCCCTGCTGACCCTGCCCGACGATGGCCTGCCCCGGCATCAGGGCTGGGCCAATAGTGGTGCGCCGGTAGCGGCTTGAGTACACACCGCTCGTGGTCGCCTGTATGGGCTAACTGTTCACGGCGAGTGTAGGAGCGAGTTTATTCGCGATAGGGATGCCACGGTATTACCCATGATCGCGAATGAATTCGCTCCTACAGGGGCGCTTTCATAGCCACATGGCATCCCAAAGCGGGTAGTCGCCAAGGCGTTTTACCAACCCAGTTCGAAGTGGGTTGGCAACCACATAGCTGGCCATGGCTTGGATGTCGTCGTCATGGCGCACCGCGCGGTCGTGGTAGTTGGGATGCCAAAGACTCCCACTGATGTCTGATCGCCGATTGATTGCTTGGGTGTTGCGTGCTTTCAGGCGCTTCATCAACTGGGCAAGGCTGCCTTGCCTGAGTGTCAGTAACCAATGCAGATGATCCGGCATGATGACCCAGGCGAGGGAGTCTGCAAGGCCGTCCTCCGCGCAGAGCCGCATTTCGTGGACCAGTTGACGCGCGCAGTCGAAATCAAGAAAAGCAGGCCGACGCAGGTGGGTAACCATCGTGATGAGGTAACTGCGGCCGGCTTCGGAAAAGCGCCCGCTACGTAGCGCGCGGGCGTGCGGATTGTGCGGGTGGGCATTCCGTTGCCTCGTGGTTGGTTCGTTATATCGCGAATAAATTCGCTCCTACATCCGGGCTTGTAGGCGCGAATTTATTCGCGATTGGAGCAGCTCAGTCCTTGAGCTGCGGTAGGTCGCTGAACAACTCCAGCGCCTGCGGGTTGGCCAGGGCATCGGTGTTCTTCACCGGTTGGCCGTGCACCACGTTGCGCACCGCCAGTTCGACGATCTTGCCGCTGATGGTGCGAGGGATGTCGGCGACCGCGATGATCTTCTCCGGCACGTGCCGTGGCGTGGTGTTGGCGCGGATGATCTGGCGGATCTGCTTTTGCAGCTCGACGGTCAGCGCCACTCCGTCACGCAGGCGCACGAACAGCACCACCCGCACATCGCCGTGCCAGTCCTGGCCGATGGCGATGGACTCCAGCACCTCCTCGACCTTCTCCACCTGGCGGTAGATCTCGGCGGTGCCGATGCGCACGCCGCCGGGGTTGAGTACCGCATCCGAACGGCCGTGGATGACCAGGCCGCCGTGCGCGGTTTCCTCGGCGTAGTCACCGTGGGCCCAGACGCCGGGGAAGGTGTCGAAGTAGGCGGCGTGGAATTTCTCGCCCTGCGGATCGTTCCAGAAAGCCACCGGCATCGACGGGAAATGCCGGGCGCAGACCAGTTCGCCTTTCTCGCCGATGACCGGCTGGCCGGCGTCGTTCCAGACCTGCACGTCCATACCCAGGCCCTTGCACTGCAGCTCGCCGCGCCGCACCGGCAGCACCGGGTTGCCAAGGGCGAAGCAGGAGACGATGTCGGTGCCGCCGGAGATCGAGGACAGGCACAAGTCCGCCTTGAACGCGCGGTAGACGTAATCGAAGCTCTCGTGAGCCAGCGGCGAGCCGGTGGAAAGGATGGCCTTCAAACGTTGCAAGTTGTGGCTCTGATTGGGCAGCACGCCGGCCTTCTCCAGTGCGGCGAGGTACTTGGCGCTGGTGCCGAAGATGCTGATGTTCTCCGCATCGATCAGGTCGATCAGCCGCTTGGCGCCGGGATGGAACGGCGAGCCGTCGAACAGCACCAGGGTGGCGCCCAGGGCTAGGCCAGACACCAGCCAGTTCCACATCATCCAGCCGCAGGTGGTGTAGTAGAACAGGGTGTCGTCTGCGCCGAGGTCGGTGTGCAGGCCGTGCTCCTTGACGTGCTGCAGCAGGGTGCCGCCGACGCCGTGGACGATGCACTTGGGCACGCCGGTGGTGCCGCTGGAGTAGAGGATGTACAGCGGCTGCTCGAAGGTCACCGGCGTGAACTGCGGCTCGCCGCCGGGCTGGTAGAAGTCGTTCCACAGCGCGACCTTGGCCGCAGTCGCGTAGTCCGCAGGCTTGGCGTCGGCGTGGGAGTAGGGCACCACCACCAGCTGTTGCAGGCTGGGCAGGCGTTCGAGGATTTCGTTGAGCTTGGCGGTCAGGTCGAGGTTCTTGCCGGCGTAGCGGTAGCCGGCGGCGGCGATCAGCACCTTGGGCTCGATCTGGCCGAAGCGGTCGATCACCCCCTGGGTACCGAAGTCCGGCGAGCAGCTCGACCAGGTGGCGCCGAGGCTGGCGGTGGCGAGCATGCCGACCATGGTCTGCCAGGTATTGGGCATGAAGGCCGCGACGCGGTCGCCGATGCCCACACCGGCATTGCGCAGGCTCTGCTGCAGGCCGGCGACCTGCGCGGCCAGTTCGGCATAGGTCAGCTGCTCACGCGAGCCGTCCTCGCCGATGGCGACCAGCGCCGGATGCGCGTCGCGGCGGCGCAGCAGGTGCTCGGCGAAGTTCAGCGTGGCGCCAGGGAACCAGTGGGCGCTGGGCATCGCCGGTCCTTCCTCGAGCACCGCGCTGGGCGCGCTACTGAAGCGAACCTCGAAGAAGTCGACGATGGCCTGCCAGAAGGCTTCGCGTTGCGCCACGCTCCAGGCATGCAGGGCCGGGTAGTCGGCCAAGCCCAGGGCGTGACGCTGATTGACGAAGTGGCGGAACGCATCCATGCGGGTGGCGGCGATGCGTTCGGCGGATGGGGTCCAGAGCGGTTGAGACATAAAGGAGTCCTGATTCGATCTTTGCGGTGAGCCGGCGAAGCTTTCGCGTCGCCTCCGATCACGAGCAGCGCTCGCGCCTACAAAATCACTGCGCCAACCAGCCGCCGTCCACGTTCCAGGCGGCGCCACGCACCTGGCTGGCGGCTTCGCTGCAGAGGAACAGCACCAGCTCGCCGAGTTGCTCGGGGGTGACGAACTCGCGCGATGGCTGTTTCTCCGCCAGCAGGTCGTGACGCGCCTGCTCGACGCTGCCGGCAGCCTCGGCGCGGCTGTCGATCTGCCGCTGGACCAGCGGGGTCAGCACCCAGCCGGGGCAGATGGCGTTACAGGTGATGGCGCTCTGCGCGGTTTCCAGCGCCACCACCTTGGTCAGGCCGACGACGCCGTGTTTGGCGGCCACGTAGGCGGCCTTCTGCGCCGAGGCGGCCAGGCCGTGCACCGAGGCGATATTGACGATCCGCCCCCAGCCACGTTGACGCATGCCCGGCAGCGCCAGGCGGGTGGTGTGGAATACCGAAGACAGGTTGATGGCGATGATTGCGTCCCAGCACTCGATCGGGAATTCCTCGACCGGCGCGACGTGCTGGATGCCGGCGTTGTTGACTAGGATGTCGATGCCGCCGAATTCGCGTTCGGCGTAGGTGAGCATCTCGCCGATCTGTTCCGGGCTGGCCATGTCCGCCGGATGATGGCCGACCTTGCCGCCGTGCTTGGCGACGGCGGCAAGCGCGGCCTCGACCTCGCCGAAGCCGTTGAGCAGTACATCGGCGCCGGAAGCGGCCAGGCGCTCGGCGATGCCGAGGCCGATGCCACTGGTGGAACCGGTGACCAGTGCGGTCTTGCCTTGCAGGTTCATGCCAATCTCCTTGCCCTTGCGTTCCCATGGACGTAGCCCGGATGCAATCCGGGGATGTCGGCGGTTTCGTTCCCGGATTGCATCCGGGCTACGGCTTCTTCCCCGTGACTGTAGGCGCGAATTCATTCGCGATTGCTCGTGCGATAAAAGCATCGCGGATAAATCCGCTCCTACAGGTTGCGGGCCCGCGCGACCCGCGAGCCGTTGTCACGACCGAGCACCTGGCAGATGCGCTGGCCGGCGGCGATCAGCTTGTCGAGATCGATGCCGGTGTCGATGCCCAGACCGTTGAGCAGGTAGAGCACGTCCTCGCTCGCCACGTTGCCGGTGGCGCCCTTGGCGTAGGGGCAGCCACCGAGGCCGGCGACCGAGCTGTCGAACACGCTGATGCCTTCGAGCAGACTGGCGTAGACGTTGGCTACAGCCTGGCCATAGGTGTCATGGAAGTGCCCGGCGAGCTTGTCGCGCGGCACGTCGCGGCCGACCACCTCGAACATGCGCCTAGTCGCGCCGGCGGTGCCGACGCCGATGGTGTCGCCCAGGGACACTTCGTAGCAGCCCATGGCGAACAACTCGCGGGCCACACTGGCGACCTGTTCGGGCGACACGTCGCCCTCGTAGGGGCAGCCGAGTACGCAGGACACATAGCCGCGCACGCGCACGCCGCGCTGCTTGGCGGCGTCTAGCACCGGCACGAAGCGCTCCAGGCTCTCGGCAATCGAGCAGTTGATGTTCATCTGCGAGAAGGCCTCGGAGGCGGCGGCGAACACCGCGACTTCCTCGACCTGCGACTCCAGCGCCGCCTCGAAGCCTCTCAGGTTCGGCGCCAGCGCGGCATAGGTGACGCCCGGCTTGCGCGCGATCTGGGCGAACACCTCGGCGCTGCCGGCCATCTGCGGCACCCACTTGGGCGAGACGAAGCTGCCGACCTCGATATAGCTCAGGCCGGCGGCGCTCAGGTCGTCGACCAGACGCACCTTGTCCGCCACGCTGATCGGCTGCTTCTCGTTCTGCAGACCGTCACGCGGGCCGACTTCGACCAGGCGGACGTGTTGGGGTAGGTTCATGTGCTTTTCTCCGTAGGGTGGATGACGCTTTATCCATCCACCGTTTTTGGTGGAAAACGCTTCGCGGTTTTCCACCCTACAACTCAGAGCCTGTTTACGATCTTCTGGATTAGAGCCAGACAAGGCAAAAGTGGCCGAAAAAGCGCAGTTTACGAAGTGTAAATGAGCATTTTTAGGCCACTTTTAACGCGGTCTGGCCGCGAGCCAGGAGATCGTAAACAGGTTCTAAGGCCGGTGCTGGGCTTCATTGTCGTAGGATGGGTTGAGCAAGGCGATACCCATCCTGCGGGGTGCTGAGTCCGCCCTGCTATCCACCGAAATCGCCGCCGCCGGTGGCCAGTTGCTCCAGCTCCACCAATGCCGCCCCTTCGCCGACCATGTCGCCCTCTGTGCAGTACAGCGCCTTGACCACCCCGGCATGCGGCGCGCGGATGGTGTGCTCCATCTTCATCGCCTCCAGCACCACCAGGGCGGTGCCGGCCTCGACCGCTTGGCCGGCTGCCACCAGCACGCGGACGATGCTGCCGTTCATGGGGGCGGTGAGGCCGGCGTGGTGGCTGTGGCTGGCTTCCACGGCGGCAATCGGGTCGAAGCGGGTGACACTATGCAGCTCGCCGTTCCACTCGAGATACAGGGTATCGCCCTGGCGGATGGCGTGCAGGCGGCGTTGCAGCGATGTTGTTGTAGGAGCCAGCTTGCTGGCGATGCTTTGATCGCGAGCAAGCTCGCTCGTACAGGAGAGCGCTTCGTCCTGGAGCTGCGCGCCGCCCGTGGGGCGGACCTTGCAATTGTCGCTGCCGCAGACCAGATGCAGCTCGGTCTCCGTCGCCACCCCGGCACGCCAGCCGCTGCGGGCGTTCCACGGCGAGTGTGGATCGTCGCCGCGCACCTGGCTGGCTTCGCTCTGGATAAAGGCATCGGCGGCAGCCTGCCAGAACGCCTCCGGCAGTGCGCCCGGAGCCGGTAGCAGGACATCCTGGTGACGGGGGATGAAGCCGGTGTCCAGCTCGGCGGCGGCGAAGGCCGGATGGGCCAGCACGCGACGCAGGAAGGCCAGGTTGGTCTTCACCCCGCCGACCAGGGTGTCGTCGAGCATGGCCAAGAGGCGCTGGCGGGCTTCCTCGCGACTCTCGCCCCAGGCGATCAGCTTGCCGAGCATCGGGTCGTAGAACGGCGAGACCACATCGCCTTCGGCGACGCCGCTGTCCACTCGGCGGCCCGGGCCGGCGGCCGTTTCGCGATACAGAGCGAGGGTGCCGGCGGCCGGGAGGAAGTCGTTGTCCGGGTCTTCGGCGTACAGGCGCACTTCGATGGCGTGGCCGATCAGTGGCACCTGCGCCTGGCTGATCGGCAGCTCTTCGCCACGGGCGACACGGATCTGCCAGGCGACCAGGTCGAGGCCGGTGATGGCTTCGGTGACCGGATGCTCGACCTGCAGGCGGGTATTCATCTCCATAAAGAAGAAGTCGCCACGCGCGTCGAGGAGAAACTCCACGGTGCCGGCGCCGACATAGCCGATGGATTGCGCCGCCTTCACTGCGGCTTCGCCCATGGCCTGGCGCAGTTCGGCGCTGAGACCCGGCGCTGGCGCTTCCTCGACCACCTTCTGGTGGCGGCGCTGGATCGAGCAGTCGCGTTCGTTGAGGTACAGGCAGTTGCCGTGCTGGTCGGCGAACACCTGGATTTCCACATGGCGCGGCTTGAGCACGTACTTTTCCACCAGCATGCGCGAGTCGCCGAACGCCGCCTGCGCCTCGCGCTGGGCCGAGGCCAGGGCTTCGCCCAACTCGCTCTCGCGTTCAACCACCTTCATGCCCTTGCCGCCACCACCGGCGGCAGCTTTGAGCAGCACCGGGTAGCCGATGCCCGCGGACGCGGCGCGGAAGGTTTCCACATCCTGCGCTTCGCCGTGGTAGCCGGGCACCAGGGGCACGCCGGCATCTTCCATCAGCGCCTTGGCGGCGGACTTGCTGCCCATGGCATCGATGGCCGAGGCGGGCGGGCCGAGGAAGATCAGCCCGGCGGCCTCGATGGCGCGGGCGAAGCCGGCGTTCTCGGAGAGGAAGCCGTAGCCTGGGTGAATGGCTTGGGCGCCGCTGGCCTCGGCCGCGGCGATCAGCTTGTCGATGAGCAGGTAGCTGTCGGCCGGTTTGGCGCCGCCGAGGTCGACGGCCATATCCGCCTCGCGCACGTGGCGGGCGTCGCGGTCGACCGCGCTGTGCACGGCCACGGTCTTCAGGCCGAGGGCTTTGGCGGTGCGCATCACCCGGCAGGCGATCTCGCCGCGGTTGGCGACCAGCAGCGTAGTGATCATGGCTGCGACTCCGTGGAGGTGGCGTGACTCGAATGTAGGTTGGGCTGAGCCTGCGATGCCCAACAAGCGGATGTGGTGGTAACTGAGGACTTGCCGTTGGGTATCGCTGCGCTCAACGCCAACCTACCAAAGCGGGCGGGCATCAGGCGTCTCCCTGCCAGGTCGGCTTGCGTTTGTCGAGGAAGGCGCGCAGGCCTTCCTGGCCTTCGACGCTCATGCGCACGCGGGCGATGGCGCTTTCGGTGTAACGGCGCAGCGCCGGGGTCAGCTCGGCGGCGGCGACCTCATGGAACAGTGCCTTGCAGGCGCTCATCGCCGCGGGGCTGTTGAGGCGCAGGTTGGCGATCCAGGCCTCGGCCTGGGCCTCCAGCTCCTCGGTCGGATAGCTTTCGGCGAGCAGGCCGAGGGCCACGGCGCGCTGGCCATCGAAGCGCGCGGCGGTCAGGGCGAAACGGCTGGCGGCACGCTGGCCGATGGCCTTGACCACGAACGGCGCGATGGTTGCCGGGATCAGGCCGATGCGCACCTCGGAGAGGCTGAACTGCGCGTTGTCGGCGCCGATCGCCAGGTCGCAGCAGCTGACCAGCCCCAGACCGCCGGCGAAGGCCGCGCCCTGCACCACGGCCAGGGTCGGCTTCTTCAGGTGGTAGAGGTTGTGCATTAGTTCGGCGAGTTGCTGGGCATCGGCCAGGTTGCCGTTGTAGTCCAGTTCAGCGGCCTGCTGCATCCAGCTCAGGTCGCCGCCGGCGCAGAAGTGTTTGCCGTGGCCACGCAGGACCAGCAGACGCACGCTCTTGTCGGCCGCGACCGCGTCGAGGGCGAGGATCAGCTCGCGGATCATCTCGGCGTTGAAGGCGTTGTTCTTGTCCGGGCGGTTGAGCCAGAGGCTGGCCACGCCGCGCGGGTCGATCTGTAGTTCGATGGTGTTGTAAGTAGTCATGCACGGGCTCTCATGTCAGTGACTCCCTCTCCCTCCGGGAGAGGGCTGGGGTGAGGGCCGGTGCTTCGCCGATTTCCCTCTCCCCCGGCCCCTCTCCCGCAAGCGGGAGAGGGGAGTAGGTTTTTTACATCCTGAACACGCCGAACTGAGTCGGCTCGATCGGCGCGTTGAGCGTCGCCGAGAGCGCCAGCGCCAGCACCTCGCGGGTCTGTGCCGGGTCGATCACGCCGTCGTCCCAGAGCCGGGCGCTGGAGTAGTAGGGGTGGCCCTGGTGTTCGTACTGGTCGAGGATCGGCTGCTTGATCTGCCGTTCTTCCTCGGCGGAGAAAGCCTGGCCGGCGCGCTCGGCCTGCTCGCGCTTGACCTGGGCGAGCACGCCGGCGGCCTGTTCGCCGCCCATCACGCCGATCCGCGCATTCGGCCACATCCACAGGAAACGCGGGTCGTAGGCGCGGCCGCACATGCCGTAGTTACCGGCGCCGAAGCTGCCGCCGATGATCACGGTGAACTTCGGCACCTTGGCGCAGGCCACCGCGGTGACCAGCTTGGCGCCGTGCTTGGCGATGCCGCCGGCCTCGTATTTCTGGCCGACCATGAAACCGGTGATGTTCTGCAGGAACAGCAGCGGAATGCCGCGCTGGCAGGCCAGTTCGATGAAGTGCGCGCCTTTCTGCGCCGATTCGGCAAACAAAATCCCGTTGTTGGCGAGGATCGCCACCGGGTAGCCGTGCAGGTGGGCGAAGCCGCAGACCAGGGTGGCGCCGAACAGCGCCTTGAATTCGTCGAAGGACGAATCGTCGACGATCCGCGCGATCACCTCGCGCACGTCGAACGGCTGCTTGGCGTCGGCCGGGATCACTCCATACAGCTCGTCGCTGGCATAGCGCGGCGCCAGCGGCTGATGGCGTTGCAGTTCGCCGAGCTTGCGCCAGTTGAGGTTGCTCACGCAGCGGCGGGCCAGGGCCAGGGCGTGCTCGTCGTCCTCGGCGTAGTGGTCGGCGACCCCGGAGGTCTTGCAGTGCACGTCGGCACCGCCGAGGTCCTCGGCGCTGACCACCTCGCCGGTGGCGGCTTTCACCAGCGGCGGGCCGGCGAGGAAGATGGTGGCCTGGTTGCGCACCATGATGGTCTCGTCACTCATCGCCGGCACATAGGCGCCGCCGGCGGTGCACGAGCCCATGACCACGGCGATCTGCGGGATGCCGAGGGCGCTCATGTTGGCCTGGTTGAAGAAGATGCGGCCGAAGTGCTCACGGTCGGGGAACACCTCGTCCTGACGTGGCAGGTTGGCGCCGCCGGAGTCCACCAGATAGATGCACGGCAGGCGGTTCTCGCGGGCGATGGTTTGGGCGCGCAGGTGTTTCTTCACGGTCAGCGGGTAGTAGCTGCCGCCTTTCACCGTGGCGTCGTTGGCGAGGATCATGCACTCGACGCCTTCCACACGGCCGATACCGGCGATCACGCCAGCGGCCGGCACGGCTTCGCCGTACACCTCATGGGCGGCGAGCTGGCCGATCTCGAGAAACGGCGAGCCGGGATCGAGCAGGCGATTGATGCGCTCACGCGGCAGCAGCTTGCCGCGCGAGGTGTGGCGCTCCTGGGCCGTGGCGCCGCCGCCTTCGTGGACGCGGGCGAGTAGGGCGCGCAGGTCGTTGACCTGTTCGAGCATGGCCGCCGAGTTGGCGGCGAACTCCGCCGACCGCGGGTTGATCTGGGGGTGCAGGATGGCCATTGGCTCGCTCCGTTTCGTAGCCCGGATGCAATCCGGGGTGATCTCGATTCCTCCCGGATTGCATCCGGGCTACGGGTCTTTGGCTCCCCTCTCCCGCTTGCGGGAGAGGGGCCGGGGGGGAGGGTGGCGCTGGCGGCCTTGCCCCTCTCCCTAACCCTCTCCCTGCTCCTGTTTATGAAGCGAGGGGAGAGGGGGCTTGTCCGCGCTGGGCGATGGATTACCTGGTTTCGTTAAACAGCTCGCGCCCAATCAACATGCGGCGGATTTCGCTGGTGCCGGCGCCGATCTCGTAGAGCTTGGCGTCGCGCAGCAGGCGGCCGGTGGGGAAGTCGTTGATGTAGCCGTTGCCGCCGAGGATCTGGATGGCATCCAGGGCCATCTGCGTGGCGCGTTCGGCGGTGTAGAGGATCACCCCGGCAGCGTCCTTGCGGGTGGTCTCGCCACGGTCGCAGGCGTTGGCCACCGCGTACAGGTAGGCGCGGCTGGCGTTGAGCTGGGTGTACATGTCGGCGACCTTGCCCTGGATCAGCTGGAACTCGCCGATGCTCTGGCCGAACTGCTTGCGGTCGTGGATGTAGGGCAGCACCACGTCCATGCACGCCTGCATGATCCCGGTCGGGCCGCCAGAGAGCACCACACGCTCGTAGTCGAGGCCGCTCATCAGCACCTTCACGCCGCCGTTGAGTGCGCCAAGAATGTTCTCTTCCGGCACTTCCACATCCTGGAACACCAGCTCGCAGGTGTTCGAGCCGCGCATGCCGAGCTTGTCCAGCTTCGGGCTGCGGGAGAAACCCTTCCAGTCGCGCTCGACGATGAAGGCGGTGATGCCGCCCGAGGCCTTGCTCGCGTCGGTGCGGGCGTAGATCACGTAGGTGTGGGCGTCCGGGCCGTTGGTGATCCACATCTTGCTGCCGTTGAGCACATAGCGGTCGCCCTGCTTGTCGGCGCGCAGTTTCATCGAGACCACGTCGGAGCCGGCGTTCGGCTCGCTCATGGCCAGGGCGCCGACATGCTCGCCGGAAACCAGCTTGGGCAGGTACTTGGCCTTCTGTTCGGCGGTGCCGTTGCGCTTGATCTGGTTGACGCACAGGTTGGAGTGCGCGCCGTAGGAGAGGGCGACCGAGGCCGAGGCGCGGCTGATCTCTTCCATGGCGACGACGTGGGCCACATAACCCAGGCCGGATCCGCCGTATTCCTCCTCGACGGTGATGCCGAGCAGGCCCATGTCGCCGAACTTCTTCCACATGTCCATGGGGAACTGGTTGCTGCTGTCGATCTCGGCGGCGCGCGGCGCCAGTTCGGCGGCGACGAAGCCCTGCACCTGCTCGCGCAGCATGTTGATGGTTTCACCGAGGGCGAAGTTGAGGTTCGGGTAGTTCATGGAATCACCTGTTGTCGTTGTGTGGTGCGCGTCGCGGGGAATCGGATTAGTCGATGGTTTCGGCCATGGCGGCCAGGCAGCGTTCTTCGGCGGTATCCAGCTCCAGCTGCATCTGCTCGATGTCGAGGACCTGCTGGGCGAGTTGTGCGCGGCGTTCGGTGATCTTCGCCATGAAGGTCTCCAGCTGCTTGCGGTTGCCGCTGCTCGGGTCGTAGAGGTCGATCAGCTCCTTGCACTCGGCCAGCGAGAAGCCGATGCGCTTGCCGCGCAGGATCAGTTTCAGGGCGACCAGATCCTTGGGACTGTAGACGCGTTCCTGGCCACGCCGCTCGGGGCTGAGCATGCCGTGCTCTTCGTAGAAACGAATGGCGCGGGGGGTGACGTCCAGTTCGCGGGCCAGATCGGAGATGGAGTAGGTGGTCGGCATGACGGGGCTCGAATTCGTTTACCTTTACGTTAACGTAAGCATGAGTCGAAGAACTGTCAATCCTGAGTGCGAGGGTGCGGAACGGGGGAGGAGGAGCGGCGGGCGAGGCGGTGCGGAGGGGCAGAACGGACGTTGCCCGGCGCAGGGCCGGGCAACGCTATTGCGGGGCGCTTAGGCGCTGGAGGGATGGGCGGCTTCAGCCGAGGTGCTGCGCGGCGACTTCGGCGCGGCGTGGTCGTGGCCGTAGCCATGGTCGTCATGGCTAAGCACCGGTACTTCGTTGCCGTCGGCGTCGAAGAGCTTGCCGTCCTGGAAGTAGTCGCCTTCGTTCAGTGCAGCGATGTCCTGAACCCTCAAGGTGCGCTCGCTGGCAGCGACGAACACCGACTGCTGGTCGGAGTTGCCGGCCTTGAAGTGGTTGAACAGCAGGTTCAGGGCGATGGCCATGATCGCCGCCGAGCTGATGCCCGAGTGGAAGATGGTCTCGAACCAGGCCGGGAAGTGGTGGTAGAAGGTCGGCGCGGCGATCGGGATCATGCCGAAGCCGATCGAGGTGGCGACGATGATCAGGTTCATGTTGTTGCGGTAGTCGACCTGCGCCAGGGTGCGGATGCCACTCGCCGCCACGGTGCCGAACAGCACCACGCCGGCGCCGCCGAGCACCGCGGTGGGTACCGCGGCAATCAGTCGGCCCATCACCGGCAGCAGGCCGAGAGTCACCAGGATCAACCCGGCGTAGGCCACCACGTAGCGGCTCTTGATACCGGTGACGGCGACCAGGCCGACGTTCTGGGCGAACGCGCTCTGGGTAAACGAGCCGAAGATCGGCGCCAGCGAGCTGGAGATCATGTCGGCGCGCAGGCCGTTGCCGAGACGCTTGGAGTCGACCTTGGTGCCGATGATCTCGCCGACCGCGAGGATGTCGGCGGAGGTTTCCACCAGGGTGACGATGATCACGATCAGCATCGACAGGATCGCCGCAATCTGGAACTCCGGCATGCCGAAATGCAACGGGTTGGGCATTGCCACCAGCGGGCCTTCGAGCACATTGGAGAAGTCGGCCATGCCGCAGAACACCGCGATCACGGTGCCGATGACCATGGCCAGGAGGATCGACAGGCGCGAGATACTGGCGTTACCGAGCTTGCTGAACAGCAGCACGAAACCGAGGGTGACGGCGGCCAGGCCGATATTGGCCATGCTGCCAAACTCCGGCGACTGGCTGTTGCCGCCCATCGCCCAGCGTGCGGCGACCGGCATCAGCGTCAGGCCGATGGTGGTGATGACGATGCCGGTGACCAAGGGCGGGAAGAACTTGGTAATTCGCGAGAATATCGGGGTTATCAGCAGGCCGATCAGCGAGGCGGCGATCACCGCACCGAGCACCACGGGGATGCCTCCGGCGCCGTTGCTGCCGATGATTGCGATCATGGTCGCCACACCGGCGAAGGACACGCCCTGCACCAGCGGCAGCTGACAGCCGAAGAACGGCAGGCCGAGGGTCTGCAGCAAGGTGGCGAGGCCGCCGGCGAACAGCGAGGCGGCGATCAGCAGGCCGATGTCCGCCGGTGACAGGCCAGCGGCCTGGCCGATGATCAGGGGGACCGCGACGATACCGCCGTACATGGTGAGTACATGCTGCAGCCCGTAGGCCAGGTTGGCGCCGATGCCGAGGTTTTCGTCTTCGGGCCGTTGATGCGATGACGCTGCTACTGAAGGATTTTTCATGGGTGTTGCGCTCGCTTTTTGTCTTTGTGCACGCACTGTAGACAAAGTAAATACGTTTTGGCTACTAGCTTGTATACAAAAAGTTACCATGTGTCCGGAATTGCAATGCGACTCATGGCCGCACTGTCGGAGCGAGGAAGCAACGACTGTACCCAGTTATTCCGGTCGGACTGCCGGCACGTTGGGCGGGGTAATGCCCATCGACACATACACGCTGGTGAACGCATCGACACCCATGTTCGCCGGGCGCACCCAGTCCACGGGCACATACAGCAGGCCGCCGCCCACGGGGATCGGCGCGGTCGGCACGAGGATCGCGTAATAGCGGCGGCCCTCGATCTCCAGAGGCTCTGGGTTGGGCATCAAGGCCAGCACCGCGGCACCATTTCCGCCAAAGAAGCACCAAACTGGACTCATGGCTTCGATATCGGCGCCTTCTTTCTTGTCGATCAGGGCGACAAATCGCTCGGCCAGATTGTACAACTTGTTGAATACAGGGATGCGTCCAAGGGTGATGTCCATCAGTCGCGCCAACGGGCGCTTCAGCCCCAGCTGCACGGCCAGGCCGAGGGCATAGATCGCCGCCGCCAGCAGCAGGCTACCGAGTAGGTAGGCTAGGTACGGGTTGCTGGCAAAGGGTTGGCCGAGCGCGGCGAACAGGCGCCCGGTGAGGGTCGCCGGGCCGACCATGCTGTTCAGCAGGCTGAACAGCCAACCGAGCAGGATCAGCGTCAGGGTCAGCGGCAGTAGCACCAACAGGCCGGCGAACCAGGTGGTCAGGATGGATTGGAAACTCTTTTTCAGCACTGCTGACTCCTGTCGGTCGCCTCAGGCGAGCTGTTTGATCTCGAATGTGTTGTAAATGAGCATGACTCGCTACGCTCGCCCCTTCGGGGCCGCACTGAAGTGCGTTAGCCGCAAGCGGCTTCTGAGCCCGATTTCAACGCCGTATGGCCGACGCGCAGCAGATCGTAAACAGGTTCTCAGGCGAGCTGCTTAATCTCGAAGACATTGACGATCTGTTGCAGCTTGCCGTCCCAGACGTAGCGCAAATGCACGCCCTGCAGCGGCAGGCTGGCGGCCGGGGGGCGGAATAGCGCCGCGCATTCACCGTCCGCATGGCGCACGCTGCGGTAGAGCAGGCCCCAGGCCTTCTGCTTGCGTTGCTCGGCGGCGAAGTGTTGGGCAATCGGGTAACTGGACGGATCAGGATTGTGAAGCTGCGCGTAATCTTGGCGGATATCGACCAGCGGTTTGATCACCTGGCACACGTAGGTGCGCAGGGTGAGCTCCATGCTTGGCTCAGCGGTGGCGCGCAGGAAGCGTTCCTTGTGATAGCGCGTTTCGGCGATGGCGGTCTGCAAGCTGTCGCCGCAGTAATACACGCCGTATTTACCGTCGGTGAAACGACTGGCATAGCCGATATGGGTGAACGCCGCCATTAGCGGCGAGGCGCCGGGACCGCTGACCCGATCTTCAGGAGCGACCAGGGCGAGTAGGCCGGCTTCTTCGCGCAGGCGGTCGTTGGTCAGGCCTTCGATTAGGTAGGCCTGCTCCAGGTCGGCGGGATCGAGCACGTCCTCGAACACCGAGATCGGTGGAAAGGCGCTGGAGACGATGCGGTAGGCACGATTCCATGCAGGCAGGGCGGCTTGGCTCAACCGCGCACTCCATCCAGATAGCGGCGCACATCGGCCAGATCGACCACGCCGCCGGCGAGCATCAACTCCATCGCGCTATGGCCGTTGAACGGTGCTTCGCTGTTGGATTTGCGAACCCAGTCGTAGGTGGACGGTTTGTCGCCAAACAGGATACGCAGCGATTTGTGGATGCCCATCAGATAGGACACGCGCTCGAGGGTATCGCGCGGCAAGCGGATTTCCGGCAGCTGGCGGTACTTGTACAGCGTGCTACGACCGATGGAGCCGAGCAGGACCATTTGCTCTTCGACCGAGCAATGCCATTTTTCCATCAGGTTGAAGAAGAACTTCAATGCCACTTGACCGGCTTTGGTCGAGTCGAGATTGGCGATCGGTTCGGCTTTACGCTCGGCGACTACCATGGCCACCATCCTCCGCATACGGACTTAAAGTTAATAATAGTCCGGATGTGGAATGCCGACAACCGTCAAGCGGTTTTCGCTTCGTTACGTGAAACCTGCTGGCAGATTTCGATGATTTGCTCCCGCATCCAGCGGTTGGCCGGATCCTGGTCGGTGCTCTCGTGCCAGTACAGATGGGTTTCAACCGCCGGAACCTCGACCGGCAGATCGGCATAGTGCAGCCCATGACGTCGAGCGAAGCGCTCGGGCGCGGTCATCAGCATGTCGGTGCTTTCGATGACTGTAGAGGCCATCAGGTAGTGCTGGGAACGCAGTGCGATTTTGCGTTGCAGGCCCATCTTGCCGAGGGCCAGATCGACATAGCCGAGGCCACTGCGGCGGCTGGAAATCTGCACGTGCGACTGCGACAAGTACTTTTCGATGCTGATTTTCTCTTTGCCCAGCGGATGACCTTGGCGCATCGCGCAGACGTAGCGGTCGTCCATCAGCTTGACGTGGCGCACCTGCGCATCGGTGTTCAGCGGCAAGTCCACGGCGAAGTCCAGACGGCCGGCGGCCAGCTCTTTGGTGGTCTCGCGGCGTTTAGACAGGAAGCTTTCGATCTGTACCTGCGGCGCCAGGCGACGCAGGCGCTGGAACAGAAGCGGCAAAACGACCGCCTCGGTGAGGTCGGTCATGCTGATGCGGAACGTCTTATTCGCTTGGGCTGGGTTGAAAATGCGGCTTTCCTGCACGGATACGCGCAACAACTGCAGAGCGTTGCGCACTGAGCCGATGATGTTCTGCGCCATTGGCGTCGGCACCATGCCCTGGGCCGTACGCACGAACAGCGGGTCATTGAAGGTTTCGCGCAGACGAGCGAGGGCGTTGGAAACGGCCGGTTGGGTGATACCAACAATTTGGCCGGCGCGGGTCAGATTGGCTTCGGTGTAGATGGCATCGAAGACAATGAAAAGGTTGAGATCGACCTTGCTTAGATTCATTTCCAAACACACTCCGAAAGTACCCGATCGGGTGATCATATATGAGTGATGAATGTTTATACACGCCGAGAATAGGTTGGATAAATCACGGGGTCATGTTCTAGGATCATTCCATCTCAGCCGGTCAAAGGTAGCTTCCCATGGATTTTGCTTACTCTCCCAAGGTTCAAGAATTGCGTGAGCGCGTTACCGCGTTCATGGACGCCTACGTTTATCCAGCCGAGGAGGTATTCGACAAGCAAGTGGCCGAAGGCGACCGCTGGCAGCCCACGGCGATCATGGAAGAGCTGAAAGCCAAGGCCAAAGCCGAGGGTTTGTGGAACCTGTTCCTGCCGGAGTCCGACTACGGTGCCGGCCTGACCAACATGGAATACGCACCGCTGGCCGAGATCATGGGCCGCTCGCTGATGGGCTCCGAACCGTTCAATTGCTCGGCGCCGGACACCGGCAACATGGAAACCCTGGTGCGTTACGCCACTGAAGCACAGAAGAAACAGTGGCTGGAGCCGCTGCTCTCCGGTGAGATCCGTTCGGCCTTCGCGATGACCGAGCCGGGCGTGGCTTCGTCCGACGCCACCAACATGGAAGCCCGCGCGGTACGCGAGGGTGACGAGTGGGTGATCAACGGCCGCAAGTGGTGGACCTCCGGCGCTTGCGATCCGCGTTGCAAGATCATGATCTTCATGGGCCTGACCAATCCGGACGGCCCGCGCCACCAGCAGCACTCGATGATTCTGGTGCCGACCGATACCCCAGGGGTGAAAATCCTCCGTCCGCTGCCGGTGTTCGGCTACGACGACGCGCCGCACGGCCACGCCGAAGTGCTGTTCGAGAATGTCCGCGTGCCGTATGAGAACGTCCTGCTCGGCGAAGGCCGTGGCTTCGAGATCGCCCAGGGTCGCCTTGGCCCAGGCCGTATCCACCACTGCATGCGCTCCGTGGGCATGGCCGAGCGCGCGCTGGAACTGATGTGCAAGCGCGCCGCCAGCCGCACCGCGTTCGGCAGGCCGCTGGCCCGCCTAGGCGGCAACATCGACCACATCGCCAACTCACGTATCGAGATCAACCAGGCTCGCCTGCTGACCCTCAATGCGGCGTACATGATGGATACCGTGGGCAACAAGATCGCGCAGAGCGAGATCGCCCAGATCAAGGTGGTGGCGCCCAACGTCGCGCTGAGCGTGATCGACCGTGCGATCCAGATCCACGGTGGTGCCGGTGTCTCCAACGACACGCCGCTGGCGTACTTCTACGCCATGCAGCGCACCCTGCGCCTGGCCGATGGCCCGGACGAAGTGCACCGCGCGGCGATCGGCAAGTTCGAGATCGGCAAATACGTGCCGAAGGAAATGCTCCGCAGCAGCCACTAACCCGGCTGAAACAACAAGGCCCGCAGATGCGGGCCTTGTTGTTTGTGGCTGTGTAGGAGAGCAGGGCAGCTCGGGCGGCCCCATCGCGAATAAATTCGCTCCTACAGGATGGCTTTGCGCTTCAGGGCGGTGAGGGGTTGGCACTGTCTGTGACATCGCTCTGCTGGTGCAACCAATGCACACGCAGGTGCAGCTGGGCGGGGAAGGCGCGGGCCGCCTGCTCCTGCACGAAGGTCACGTAGCGGCTCCCTAGCCGGACCTGCCACTGCTGTTTGCCGCGTTTCTCGATGGCTTCGATCAGCACATCCTGCATATCCATCGTCCTCTGACTCTCGCTAACGCTGCTCGGCCTGGTTGCGCGTCTTCAACAGTGATAGCAGCACGCCGCCCGCCAACACGCCGAAGGTGACGCTCAGCGACAGCAGCGGTGGAATCGGGCCGACGATACCGTGGGCGAAAATCTTCCCACCGATGAACACCAACACCAACGCCAACGCGTATTTCAGATAAACGAAACGGTGCATGAGTGCTGCCAGGGCGAAGTACAGCGCGCGCAGCCCGAGGATCGCGAAGATGTTCGAGGTGTAGACGATGAACGGATCCTGGGTGATGGCGAACACCGCTGGCACGCTGTCTACGGCAAACACAAGGTCGGCCAACTCGATCAGTACTAGTGCCAGGAACAACGGTGTGCCATAGAGCAACAACTTGCCGCTCGCGTCGGGGCGGCGGACGAAAAAATGTGGCCCATGCAGCTCATCGGTGATGCGCAGGCGCTTACGCAGGAAGCGCAGCACCGAGTTCTGCGACAAGTCCGGGTGCGCTTCGTCCTTGGCGAACAGCATTTTCACCCCGGTGAACAGCAGGAACGCGCCGAACACATAGAGAATCCAGTCGAACTCCTTAATTAGCGCCGTGCCCAGGCCGATCATGAGCGCGCGCAGCAGGATCACCCCGAGAATTCCCCAGAACAGCACACGATGTTGGTAGCGCCGCGGGATGTTGAAGTAGCCGAGGATCGTCGCCATGACGAACACGTTGTCCATCGACAGCGATTGCTCGACGAGAAAGCCGGTATAGAACTCCAGCGCGCTTTGCGCCCCCAGCTGAAACCAGACCCACACGCCGAATAGCACGCCTACGGCAAAGTAGCCGCTGTACAGCAGCAGACTTTCGCGCATTTCGATTTCGTGTTGATCTCGGTGCAGCACGCCTAGATCGAGGACCAGCAGGGCGCTGACGATGCCGAGGAAAACCAGCCACAGCCAGGCGGCGGTACCGAGGAACTCCCCACCTAGGAACGTTTGTAGAGCTTCCATGAGCCCCTCCTTGAATGTCGAAAATTGACCAGTCAAATGACTCCGACATCACGGTGAGCATTCACCGCCAGAGGGGCCCGGCGTCACCCTAACGAGGCTAGAAGCCCTGGCCAGACTCTGACAAGTCTGGGGGTGTAAGAAATTGCGTCGGCGCCCATTTAGTGGGCTGGCGCCCCGCAGCGCCAGGCGTCGGTTTGTGCAAGCCGTGTTTTTTCGCCACCTATACTTTCAAGCCCAAGCCGGACGTGCTGTACGCGCGGCCGAAGAAGGCGCTGAAGACTGCTATGTGCAAGGAGCAATCGAGCGACCATTGATTTTGCGGAAAGCCCGCATGAGCAGTGTGAAGAGTCCGGTTAGCCACTTTCGTTGGTGGGGATGAGCCGCTAACGAACTTGCTCCAGGAGTCTTGGCAATGTTGATTTTGCGCTCCTTGCTCGTCGCCTTGATGGTGGCGCTCGTGGGGTGTGCTACCGCAGATCGTCCCCCTGATGTTGTGGTCTCGGAATACACCTGGCGGCAGGTCGATAGCGATATTGGAGCCGCCTCAGACGCTGCGGCAGCGCAGGCCGAGAAATACGCTCTCGACTTCATGGAGAGCTGGATGGACTTGGTCTACAAACGTACCGATGATGACTTTATTCCCTGGTTCTCCAGCTACTGGACCCGCCAATGGCTGAGCATGAAAGTCGCCTGGTACCGGGTGAGCGCGGACGGGGATAAGGATTCGGCGGTTAATCGTCTGTCCATCTATCTGCAGGAGCAGTATCAGGATCGCGTACTGGAGCCCGTTTCCGAGCAGATCGATCCTGACGATGTCATGCAAAAGACCACGAGTTTCTATGTCTTGCGGCTCGGCGAGCAACTCCAGGTAATCCCGCAGCGCTATGGGGTACCACCAGAGCAGTTCGACCAGCGCCTGAATCAAATTCCAGCCATAGCCTTAACCCAGCCGGCCTACAGCGCTTCGCTTTATCAGGTTGTCCACGCCGATCCGCTGGATGAGCTGCAGGCTTATGACGCCCTGATCGAGCGAATTCTCACCACTCCCGGTGGCCCTGGGGCGTGGGCGTCGAATGAGGGAATCGCCTCGATGGCGAAACACACCAGCGAAACCCTGGAGGCCGAGCTCACCGCCAGCAGTGCGGCAAGCGCTTTGGGGGCGTTGGTTGGACGAGTAGCGGGCTCGGTGATTTCCTTGGGCGTGGCCGGTTTCACTGCCCTCACACGGGAGAATGAACGACCGGCAACGGAAGCGCGCTTGCGGAAAAACATCAACGCCGCCTTTGACGAAGAGTGGCTGAACCTGATGCGCAATCGCGAAACCGGAGTGTTGGCGGGGGTCTATTACCTATCGGGACAGATCGAAGTAGGTCTCGGGCAACTCGAGGCGCAGCGGCTTAAGTATGAACCCGTGGCGGGGGACGCTTCCTCCACCCCCATTCCCGCCGATTAGAGCGCGGTTGCGGTTATTGATCCGCGCCTAATACACCCAGACTTCCACCCGGCGATTTTTCAGGCGGCCATCTTCGCCGTCGTTGGCGGCTACCGGCAGTTGATCGCCGAGGCCGGTGATCTCGCGGAAGGCCACCCCGTGGCGGGCCAGCTCGCGGCGCACGGCCATGGCGCGCAGCTTGGACAGTAGCGCAGCTCGCTCCGGATCGAGCTTGGGATCGCCAAAGCCGACCAGCACGACCGCCTGATTCAGCTTGTCGTGGCTTTGCAAGTAATCCAGTACCCGTTCGAGGTCGCGCTGCGCCTTGTTATCCAGCGTCGCGCTGCCTTCCTGGAAGCGGAAATTCACCGATAGCCGTTGTGCCTGGCTCGCCAGTTCACGGTAGTCGTGAGGCAAATTCGAATCCGCCGCCACTTTAACCGCGCGGACCGTCTGCGCGATGAATCCTGTCTGCTCGACGATTGCCTGGCCGCGCGGGCTGTGAGCGAACTGCACCAGCGCCTTGGCCCAGGGGTTTTGCTGGCCCGGAGGGAGATACAGGAACAAGCGCCGCGACAGGGGGTAGTCCTCGGTGGCGATCAGCGTGGTGCTCGGCGGCATGGCCTGCGAGTCACCATCGGCGATGGCCAGCGCCTTTGCCTGACGGATGTAGGGGAGGCCGATGAAGCCGATGCCGTGGCTGTCCTGGCTGACGGAGTCGGACAACTGTTCGCTGGACTCGAAACGCTTGGCATTCGCCGCCAGCGTCTTGCCGTGGGCGGCGAGGACCAGTTCCTTGAAGGTGTCGTAGGTGCCGGATTTGTCGTCCCGCGCGTACAGGCGGATCTCACCGCCGCGCCCGCCGAGCTCCTCCCAGGTCTTCACCTCGCCGGCGAAGATACGCGCCAGTTGTTCGGTGGTCAGGCTGGCCAGCGGATTGTTCGGATTGAGAATGATCGCCAGGCCATCGAGGGCGATGATCTGTTCGGCGTCGCGGCCTTTCAGATCGCCGAGACTGGTCAACAACTGCGCTTCAGCCGGTTTGATCGGCCGCGAGGAGGCAGCCAGTTCCGCACTGCCATCCTTCAAGGCAGTGAAACCGGTGCCCGAGCCGTGTGCGGCGACCTCGATGCGCACCTCCTGACCCTCGGCGTTCACGCCGATGACCCGCTGCTCGTTCTCGGCTGCGCCTTGCTGCAGGCGGATGTCGCGCAGGCCGCGTTCCTCCATCAAGCCTTTGACCAGTGCCGGACCGAGCTTCGCGCCGATGGTGTTGGAGCCCTGGATGCGCAGTACTGGCGGTTCACCAGGGGCGGCGATAACCGACCAGGGCAGGGCGTAGCAGATAAAGCCGAGTAGCAGCCAGGTAATGGTTGCAGGCCAGTTTGCCGGCAGGCGAGAAGAAGGGTGCAGCATGAGTGCGTCCTTGGAGTGATCCGAAGGCCGGCAGGCTAAGCAGCAAAGATGACAGGAGTGTGACGAGTCGATGACTCGGCAGGCGTAAGAAGCCTGTCGTAGGTGTGCACGCGGGCAGTCGCGTTCGACTTCCTGCGTTAATACGCCAGCAGGTTCAGCTCAGATTCGTAGGGTGGGTTAGCCGTAGGCGTAACCCACCGACTAGGTTGGACGCCAGTGTTCCGAGCGGCGTCGCTGGTGGGTTACGCCGCTACGCGGCTAACCCACCCTACAAAAGCGCTGCGCAACACGTTAGCGGGGACATAGCCAATAGCCCGGCGTTGGAGCCGGGCTTGGTGCATGGTCGAGACGGGCTCAGCTCAGCTCAAGCCAGATCGGCGCGTGGTCGGAAGGCTTTTCCATGCCGCGCAGGTCATAGTCGACCCCGGCGTCCTTGAACCGTGCGAGCAGTGGGTCGGAAGCGAGGATCACGTCGATGCGCAGGCCGCGCTTGGGTTCGTCCTCGAAGCCGCGGCTGCGGTAGTCGAACCAGCTGAAGCGATCGCTGACCGTCGGGTTGAGGTGGCGGAAACTGTCGACCAGGCCCCAGTTCTTCAGGGTCGCCAGCCATTCGCGCTCTTCCGGCAGGAAGCTGCACTTGCCGGTCTTCAGCCAGCGCAGACGGTTGTTCTCGCCGATGCCAATGTCGCTGTCTTCCGGTGAGATGTTGATGTCACCCATCACCACCAGTGGTTGGTCCTGTTTGAACTGAGTCAGCAGCAGCTCTTGTAGATTGGCGTAAAAGCGCTGTTTGGCGGGGAATTTGGTCGGGTGATCGCGGCTTTCACCCTGCGGGAAGTAGCCGTTCATGATGGTGATCGGGTTGCCGTGCGCATCGGCGTAGGTACCCCAGATGAAACGCCGTTGCGCTTCTTCATCGTCGCCAGGGAAGCCTTTGCTCAGCACCAGCGGCGCTTTGCGCGATAGCAGGGCGACACCGTAATGGCCTTTCTGGCCGTGGTAATGCACGTGATAGCCGAGCTGGCGGATTTCCGCTTCGGGGAACTGCTCGTCGCTGACTTTGGTTTCCTGCAGGCCGATGACATCCGGCTGATGCTTTTCGATTAGCGCTGCCAGCTGATGCGGACGGGCGCGCAGGCCATTGATATTGAAAGAAACGATCTTCATGGCTAGCCATCCTGGGAAAAGCCCGATGCTAGCCCATCGCCGGGCCTTGCGGCCAGCCGTCTGGCGGCGTCTGGGGGCGGGTGCTAAGTTGCTGGGAGGCAAGAAAAACCGATAACAATAATTAAGAGGTCACCGTGAATGCCTAATTCCCAGGTTTCCCTCGCGGCGCTGAATATCCGCATGCTCGATGGCGGTTATGCACGCGAGGCGCGTTCGCTGCTGTACCACGCCTATCGTCACGAACCGACGTTTGCCTATCTGTTCGAGGCTGAGCGTCCTGGCTACGACCAGCGTGTGCGCGCCACGGTCCGCGAACTGGTGCAGCAGCATTTCGCCGAGGAACTGCCAGCGATCGGCCTGTTGCTCGAGGATCGCCTGATCGGTATCGCCTTGATTGCGCCACCGCAGCGGCGTCTGGATATCACCGAAAGTTGGGCCTGGCGTCTGCGTATGTTGCTGACCACCGGCTTTCGCTGCACCAAGCGCTATCTCGAATATCACGACGCCGTGCTCGCCTGCCTGCCGCCGGGGCCTTATCACGTGCTGCCGCTACTCGGCGTGCATCCGCAGTTTCAGGGCCAGCATTTGGGCGAGCGGCTGCTCGGCGCCTTGCACGACTGGTGCGCCGAGGACACCGGCTCGCAGGGCGTGGTGCTGGACACCGGTAATCCGCGCTATCTGGAGTTCTATGCCCGCCAAGGCTACGAAGAAATCGGCGAAGTGGCGGTCGGGCCGATTCGCGAGCATGTGTTCTTCCATCCCAACCCACGGCCGGTGGCGCAGGTCATCTCCGGATAGCAGTCAATCCTGTTGCCAGCCGGCGCTGTGCGGGTGGCGAGAAGCTGAACGATTGGCCACATGCGTAATGGGGGCGTAGGCTGATTGCCCCGCAGCGCTCTAAATGGCGCTAGTGCCGTGCTAGCATTTCGGCTCTTTCATGCAGTCACCATGCGCTCGCCGCTTTTTCCCCACCCAACAAAAAGGACCATTCTCATGGCTCAAGTGACCCTCAAGGGCAACCCGATCGAAGTCGCTGGCGAATTGCCAAAAGCCGGACAAACCGCACCGGCATTCACCCTGGTCGGCAAAGATCTGGGCGACGTGACCCTGGCCAGCCTGGTCGGCAAACGCAAAGTCCTGAACATCTTCCCAAGCGTCGACACGCCGACCTGCGCCACCTCGGTACGCAAGTTCAACGAGCAATCCAGCAAGCTCGCCAACACCGTGGTGCTGTGCATTTCCGCCGACTTGCCGTTTGCCCAAGCGCGCTTCTGCGGCGCTGAAGGTCTAAGCAATGTGATGAATCTGTCGACCATGCGTGGCGCTGATTTCCTCAATAACTATGGTGTCGCCATTGCCTCCGGCCCGCTGGCTGGCGTCGCCGCTCGCGCCGTGGTGGTGCTGGACGAGAACGACAAAGTCCTGCACAGCGAATTGGTCGGCGAAATTGCTGATGAGCCGAACTACGACGCAGCCATTGCGGCGCTCACCAAGTAATACCCGGCAATATTAAAAACGGCCTGCTTAAGCAGGCCGTTTTTATTTGCGCGCCATGGGTTTAGAAGCGTAAGTGCGTGATGATTCGTAGGGTGGGTTAGCCGTAGGCGTAACCCGCCAACCCTGCTGGACGCCGGTGTTCAGGGTGACCGCGCCGGTGGGTTACGCCGCTACGCGGCTAACCCACCCTACGGAAGCGGTGCCCAACACGTAACTTTTTATTTGCGGGTCATGGGTTTAGAGGCGTCAGTAGAAGGTAAAAACCCGGTAAAGAGGCTTTGCTTGGCCGCGTCCTGTGCTTATCGTGCACGCTCCCGAAGACGTTGAAAGTGCATCATGGCCGCTCGCTCTCCGAATACCCCTGAATCCCGTTCCTCGCGCCGCTGGTTGTTCATCGGCCTGACTGTGCTCGCCTTGGCGTTGCTGGCCTGGTGGCAATGGCCGACGAGCAAATCCCAGCCCGGCGACGGCGCTACAGCTGAACAGGCCGCCCAGCCTGGCGCGGGCCGCCGGCGCGGCGCTGGCGCTCCGGGTATGGCACCTGGTCCTGGAGGCGGCGGCGGATTCGGCGGCGGTTTCATGGGCGGGCCTACTCCGGTGCGGATCGCCGCCGCCAGCCAGGGCGACTTCCCGGTCTACTACAAGGCATTGGGGACTGTGACGGCGATGAATACCGTGAATGTTCGCGGGCGCGTCGACGGCCAACTGGTCAAGCTGTTGTTCGAAGAAGGTCAGCTGGTCAAGGCCGGCGCCGTGTTGGCGGTCATCGATCCGCGGCCGTTCCAGGTCGCGCTGCAGCAAGCCCAAGGCACCCTGCAGGAGAACCAGGCGCAGCTGCGCAACGCCGAACTCGACCTGAAACGCTACAAAGGTCTGTTCGAAGAAGACAGCATCGCCAAGCAAACCCTCGATACCCAGGAAGCCCTGGTCAACCAATATCGCGGCACCATCAAGGGCAACGAGGCGGCCGTCGCCCAGGCGCGCTTGAATCTCGACTTTACCCAGGTCAAGGCGCCGATTTCCGGACGCCTGGGCTTGCGTCAGGTGGATGCCGGCAACCTGGTCAGCTCCGGCGATACCACGCCGTTGGTGGTGATCACTCAGACCCAGCCGATCAGCGTTAGCTTCACCTTGCCGGAGCGGGATTTGCCGGACGTGGTCGAGCATTACCGCAGCGGCCAGCCGATGGCGGTGGAAGCCTGGGATCGCGGGGAAACCCGCCTGCAGGCCGAAGGCGTGCTGCATAGCCTGGACAACCAGATCGACACCACCACCGGCACCTTGAAGCTCAAGGCGCGTTTTACCAATGAAAAGGAAACCCTGTTTCCCAACCAGTTCGTCAACGTCAAGCTGCGCGCCGACACCCTGAAAAACGCCGTACTGGTGCCCACTGCGGCGGTGCAGTTCGGCACCGACGGCTCGTTCGTCTATGTGCTCGACGGTGACAAGAAAGTGCATATCCGCCAGCTGCAGATTGGCCCGAACGACGGCGAGCGCAGCGTGGTGCTCAGCGGCTTGAAAGCCGGTGACCGGGTGGTCCTGGAAGGCACCGACCGGCTGCGCGATGGCAGCGAAGTGGAAATTGTCCATGACAGCGACGCGGTGCCTGCCTCGCCGGTCGTTGAGCTGCAAGGTTCGGATCAAACTGCTACCAAACCTGCCGCCCGCGAAAAACCCGACGCATGAATCTGTCACGGCTGTTCATCCTTCGCCCGGTCGCCACCACGCTGAGCATGCTGGCGATCGTCCTCGCCGGCCTGATCGCCTACAAGCTGCTGCCGGTGTCGGCCTTGCCGCAGGTCGATTACCCGACCATTCGAGTGCTCACGCTGTATCCCGGCGCCAGCCCGGAAGTGATGACCAGCGCCGTGACCGCGCCCCTGGAACGGCAGTTCGGGCAGATGCCCGGCTTGGCGCAGATGTCCTCGACCAGCTCCGGCGGTGCCTCGGTGATCACCCTGCGCTTCACCCTGGAAATGGGCCTGGATATCGCCGAACAGGAGGTGCAGGCGGCCATCAATGCGGCCACCAACCTGCTGCCCAAGGATTTGCCCGCGCCGCCGGTGTACAACAAGGTCAACCCAGCCGATACGCCGGTGCTGACCATAGCGATTAGCTCCAAGACCATGCCGCTGCCCAAGCTGCATGACCTGGTCGATACGCGCATGGCGCAAAAGCTCGCGCAAATCAGCGGTGTCGGCATGGTCAGCCTGGCTGGCGGTCAGCGCCAGGCGGTGCGCATCCGCGTCAACCCCGAGGCCTTGGCGGCCAACGGTCTGAACCTGTCGGACGTGCGCACCCTGGTCAACGCCTCCAACGTCAATCAGCCCAAGGGCAACTTCGACGGCCCCACCCGGGTGTCGATGCTCGATGCCAACGACCAGCTGCGCTCCCCGGAGGAATACGCCGAGCTGATCCTTTCCTACAACAATGGCGGCGTGCTGCGGCTCAAAGATGTCGCCGACATCGTCGATGGCGCCGAGGACGAGCGACTCGCCGCCTGGGCCAACCAGAACCAGGCGGTGCTGATCAATATCCAGCGCCAACCGGGTGCCAACGTCATCGAGGTGGTCGACCGGATTCAGGAGCTGTTGCCGAAAATTACCTCGACCATGCCGTCCGGTCTGGATGTCAGCGTGCTCACCGACCGCACCCAGACCATCCGCGCCTCGGTGCGCGATGTGTTGCACGAGCTGTTCCTGGCCGTCGCGCTGGTGGTGATGGTGACGCTCATCTTCCTGCGCAAGCTGTCGGCCACCATCATTCCGTCGATTGCCGTGCCGTTGTCGCTGGTCGGCACCTTTGCGGTGATGTATCTGGCCGGCTTCTCGATCAACAACCTGACTTTGATGGCGCTGACCATCGCCACGGGTTTTGTGGTCGACGATGCCATCGTCATGCTGGAAAACATTTCTCGCCATCTGGAGGAGGGCGCCACACCGATGCAGGCGGCGCTCAAAGGAGCGCGACAGATCGGCTTCACGCTGATCTCGCTGACTTTCTCGTTGATCGCCGTGCTGATTCCGCTGCTGTTCATGGCCGATGTGGTCGGCCGCTTGTTCCGCGAATTTGCTATCACCCTGGCGGTGGCGATCCTCATTTCGCTGGTGGTCTCGCTGACCCTGACCCCGATGATGTGCGCGCGACTGCTCAAGCGTGAACCGCCGGAGCGCGAGCAGGGCTGGTTCTATCGGGCCTGCGGCAACTGGATCAACCAGCTGATCGCCGGCTACGGGCGCTGTTTGCAAGTGGTGCTGCGCCACCAGCCGCTGACCCTGCTGGTGGCCATCGCCACCCTCGGGCTGACCGTGGTGCTTTATCTCGCGGTGCCCAAGGGCTTCTTTCCGGTGCAGGACACCGGGGTGATTCAGGGTATTTCCGAAGCGCCGCAGTCGGTGTCGTTCAGCGCCATGAGCACGCGTCAGCAGGAACTCGCGACGCTCATTCTCAAAGATCCGGCGGTGGCGAGCCTGAGCTCCTACATCGGTGTCGATGGCGACAATGTCACGCTCAACAGCGGCCGCTTGCTGATCAATCTCAAGCCACACGGCGAACGCGATGTTAGCGCCAGCGAGGTGATCGAACGTCTGCAGCCGCAGCTCGCCCAGCTCAGCGATATTCGCCTGTTCCTCCAGCCAGTCCAGGACTTGACCATCGAGGATCGGGTCAGCCGCACGCAATTCCAGTTCAGCCTGGAGTCGCCGGATACCGAGTTGCTGCGCGAGTGGACGCACAAGCTGGTCGACGAGCTGCGTGGCAAAGCCGAACTGCGCGATGTCGCCAGCGACCTGCAGGACAAAGGCTTGCAGGTATACCTGAACATCGACCGTGATCTCGCCGGCCGCTTGGGCGTGAACGTCTCAAGCATCACCGATGCGTTGTACGACGCCTTCGGCCAGCGGCAGATCTCGACCATCTTCACCCAGTCCAGCCAGTATCGCGTGGTGTTGCAGTCGCGCAGCGGCGAGCAGATCGGCCCGCAGGCACTTGGCCAAATCCATGTGCAGACCAGCGCCGGCAACCAGGTGCCGCTGTCCAGCCTGGCCCAGGTCGAGGAGCGCAACACTGACCTGGTGGTCAACCACATCGGTCAGTTTCCGGCGGTCAATCTGTCATTCAACCTGACCCTGGGCGTGTCGCTCGGCGAAGCGGTGGCGGTCATCGAGCAGGCTCAGCGCGACATCGGTATGCCGGAAGGCGTGCAGAGCCGCTTCCAGGGCGCCGCCGAAGCCTTCCGCGCCTCGTTGTCGAGCACCCTGTGGCTGATTCTCGCCGCCGTGGTGACCATGTATATCGTCCTCGGAGTGCTCTATGAGAGCTACATCCATCCGGTGACGATTCTCTCCACCTTGCCCTCGGCGGGCGTCGGCGCGCTGCTGGCGTTGCTGCTCACCGGCAACGATCTGGGGCTGATCGCGATCATCGGCATCATCTTGCTGATCGGCATCGTCAAGAAGAACGCGATCATGATGATCGACTTCGCCCTCGACGCCGAACGCAACCAAGGCATGCCGCCCGAGGCGGCGATCTACCAAGCGGCGCTGCTGCGCTTCCGGCCGATCCTGATGACCACCCTGGCGGCGTTGTTCGGCGCTATTCCGCTGATGCTCGCCAGCGGCTCCGGCGCCGAGTTGCGTCAGCCGCTGGGTCTGGTGATGGTTGGCGGCCTGCTGGTCAGCCAGGTGCTGACGCTGTTCACCACACCGGTCATCTACCTGTACTTCGACCGCCTGGCGCGGCGTTATGGGCGGCAGGAAGAAGAGGGTGAAGAGGTGGTGGTATGAGCATCGCTCGCGCCACCGTAGCCCGGATGCAATCCGGGAAGCGGAGTTGCCTGGCCCCCGGATTACATCCGGGCTACGGACTGAGCGGCATTTCCTCCCCTCTCCCGTTTACGGGAGAGGGGTCGGGGGAGAGGGTGGCTGGCGTCTCCGGCGCGTCCGTTGCCCTCTCCCCAACCCTCTCCCATGAATGGGAGAGGGGGTTGCCCGAGCACAACCGGACATCTCGGCTGTGTGTAGGAGCGAATTCATTCGCGAATTCGGTTCGGGGCATCGCGAATAAATTCGCTCCTACCGCCGAGGCGTGGGCATGAACCTCTCTGCGCCGTTCATCCGCCGTCCGGTGGCGACCATGCTGCTCAGCCTGGCGATCCTGCTGCTCGGCGGCCTGAGCTTTGGCCTGTTGCCAGTGTCGCCGCTGCCGCAGATGGACTTCCCGGTAATCACCGTGCAGGCCAACCTGGCCGGCGCCAGCCCGGAGATCATGGCGTCCAGCGTCACTACGCCGCTGGAGCGCTCACTCGGGACGATTGCCGGCATCACCCAGATGACCAGCCGCACCGGCCAGGGCTCATCACGGATCATTCTGCAGTTCGAGAGCAATCGCGACATCAACGGCGCCGCTCGCGACGTGCAAGCGGCGATTAATGCCTCGCGCAACCTGCTGCCCAGCGGGATGCGCAGCATGCCGACCTACAAGAAGGTCAACCCGTCGCAGGCGCCGATCATGGTGCTGTCGCTGACCTCCGATGTACTGGAGAAGGGCCAGCTCTACGACCTGGCCTCGACCATCCTCGCCCAGAGCCTGTCGCAGGTGACCGGGGTCGGCGAGGTGCAAGTTGGCGGCAGCTCGCTGCCGGCGGTGCGCGTCGAACTCGAGCCGCAATTGCTCAACCAGTACGGTCTGAGCCTCGACGAGGTGCGCACTGCGATCGACAACGCCAACGTGCGCCGCCCGAAAGGCCAGGTGGCAGACGGTGAGCGGCAATGGCAGGTGCAGGCCAACGACCAGTTGGAGCGCGCCAAGGATTACCGGCCACTGATCATTCGTTACCAGGATGGCGCCGCGCTGCGTTTGAGCGATGTCGCCCAGGTCCGCGATGCGGTGGAAGATCGCTACAACAGCGGCTTCTTCAACGACAACTCGGCTGTGCTGCTGGTGATCAACCGCCAGGCCGGCGCCAACATCATCGAAACCATCGAGTCGATCAAGGCGCAGCTGCCGGCGTTGCAGGCGGTGTTGCCGGCCAGCGTGCAACTGGACCTGGCGATGGATCGCTCGCCGGTGATCCGCTCGACCCTGCACGAAGCCGAGCGCACGCTGCTGATCGCGGTGGCGCTGGTGATCGTCGTGGTGTTCTTGTCGCTTGGCAATCTGCGCGCCTCGTTGATTCCCGCATTGGCGGTCCCGGTATCGCTGATTGGCAGCTTCGCGGTGATGTACCTGTGCGGCTTCTCGCTCAACGTGTTGTCGCTGATGGCGCTGATTCTCGCCGCCGGGTTGGTGGTGGATGACGCCATCGTGGTGTTGGAGAACATCGCCCGGCACATCGATAACGGCGAAAAACCCTTCCAGGCGGCGCTGCGCGGTACGCGCGAAGTCGGCTTCACCCTGCTGTCGATGAACCTCTCGCTGGTCGCGGTGTTCGTTTCCATCCTGTTTATGGGCGGCATTGTCGGGCAGCTATTCCGCGAGTTTTCGATCACCCTGGCGGCGTCGATTCTGGTCTCGCTGGTGGTCTCCCTGACCTTGACGCCGATGCTCTGCGCACGCTGGCTCAAGCCGCATGATCCGCAACGCGAATCGCGCCTGCAACGCTGGAGCCAAGGCGTTCACGAGCGCCTGGTGGATTTCTACGACCGCAGCCTGGGCTGGGTGTTACGCCATCCGCGGCTGACCTTGCTGAGCCTGCTGGCCACCATCGGCTTGAACGTTTTCCTCTACGTCATCGTGCCCAAGACGTTCCTGCCGCAGCAGGACACCGGCCAGTTGATCGGCTTCATCCGCGGCGACGACGGCCTGTCGTTCAGCGTCATGCAGCCGAAGATGGAAATCTTCCGTCGCGCGGTGCTCAAGGACCCGGCGGTGCAAAGCGTGGCCGGCTTCATCGGCGGTAATGGCGGGATCAATAACGCCTTCATGATCGTCCGCCTCAAGCCACTCGAAGAGCGCGGCGTGGATGCCCAGAAGGTCATCGAGCGCCTGCGCAAAAGTACCCCGAAAGTCCCTGGTGGCCGGCTGATGCTGATGGCCGACCAGGACCTGATGTTCGGTGGCTCGCGTGAGCAGGACACCTCGCAATACCAGTACGTGCTGCAAACCGACGAGCTATCGGCGCTGCGTGAGTGGCTGCCGAAGGTCGCCACGGCGCTCAAGGCGCTGCCCGAGCTGACCGCCATCGATGCCCGCGAGGGGCGCGGCGCACAGCAGGTGACCCTGCAGATCGACCGCGAACAGGCCAAGCGTCTGGGCGTGGACATGGCCATGGTCAGTACGGTGCTCAACAACGCCTACAGCCAGCGGCAGATCTCCACGATCTATGACAGCCTCAACCAGTATCAGGTGGTCATGGAGGTCAATCCCAAATACGCCCAGGACCCCAATACCCTCGATCAGGTGCAGTTGATCACCGCCGATGGCAAACGCGTGCCGCTGTCGACCTTTGCCCACTACACCTACAGTCTGGAAGACGACCGGGTGACTCACGACGGCCAGTTCGCCTCGGAAAGTATTTCCTTCGACCTGGCGCCGGGGGTCAGCCTCGATCAGGCCACCGTGGCGATTGACCGGGCAATTGCCGCGATTGGCCTGCCGACCGATGTGATCGGTCGGCTCGGTGGCGCTGGCGATGCCTTCAAGAGCACCCAGGAGAATCAACCCTGGATGATTCTCGGCGCTCTGGTGCTGGTCTATCTGGTCCTCGGGATTCTCTACGAGAGCTATATCCACCCGCTGACCATTCTCTCGACGCTGCCCTCGGCGGGCGTTGGGGCGCTGCTGACGATCTTGCTGGTCGGCGGCCAATTCAGCCTGATTTCGCTACTCGGCTTGTTCCTGCTGATCGGTATCGTTAAGAAGAACGCGATCTTGATGATCGACCTGGCCCTGCAACTCGAGCGCGAAAGCGGCCTGTCGCCCAGCGAGTCGATCCGCCAGGCGTGTCTGCAGCGGCTACGACCGATCCTGATGACCACTCTGGCGGCGATTCTTGGCGCCATGCCGCTACTGATCGGCGGTACCGAAGGTGCAGAGATGCGCCAACCGCTGGGCATCACCATCGTCGGCGGGCTGATCCTCAGCCAGATCCTGACCCTGTACACCACTCCGGTGGTCTATCTCTCCCTCGACCGCCTGCGCCATCGCTTCAATAGTTGGCGCGGCGTGCGTACCGATGCCGCCTTGGAAACACCGCTATGAATTCATTTACCCGAATCGGCTTTGTAGGGCGGGTGCAACCCGCGCGAGCATTCTTCAGCGCTGTGGCGGGTTGCACCCGCCCTACGGCTCTGGCCCTGTGCATTAGCCTGACGCTGAGCGCCTGCGCCATCGGGCCCGATTATCAGCGCCCGAGTCTGGCCGGCGGCACACCCACCGCCTTCAAGCATGCCGCCGGTTGGAAAGCCGCGACACCCGCCAACGCTTTGCAAAGCGACGCCTGGTGGCAACTGTATGGCGATGCTCAGCTGAACCAGTTGATCGAGCGACTGAACGCCAACAACCAGAGTCTGGCCAGCTCCGAAGCGCAATACCGCCAGGCCCGAGCCCTGACTCGTGGTGCGCGGGCGGCGTTCTTCCCGACCATCGGCACCAATGTCGGTGTCAGTCGTGCAGGGCAGGGCGGCGGCAGCAATACCATCAGCACGTCTGACGGCATCAGTGTCAGCGGTTCGAGCGCCGCCAACGTATCGAAGAGCTACGAGGCGAGCCTCGGCGTGAGCTGGGAGCTGGATCTGTGGGGCAAGTTGCGCCGCCAGCTGGAAGCGGACAACGCCAGCATGGACGCCAGCGCCGCCGATCTCGCCGGGGTGCGTCTGAGCCTGCAGTCCGAACTGGTGCAGAGCTATCTGCAACTGCGTGTACTGGATGAACAGAAGCGCTTGCTCGAGGCGACGGTGGTGGCGTATCAGCGCGCGCTGAAGCTGACCGACAACCAGTACAACGCCGGCATCGTGCCGAAATCCGACGTCACTCAGGCGCGGACTCAGCTGAAAAGTACTCAAGCGCAGTCCATCGATCTGGAGTACCAGCGCGCCCAGCTGGAACATGCCATCGCCGTGCTCATCGGCGTGCCGCCGAGCGAGTTCGATCTCGCTGAACTCGACCAGGTTCCCGCGCTACCGGAAATCCCGCTGAACGTGCCATCCGCCTTGCTCGAACGGCGACCGGACATCGCCGCTTCGGAGCGCCGGGTGATCGCCGCCAACGCGGATATCGGTGTGGAACAGGCCGCCTACTATCCAGATCTGGTCTTGTCGGCCAGCGGAGGCTATCGCAGTGGCAGCCTGAATGACTGGATCAGCGCACCGAACCGCTTCTGGTCGATCGGCCCGCAATTCGCCATGACCCTATTCGACGGCGGCATCATCCGCTCGCGGGTCGAGCAGGCCGAAGCAAGCTATGACCAGACCGTCGCCGACTACCGGCAGAGCGTGCTCGATGGCTTCCGCGAGGTGGAGGATTACCTGGTCCAGCTGGATGTCTTCACTCGCGAGAGCGCGGTGCAGGAGGAGGCTTTGGCGTCCGCCCGCGATTCGCTGCGGCTGATCGAAAACCAGTACAAGGCCGGCACTATCGACTACAACAGCGTGGTCAACGTGCAAACCAGCGCGCTCTCCAACGAGCGCACGCTGCTCAGCCTGCAAGGCAGCCGCCTGACGGCCAGCGTGCAACTGATCGCCGCCCTGGGTGGCGGCTGGGACGCCGCCAAAATCCAGGAAACCCCACTGATGCAGCAGGACGCCGCGCGCTGAACTTGGCCCTGTCCGATGCCGCCCGCCTGCTCCGGCCGGGCGGTATTTTGCAATTCGTAACTGCGCTGGTCGTGCAAAATGACCGATGACTCTGTCGCCAGTTGCCCCTAACTCTTTGTTTTTTTCAATGAGTCTCGGCGCGCATCGAGTTGCGCTCAAAATCTACCACTGCTTTCACGAATGCATCGAAAGTCGACCATGACCGTTAGTTGTGCGCTTTTCGGCTGTCGATGGGGTCAACCGCAGAACTGTTGGCTGGGGCTTGAGCGATTCATGGTGTCTTGCTGCAGTCGCTGCGGGACTCACCACTATGTCTCGCCCCGTCTCCCAGTCCTGTCGTGATCTATGCGCCACACAGGGATAGACAATGAAGTCGGATTCGCTGTTGAGCGACGATAGTCGCTACCGTTTTCTGGTCAACGCTGTCCATGACTATGCGATCTACATGATCGACCCAGTGGGGATCGTGGTCAGCTGGAATCGCGGCGCCCAGCGCTTCAAGGGGTACACCGAAGACGAAGTCCTCGGCCAGTCCTTTTCGAATTTTTATACCCCGGAGGACCGTGCATCTGGCCTTCCGCAGCTCAACTTGGAAATTTCCGCGCGTGAAGGCTGGTTCAAAAGCGAAGGCTGGCGGGTGCGCAAGGACGGCACGCGTTTCTGGGCCAGCGTGGTGATTGATCCGATTCGCAACCCGAAAGGCACGCTGCTCGGATTCGCCAAGGTTACACGCGATATCAGCGAGGCCAAGGCGGCGCAGGAAGCCCTGGAGCAAGCCCGTTCCGCATTGTTTCAGTCGCAGAAGATGGAGGCGATCGGCCAATTGACCGGCGGCATCGCCCACGACTTCAACAATTTGCTGATGGCGGTGCTCGGTAACCTGGAGCTCCTCGCCAAGCGGCTACCGGCCGATCCGAAGCTGCAGCGGCTGGTCGACAATGCCATTGCTGGCGCCCAACGCGGGGCCAGCTTGACCCAGCGGATGCTCACGTTCTCCAGGCGTCAGCGGCTCTTGCCCCAGGTAATCGAGGTGCAGGGAATGATTCGCGCCATGACCGAGCTGCTGAATTCGTTCGCTCCAGTCATTACCTTCGAGACCCGCTTGCCTCTGTCTCTCGACCCGATCAAGGGTGATATGAGCCAGCTGGAGCTAGCGGTGATCAACCTGGCCATGAACGTCCGCGATGTCATGCCTAATGGCGGCAATATCGTCATCACTGCGACTAACCAGGTGGTCGAGCCGAACGATCCGCGCCACCTGACCCAGGGCCGCTATGTGTGCCTGAGCGTTACGGATACGGGCGAAGGGATGGATGAACTCACATTGCAGCGTGCGGTGGAGCCATTTTTCACCACGAAGAGCATCGGCAAGGGCACCGGGCTGGGGCTTTCCATCGTTCACGGTTTGGCGGAACAGCTGGGGGGCAAACTCATCCTGCGTAGCCAGAAAGGTATCGGCACCACTGCGGAGCTCTGGCTGCCCAGCGCTCAGGGAGAAGAGGTGGTTGGCACGGGTGAAAGCCGCGCCCCACAGGTTGCCGACAGTCCGTTTCACTACAAGGTTCTGCTGGTGGACGATGACGCGCTCGTGATGGCGAGTACCGTGGCCATGCTCGAAGACTTGGGCTGTGATGTGGTGACGGCTAATTCTGGCGACCAGGCACTCGACCTGCTGGAGAGCCAAATACCCGACTTACTCATCAGCGACCATGCCATGCCCGGCATGACTGGCTTGCAACTGATCGCGGCGGTCCATGGCCAATGGCCGAAACTGCCAGTGATTTTGGCCACTGGTTTCGCCGAAGAGCTTCACGCTGCATCGTCTAGCCTGCCCATGCTGTCCAAACCCTATCGGCAGAGCGATTTGGCGCAGGCGATTACAGGCCTTATGAGGTCTGGCTCGTAGCTTTCACCGTGCATTCTGCATGATGGCGTAACGCTCAATTCATGCATTTTGCTGATATCAAAATACCATCTTCAAGGCTAACTAATTGATTTTTAATGAGTAATAAAGTTTCTCAAAGCGGCATGTGAACTGCTTATTGAAGTTCGGGTATTGAAATCAATAAGGAGCACACCGCGATGAAAGGCAGCATGGAATTGATTCTCGAGTCCTTCCGCAACCAGGGCATCACCGCCCACTCGCGTCCCGATGGTTCGGTGCTGCTGGAACTTCACTGCGCGGATAGCTGCTTATGTCGGGTGATCGACTCCAGCTCGCTGAAGTCGGTCAGTGACATTGAAAGGTCGGTTCGCCAGATTCAGCGTGAACTGAAGCTGCAAAGCGGCGAGTTGCGCTGGCATAGCCCCGATGACGGCTGGATCAGCAATGAACTACCGACCTACACCGGCCAGGCTTTGTACGCGCGCGCGATGCAAACCCTGGTCAAACGCCGGAAAATTCAGCCCAACCCACGTGCGGTGGGGCGCTAAACACCTGCACCGCCCAATCAAAGCCGGCATGAGTCCATGGGTTGGGTATCGGCACTCGCTTCTCGACTTAGGCGGCCCCGCCCATCCTACGAGGCGTCGCCGGAGAAATTAACGCAGCAATAACAGCCCGATGACGGCCAGCAGCACGCCGCACAGGCCTTTCCAGAACAGTACCGGGTTGCGCTCCAGCAGCGGGGCGCGGGTGCGGTTGAGGAACGCCTGGTTGGGATGGCGCAACTCGTAGACGAACTCGGAGAGCTCCTCGTAGCGCTTGTTCGGATTGGGGTGGCTGGCCTTGCGCAGCACGTCGTCGATCCACGCCGGAATCTCCCGCTCGATATCCCGGGCGGAGCGGTAGACCAGGCGGTTTTGCGCGGCCTGGCTGCGTGACTTGGCCACTTGCGCGCCGTAGGGCAGCTGCCCGGTGAGCATCTGGTAGGTGATTACCGCCAGGGAGAACTGGTCCGAGCGCGGCGAACCGCTTTCGCCGAGGAAGTATTCCGGTGCGGTGTACTGCGCGGTGCCTAGCAACGACTGGCGTTGCAGCGGGGTGGCGATTTCGAGGATGCCGGCGACCTGGGTGGAGCCGAAGTCGATGATCTTCACCGTGCCGGTGGCGTCGATCAGCACGTTATCCGGGCGCAGGTCCTGGTGGAGCATTTCCAGGCGGTGGAACGCGCGCAGGCCCTTGGCGATCTGCTCGACGATGCCGCGCACCGTCTCCAGGTCGGGCTTGGGGTGGTCGATCATCCACTGGCTGAGCGTCTGCCCCTCGATGTACTCGGCTACGGTGTACAGATAGTTGCGCTTGCGTGTCTGCGGCCAGGCCTTGAGCACATGCGCGCTATCGATGCGCCGGGCGATCCACTCTTCGGTGAGGAAGCGTTCCAGGTAGAGCGGGTCGTGCTGCTGGTCGATAGAAGGCGTCTTGATGATCACCGGCGTGTCGCTTTCGCCGTCTAGCGCCAGGTACACGTGGCTGCGGCTGCTGGCGTGCACTTCGCGGACGATCCGGTAGCCATCGAACACCATGCGCGCCTGCAACATCGGCGGGCAGGGTAGTTCGGTGAGTTTCTGATAAAGCTCGTCGGCATCTTCGCTGGGCAATTCGTCGATTCGCACGATCTGCACGGTCAGATTGTCGGCGCTGCCTTGGGCCAGGGCGGTAGCGACGATGGCGCGCGCCGCTGCATCGAGGTTGTCGGCGTGTGCGGCGATGGTTTCCACCATGTAGCGGTCGCTGGCGTGCTCGTACACACCATCGGTGGCCAGGACGAACAGGTCACCGCGATCGACCGCAAGCGCTCGATAGTCGAGCTCCAACTGTGGATTGATGCCCAGGCCGCGGCTCAGGTAGCTCTTGTCTTCACCCACCCACAGGCGGTGGTCGTTGGTCAGTTGCTCGAGGGCGCTACCCTGGAGCCGGTAGATGCGCGCATCGCCGGCGTGGAACAGGTGCGCGGTGGTCGACTTGAGCACCAGCGCGCTGAAGGTGCACACATAGCCGCGATCCTGGTCGTAGCGATACTGGCTCTGCCGGGTCTGCGCGTGCAGCCAGGAATTGGTAGCGCTCAGCACGCGCTCGGCGGACTTCTTCACCGACCAGGTTTCCGAGGTGCTGAAGTAGTCGGCGAGGAAGCCGCTGACCGCCGTTTCGCTGGCGATATGGCTGACCTCGCTGCTGCTGATGCCGTCGGCCAGCGCCAGGGCGATACCCTTGGCGCTCAGCTGCGGCTCCGGAGGAATGCAGGCGCCATGGAAGTCCTGGTTGACCGCCTTGCGGCCCTTGTCGGAGTACTGCCCTACGGAGACTTTCACAGGATGCTTGGTTCGCTCGGGAAGATGTCACTCACAACAAAGCCGCAACCGGTTAGGGCTGCGGCTTCCGGCCGGTACGGCTCAGCTGAACGAACGTTTCGGCGCGGTGCGAATGTGCGTGCTGTAGAGGGTCAGACCGGTGAAGGCGAGGCCGCCGACCAGGTTGCCCAGCGCGGTCGGAATCTCGTTCCAGAGCATGTAATCCATCACTGAGAAGTTGCCGCCCAAAATCATCGCCGAGGGGAACAGGAACATGTTCACCACCGAGTGCTCGAAGCCCATGTAGAAGAACAGCATGATCGGCATCCACATGGCGATGGTCTTGCCGCTGACAGTGGTAGAGATCATCGCGCCGACCACACCCAGGGACACCATCCAGTTGCACAGCATGCCGCGCAGGAAGATGGTCAGCCAGCCGGCCAGGCCGTATTCGGCGTAGCCCAGGGTACGGGCTTCACCGATGTGGGAGATCTTCTCGCCGATCACGCCGGGACCAGTGGAAAACCCGTAGGTGAAGACGAACGCCATCATCACCGCCACGGTCAGCGCACCGGCGAAGTTGCCGGTGAACACCAGGCCCCAGTTGCGCAGCACGCCGCCGACGGTGACGCCCGGGCGCTTGTCGAGCAGGGCCAGCGGGGTGAGGACGAACACCCCGGTGAGCAGGTCGAAGCCCATCAGGTAAAGCATCACGAAGCCGACCGGGAAGAGGATGGCGCCCACCAGCGGCGAGCCCGTCTGCACGGAAATGGTGATGGCGAACACGGCGGCCAGGGCCAGGATCGCACCGGCCATGAAGGCACGGATCAGGGTGTCGCGGGTCGACATGAAGATCTTCGACTCGCCGGAGTCGACCATCTTGGTCACGAATTCTGCAGGAACCAGGTAGGACATCGGGGTGCTCTCTGTGTGAGGCTCGGTAGCCAGTGAGCCGGCGCTTGGGCGCGCCGGTCGTCGTTGTGGATCAGTCTTGTGCGGCGACGCCGATTTCCACGGCATCGCCGTTCAGGCGCACCGGCCAGACGCGCAGGCGTTGCTCGGGGTATTCCAGGCAGCTGCCGTCCGCCAGGCGGAAGTGCTGCTTGTAGAGTGGCGAGGCGATCACCAGATCGCCCTTGAGCTGGCCGACGATGCCGCGGCCAATCACGTTGGCGCCGGATTTCGGGTCGCGGTTCTCAATGGCGAACAGCTTCTCGCCGTCGACCGTGTGCGGCAGGTGGAAGAGGGCGATCTGCGCCCCGTCCAGCCAGGCGACCACGCCGGAGTTGGCCACCAGATCCTGGCTGCGGCACAGCGCCTGCCAGGAAAGTGCGGAGGGGGAAGCGGCAAGCACGACGTTGGACTGGCTCATCAGAGCACCTCCTCGGTGACAGGGATCAGGTGGAGTTCGGAGGAGTGCACCGGCCGGCGCTGGCCGCGTTCCTTGACGAAATGGATGTCCGGGTCGCCGCGCTGGTCGTTGACGAAGGTGCGGAAGCGTTTGAGCTTCTCCGGGTCCTGGATGGCGTTGGCCCATTCGCATTCGTAGCGGTCGACCACCAGCTGCATCTGCGCTTCCAGCTCGCCCGCCAGGCCCAGGCTGTCGTCGATGATCACTTCCTTGAGGTAGTCCAGGCCGCCTTCCAGCGACTCGCGCCAGACCGAGGTGCGTTGCAGGCGGTCGGCGGTGCGCACGTAGAACATCAGGAACCGGTCGATGTAGCGGATCAGGGTGGCGTCATCCAGATCGGTGGCGAACAGCTCGGCGTGCCGTGGACGCATGCCGCCGTTGCCGCTGACATAGAGGTTCCAGCCCTTCTCGGTGGCGATCACACCGACGTCCTTGCTCTGCGCCTCGGCGCATTCGCGGGTGCAGCCGGAGACGGCGAACTTGATCTTGTGCGGCGAGCGCAGGCCCTTGTAGCGGTCCTCGAGGATCAGCGCCATGCCCACGCTGTCCTGCACGCCGTAGCGGCACCAGGTGCTGCCCACGCAGGACTTCACGGTACGCAGCGACTTGCCGTAGGCGTGGCCGGTCTCGAAGCCGGCGGCGATTAGCTCGCCCCAGATATCCGGCAACTCATGCAGTTGCGCGCCGAACAGGTCGATGCGCTGGCCGCCGGTGATCTTGGTGTAGAGGTCGTACTTCTTCGCCACCGCGCCGATGGCGATCAGCCCGTCCGGGGTGATTTCGCCACCGGGAATACGCGGCACGACGGAGTAGGTGCCGTTCTTCTGCATGTTGGCCATGAAGGTGTCGTTGGTATCTTGCAGCGGCACCAGCGCGGGGTCGGTGATCGACTGGTTCCAGCACGACGCGAGGATCGAGCCCACCGCCGGCTTGCAGATGTCGCAACCGGTGTGGCCGCGGCCGTGCTTGGCCAGCAGTTCCTCGAAGCTGATCACCCCTTCTACCCGCACGATGGCGTACAGCTCCTGGCGGGTGTGGGCGAAGTGTTCGCACAGGCTCTTGTCGACGGCCACGCCACGGGCGCTCAGCTCATGTTCGAAGACCTGTTTGAGCAGCGCGCTGCAACCGCCGCAGCCGGTACCGGCCTTGGTCACCGCCTTCAGTTCGCCGAGGTCGGTGATGCCAGCGTCGACCTGGCAGCACACCGCGCCCTTGCTGACGTTGTGGCAGGAGCAGATGGTCGCGGTGTCCGGCAGTGCGTCGGCACCGAGGGTCGGCGCGCCGTCGGAGAGCGGCAGGATCAGGCTGGACGGTTCCTGCGGCAGTTTGATGCCGTTCTGTGCGTACTGCAGCAGGGTGTCGTAGTAGCTGTTGTCGCCGACTAGCACCGCGCCGATCACGTGCTGGCCATCGGCGGACACCACCAGGCGCCGATAGCTGGCGTTGGCTTCGTCGATGAACCGGTAGCTCTTGGCGCCCGGCGTGGCCGCATGGGCGTCGCCGATCGAGCCGACGTCGACGCCGAGCAGCTTGAGCTTGGTTGACATGTCCGCGCCGGTGAACGGCTCGTGCGCCTGGCCAACCAGCTGCGCGGCGAGGTTGCGCGCCATGGTGTAACCGGGGGCGACCAGGCCGAAGATGCTGCCGTTCCAGGAGGCGCACTCGCCGATGGCGAAGATCGCCGGGTCGCTGGTGCGGCAGTCGTTGTCGATCACCACGCCGCCGCGCGGAGCGATTTCCAGGCCCGAGCTACGGCCGAGGGCATCTTGCGGGCGAATCCCGGCGGAGAACACGATCAGGTCGGTTTCCAGGAATTCGCCGTCGTTGAAGTTCATCCGGTAGGCGTATTCCTCGCCGATGACGATGTCCTGGGTGGCGCGCGACAGGTGTACGCCGACGCCAAGGGCTTCGATGCGCGCACGCAGGGCGGCGCCGCCGTCAGGGTCCAACTGGACCGGCATCAGCCGCGGGGCGAACTCCACCACGTGGGCTTCCAGGCCGAGCGATTTCAGCGCGTTGGCGGCTTCCAGGCCGAGCAGGCCGCCGCCGACCACGACGCCGCGACGGGCATTGGCCGCAGCGGCGCGAATGGCGTCGAGATCGTCGAGGGTGCGGTAGACCAGGCGCGAATTGCCTTCGGCGCCGGGAATCGGCGGTACGAAGGGGTAAGAGCCGGTGGCCAGCACCAGACGGTCGTAAGCGCGGCGGCCGTGGTTGGTGACCACTTCCTGGCGCTCGCGGTCGATCTCCAGGACTTGCTCGCCGAGGTGCAGATGCACGCCGTTGCGGGCATACAGGTCGGCGTCGCCAAGGGCCAGGTCTTCGGCATCCTTACCGCCGAAGTACTCGGAGAGGTGCACACGGTCATAGGCGCGTTGGCGTTCTTCGCCGTATACGTGCACCTGATAGTGGGCCAGCGCACCGCGTTCGATCAGTTGCTCGACACAGTGGTGGCCGACCATACCGTTGCCGATGACGATCAGGGTTTCGCTCTTGATCGGAGTGACGAAGGAGTTCATAGCCGTTCCTCAGTACAAGCCGCTGCCGGGGCAACGCGGTTAAAAAAGATGCAAAAAAAGGCGCCTGGAGCTGTCGATTAGCTCCAGGCGCCTTTGCCTGGTATTCATAGTTATTGTGGAGTGCTGACCTGAGCGCCGTTGCTCGGGGTCACTCATCCCCGCGCCTGAACGGCAAGTGGTCGACAGTGACCACGGGGAGTGCGCTGCCGGGTGTCCGGCAGGTTGTGCTGGGGTATAAGCAGGTTGCGTGCCAGTCTCCCGGACAACCGGCGAATCGCGCTGAATAGTGGGATGTGTGGGGTTATTTGCGGAGAATTAAGCGTTTGTTGCGGCAGGCGCTGAGCCACAAATGTGCGCAGCGTTTGGCTCAGTCCCTTTTTTGGGGCGATTGCCGCGCACATCCCCGACCTACGTCGCCTCTGTAGGACGAATTGAAGGGGGGAGAGATCCGGAATACCCAAAAGGACTTGGTGTAGCGGGGTAGTCCTAATTAGAATCACTCGCATTTGAGCCGTCTTCGCGCAAGGCCCCATGAGATGATTGAAGTAGCGGCGCCACCGGAGCACAGCCTACACGCCCTGTACCGCGACCATCGAAGCTGGCTGGAGAACTGGCTGCGCCGACGCATGGGCAATGCCTGGGATGCGGCGGACCTGAGTCAGGACACCTTCCTGCGGGTGCTTTCCAGCTCCCAGCAGGTCGCCGAGATGCGCGAGCCACGGGCCTATCTGCTGACGGTGGGTAAACGCCTGCTGAGCAACTTCTACACCCGGCGCAATCTGGAGCAGGCCTACCTGGACGCCTTGGCGCAGCTACCCGAAGAGAGCGTGCCATCGCCGGAGCAACGTTGGGTGCTGCTGGAAACCCTGCAGGCCCTGGATGAGTTGCTTGACGGTCTACCG